>NZ_JAHWGL010000056.1 GCF_019334315.1 Hymenobacter profundi
CACATAAGCACGACCGTCGTAGCAACGACTCGTTCTGCCGTGACAAGGTCCTTCGCTCTGCTCAGGATGACAGCCGTCTTTTCTCTCATTTACTCAACAAAGTTACCCCACATACACCGGAGTCGTTTTCTCGCGGAGGTTGTATTCGGAGGACATGACCTCACCGTAGGCGCCGGCTGAGCGCAGGGCTATCAGGTCGCCGCGCTTGGTTTCGGGTAGGAGGATGCCTTTGCCGAACGTATCCGACGACTCGCAGATGGGGCCTACTACATCGTAGGTCTTCTCAGTTTCGGCGGTGCTGGTCACGTTCTGGATGTGGTGGTGGCTGCCGTAGAGGGCCGGGCGAATCAGCTCCGTCATGCCCGCGTCGAGGATGGCGAAATTGGTCTGCTGACTTTGCTTCACATAGAGCACCCGACTCACGAGCGTGCCGCACTGCGCCACCACCGAGCGGCCCAGCTCCACGTGCACCTGCTGGCCGGTGCGGCGGTGCAGGTGCTGATCGAAGGCCGCAAAATAGGCTTCAAAATCAGGGATGGGGTCGGTGTCGGGGTCGTCGTAGTTGATGCCCAGGCCGCCGCCCACATTGAGGTGGGGGAGGTGGTAGCCTTTTTCTTCCAGCCAGGTTTGCAACTCGTTGATCTTGTGGCTGAGCTTCTCGAACACACTCAGGTTGGTAATCTGCGAGCCGATGTGGGCGTGCAGGCCTACCAACTCCAGGTGGGGTAAGGATTCCAGCAACTCCACAGTGGCCGGCAAATCGGCTAGATTGATACCGAACTTGTTGGCATCCAAGCCAGTGGTGATGTAGTGGTGAGTATGTGCATCCACATTGGGGTTCACGCGCAGCGCCACGCGGGCACGTCGGCCTTGTGCGCCAGCCAACTCGTTCAACACCTCCAGCTCTTGTCCCGACTCGGCGTTGAAGCACCAGATATCGGCCGCTAACGCCAGATTGATTTCGGCATCCGATTTTCCTACCCCGGCAAACACAATATGGTCGGGCGCAAAGCCGGCATCCAGGGCGCGCTGTACCTCGTTGCCGCTCACGCAATCGGCTCCGAAACCGGCCTGCCGCACGCGTTCCAACACGGGCAAGTTGGCGTTGGCTTTGAGGGCATAATGCACCTGCACGTTGTGCGCCTGAGCGGCTTGTTGCAGCGTGTGGAGCGTCCGCTCCAACAGGCTTAGGTCGTAGAGGTAATAAGGGGTAGGGCGGTCAAGCAAATCCGCCGGCAGGTGAAATGACATCAGGTCAGAAAGTTGTCAGTGGGTAGTTGTCAATTGTCACGGGGTAGTTTCACTCAAAGCATTCGCAGCTAACATCTACCAACCGACAACTAACAACTGTCCCACAAAGAACGGCATGGAAACGCTAGGATAAAACTGTTGCGTATACACAGGGTTTTACCAAGCACAGCGGAGTTATTTACCGCCGATTCGTGTTCTTTGCCCGTGACTTATCCAACTGACCCAGCGCGCCGCCCCGACCTGCTCCGCCTACCCTACGACGACTACCGCGCCCTGCCGGCCGTGGCCAATTCCGATTTATCGCGCTTGCGCGACGCCCTGAATGGCCGCCTACCCCGCACGCCCGGCAACCAGAGCGCCCTCAGCTTTGGCACTGCTTTCCATACCGCCCTGCTGGAGCCTGATCAGTACCAACCCGGCCAGCCTGGCCTCAACGACACGCTGGTGTGGTGGCTGGTGGAGGGCGTGAAGCTGCAACCCGAGTTGCGCCAGCTGCTGGAGGTAGGGGTGCCCGAGCCCAGCTGTCTGTTCACGGAGCCCACTACCAACACTCTATGTAAGCTCCGCGCCGATCTGGTGGTAGACCAGCCCAATCAGCCGTATACCATTATCGACTTTAAGACTACCGGTGCCCGCGACTACGAGCATTTTCGCGCCCAGTGTACCGGTTTCGACTACGACCGCCAGGCCGCCTTCTACCTAGATGCCCTGCACGCCGACCGTTTCTTGCTGGTAGGGGTGCAGAAATTTGAGCCATTCGGTGTGTTCACGGTGGAGGTGACGCCCGATATGCTGGCCGATGGCCGCCGTAAGTATCTCTACTTGTTGCGCCTGCTGCAACCTACTGCCGAGGTGCCCACGTATGTAAACGAAGCTGTACGCACGATTGCCGACAATTTGGGCGCGCAGTAAGCGCCACAGTATCTCCTACTGTAACCTTATGCAAATACGAGCGTAGGTAGCGCTCCTGCGCTTCTATTTATTGCCCTACCCCACCCGGCTGCCAAGACCGGCCTATTACTTGCTCCTCTCATGGCTGATATTACACTGGCTGCTTATTCTTATGGTTCCGTGCTGTTCGATCCGGAGGTGCCTTGCATCACCACCCAGTGGCATTCTTTCGCTAATCGACAGCAGTTCCAGTCTATGATGAACGAAGCGTTGGTCTGCTATGAAGAAGAGTCTAAGCGAACTTCTCCCTTGGGCTGGCTGGCCGACACCCGCCAGATGAGTGCCCTAACCTCCGACGACCAGCACTGGCTGAATACCGACTGGAATCCGCGTGCCTATGCCGCAGGTGTCCGCCACATCTGTATTGTGCAGTCGGAAAACGTATTTGGGCAGATTGCTGCGTCCAGTTACAGCGCTAAAACACTAGCAAGCCAAGAGTACGAGATACAGCCCGTAACGCAGCCTACTATTGTCGAGGCCAAGCACTGGATACAAAAAAACCTACAACTCCATCCGGTGCTGCCATAATTGCAGGCAGTGTAAATTTGAGTGCCGACAATGAAGGTGGCAGGCTCCTTGCACATAAGGCCCAGTTCCTGGTATTCGCAGGAGGCAGTTGCAAGGTATGAACACACTGATACAGGCGCGTGGAACCCAGTTTTATCAAAACGAGGCGGGACGTTTGCTCTACAATACAATAGGGTATATGCATTTGGCTTGGAGCGCCGAGCGCATCACCCAAATGGCCTTGGAGGCATTCTACGAGCAGGTGCTGCTACTATTGCTGCGCACTGGGGCCACCAAAATACTATCGGAGCACGGCGGCCGGCGGCCCCTTTCGGCTGAAGCTCAGCAGTGGATTGCTACCAATTGGGTGCCGCGGGCCATTGCAGAAGCGAATTTTGCTTACTGCGCCATTGTGGAGGGGGATGATCCAATTCACCGGTTATCAACGCAATCCGTGATTTCTATTTCACCAGCTCAGCTAACCTACAAGCGTTTCTCGCTCATGTCGGAGGCCGATGCTTGGCTGCAAAGCCTGGGGTAGGCTACTACGCCAGCATAGCCCGCGCTACCTCTTGGCCGCTCACTAGAGCGGCTTCAACCGTTCCGGCTGCTGGGCCTTCGTACAACCCTTCGCCGGCAAAAAACAAGGTGCTGGCGATGGGCGTGGTCAGCAAGGTGCGGGCTGAGGTTGCCTGTACAGTAGGGTAGGAGTAGGCCCCCCATGCCAGCGGGTCGGCTCCCCAGTTGGCTACGTGCCACGCTTGGAGCTGCTGGCGGAGCGCAGCGGCCGTAGTATCCAGCAAATACGCCAACGAATCCAACGCGTGCTGTAACAACTGCTCGTCTGAATGCTGACGCAGGCGCTCGGCGGCTGGTCCAGCCAGCCAGCCTGTCAGCAGGGGGCGTGTGTCGGGCTGTTGACTCCACCAGGTAGGTACGGAGGCATCGGAGAAGAGAAACTCCATTTCGGGCATCTTGGCCTCCCAAACAGGCTCCCGAAATTCCAGCGCAAACTTGGTAACTACGCCAAAGCCTAGTGCGGCCGCAGCTGCCCGGTACTCGGGTAGCTCGGGCGTGAAGCGCAGGTGACCTGCCTGATCTGCTGGCTGCTGCCACACCCCCAAGGGCACCGTAAGCAACAACTGGCGGGCCTGGTAGCGCTGACCCTGCTGATCAATAATCAGTACCTGCCCCGGCTGCCACTGGATTTCCTGCACCGGCCGCGACAGGTGCAGCGTAGCGCCGGCTTCCTGTGCTTGCTGGACCAGCCAGTCCAGCAGCGGGCCGTAGCCGCCTACAGGGCGCGGCGAGTCGTCGGCGTCGCCCGTGGCCCACTCGTCGCGCAAGGCCCACGCGCTCACGCGTGTCGGGTCGGCTGCGTCGTAGCCTTCAGCAAATTGCATGGCCATTTCGCGCAGACCACGGTGCTCCTCCCCCGAAAATTCCTGGTGCAGGAAGTCGGCCAGCGTCAGGTCGTGCGAGAGTGTTTGAAGCTTATCAAGCAGTTGCGGCAGGTGCTCGAAGAAGTTGTCGTCTACCCGCAGTTGCCCTTGCCGCACGGCGTAAGCCCGTCCGGTAGAATCATAACACGTCTGGCTGGCCTCGGCCAGCAAAGCACGCGTGAGAGGCACCGCACCGTGCAAAAACTCGGCGCCCGTTTCTATGCGGGCACTGAAGCCCGCCGGCGTGCAAGTATGTACCCGGCCGCCTACCCGGTCGCGGGCTTCCAGCACCAGCACTTGCCGCCCGGCCTGGGCCAGCGTGCGGGCCGCTAGTAGTCCGGCTGCGCCTGCTCCTACAATCACAACGTCGGTAGAATCCATAAACTGAGTAACTGCAGAAAATTAATCTGCTACTGGTAATGGCAATATGAAGTGGATGTGCCTACCAAGAGAAAGGGGTAGGCTTTGGAAAGGTTGCTATTTGGCTTTCTATCAGATATACAAGTATTTATAGGTTGTTATGCGTAGAGGATCAATAGTATCTATCGAAGACAAAAAATGAAAAAAGGTGTGCCCTATACGTGTACTCTCGAAATCTGGGTGCTAAAAGTAAAACGTATCTTATGTAACGCTAATTAGGATGTCACGTATGGGTCTTGGAAATAGCTAAAATTATGCACTTGTGTTGTGTGAAGCCTTGTTACCATGGGTAGGCGTGTTATTACTTTATTACCTTAACATATACATATATTTTATACGATAAATAATAAATAGCAGCCTTTTGTGTCTTAACTTTGCTACATAAGCGATAAAGATAGGATGCTGTTATATTTAGAAAAATCCTACTAATCTTCTTGCACGTCATCAATCACTCCCTCATTTCGCAATTTTCTTACCCCGCGTTTATGCGTTTACCACTCCGCTCGAGTCTGCTTTTATTTCTGATTGTTTGGGCAGTAAGTCTGCAAAGCTGCGTGGTGCAGGAAAAGCTACCCTACTTGCAAAGCAGTAGCTATTCTGTGAAAGCCCCAGTGGCTGTAAGCAATCCCCGGCCCAACTACCGGTTGCAACCTGGTGATGTGCTTAGCATTCGGGTGCAAGGCGCCGATTCTAAGCTGACAGAGCCGTTCAATATCACGGGCACGCAAATCATGAACTCCGGTGACCCCGGCACGCTGTACCTGACTGGCTACCCCATCGGCGAAGACGGCAACATTAGCCTACCTACCGTGGGCAAGCTGAAAGTACAGGGACTGGATATCAGCCAGGCGCAAACGCTGGTTCAGAAGAACATCAGCAATTACGTGCTCAACGTAAACGTGCTGGTAAAGCTGCTGAGCTTTAAAATTACGGTGCTGGGCGAGGTTCGCTCGCCAGGCCGCTATTTCATCTACAACCCGCAGGCTACTATCCTGGAAGGCCTAGGCATGGCAGGCGACCTAACGGAATTTGGTAACCGCGAAAACGTGAAACTGGTGCGGCAAACCTTAAACGGTCCGGAAGTTGTGCTCATCAACCTCACCGACCCTAAACTGCTACAGTCGCCCTACTACTACCTGCTCCCCAACGACGCGCTGTATGTGGAGCCGATGAAAGCACGTACTACCCGGGCCAATGTCGGCAACCTAGCCCTAGTTTTCGCCGGGATCTCGTCCGTTGTGCTGTTGCTGGGCTTCATTCTCAAGTAGAGAAGTTCGCTGGACTATCTACTTATTGCTACTAACCTAATAAGGACTATCTGGTATGGAAAACCGTTCTGCCTTCTCGGAGGAAATAGATTTACACGAGCTTTTCTTCAAGCTCCGCCGGCGTTGGGCGTGGTTTGTGGGCTGCTTGCTACTGGCAGGCTTGGGTGCGTGGCTGTATCTGGCCGTGAAATCGCCGGTGTACGACTACCAGTCTACCATGCTGATCGGCGACCAGTCGACCGGCTCGAAACAAACCCAAGAGCTGCTGCAACTGCTTGATAACAATAAGCAGCGCGCGGTAAAGATTGAAGACGAGGTAGGCTTGCTTACCTCGGCCGATATGGTGCGCCGCACGCTGGAGCAGCTGCCGTTTGGGGTAAGCTATTACGCCGTGCCCGATTCGTGGCTGAACTCGGTGCGCAAGCTCAAAGTGCGCGAGCGGGCCATGGGAGGCGTGCCGTTTCAGGTGCAGGCCCTGGCCAACAAGCCACAGCTAACGGGGGTGCCCATCTATGTAGAGTCGCTGGCCGATGGTCGCTTCCGGGTGCATGCCGAAGCCGACAAAGGCGAGCTACGTCAGTTGTTTTCCGGTGAGCTGGTGCGCGAGGTAGAAGACGTAAAGTTCGATCAGACTATTGGTGCCGGCGATACGCTTCGCACGCCTTTGCTGTCGGTTGTTATCAACCCCGAGCCGGGCTACCCTGCCACTGGCAGCGAGCAGTATTTCTTCCGGATGAATGATATGAGCAGCCTGACTGCTGACTATCAACAGCGCCTGAAAGTGCAACCCACTGAGCACGAGTCGCGGATTTTGCTCTTGAGCATTCGAGGTAGTGTGCCCGATAAAGAGCAGCGCTTCCTGAACACGCTGATGACCACTTACGTGCAGGACGACCTGAATCAGAAGAACGAGACGGGCCGCAAGACGATTGCTTTTCTGGACAATGAGATTGGTAAACTGTCAAATTCTCGCTCCCGCTCCACAGCTAACCTCAGCTCCTTCCGGGCTTCGCGGAATGTAGTAGACGTAGGGGTGCAGTCGGGCGTAGATATTCAGCAGCAGGCACAACTGGGTACCATGCGTGCTCGTGTGGCCACCGATCAGAAATTCTACGAGAGTATGCTATCCTATCTGCGGCAGCACCGCGGCAAGTCGCAAGTAGCTACGCTCAGCAGCGCCGGCATTTCCGATCCTACGGTTACGCACTTGATTGAGCAACTCACAGAGTTAAACAATAAGCGCGCTGTGCTAGCCGTGAATGCCAGCGACATCAACCCGCAGGTAGTAGCGCTAGATGAGGAAATCAGCACCACTAAGGAGCAGTTGATTCAGACCCTGGGTAGTTTAACGCGCACCTCCGAAATTGCCCTGCGCGACCTGGACCAGCAACTGAGCGCTGTGCGTAGCCAGCTGAGCAGCACCCCCGAAAATGAGCGTCAGTTGAATTCGCTGCAAACCACGAGCGAATCTACCGAGAAGAACTATAGCTTCCTGGTACAAAAGCGCAACGAAGCTGCTATTGCTCTAGCTACCAACACTACCGACAAGAAAATAGTAGACCCGGCCCGGCAAACCGGCCTTGGCCCAGCGGCGCCCAAGCCGCCGCTGGTAGCCCTGCTGGCTCTGTTGGCTGGCCTAGCTATTCCTACCGGACTGGTGCTGCTGATCGACAAGACCAACCGCCGCGTGCAGGGCAAAGAAGACCTAGCGCGCATCACGGATATTCCGCTGTTGGGCGTGATTCCTCACGGCACTAGCAAAGACCGCCGCGTACAGACCCAGGACCCACGCAGCCCCATTGTGGAAGCTTTTCGCTCGATTCGGGTGAATCTGCAATACCTCTCGGCTGGCCTCGATAAGCGCGTTATAGGCGTTACGTCATCGGTACCGGGCGAGGGCAAAACCTTCTGCTCTGTGCACTTGGCCGCCGAGTTGGCCCGTAGCGGCCGCCGCGTGATTTTGCTGGAATGCGACATGCGCCGCCCAGCCGTGGCTCCCTACCTGGGTATCGATGCCAGAGCCCCCCAGGGCCTGAGCACCTACCTGAGTGGCCAGAGCACGCTGGAAGAAGCTCGCATCGTAACGGATATTCCTAACCTAGACGTGCTGGCCTGCGGCCCGATTCCGCATAACCCCACGGAGCTGCTGGAGTCCAAGCGTCTGGAAGATTTGATTCTACTGCTTAAGGAAGAGTACGACTACCTAATGGTAGATATTCCTCCGATGGGCTATGTATCGGAGTTCTTCGTGCTGCTTCAGCATCTGGATGCCAACCTATACGTGGTACGCCAGAACTACACCGACCGCGAGATGGTAGGGCAGATCGACGAGCTGTATCGCGACCAGAAGGTGAAGCAACTGTACACGGTCATCAACGATGTGCACTTCGCTAACACCTACGAATACCGCTACAAAACCAAAGCCTATAACTACGGCAGCTAGTGAGTTAAGTGGTTGTCAGTTATAAGTTGTCGTTGAACCTGACAACTTATAACTGACAACCACTGACTGACAACTATCTAATGCACAACTAAATGGCAGTAACCTCTAGCAATGTAGCATCGGCGGCTGTGAAGGGTGTGCAGTGGACCACCGCTGCCACCGTGGCCAACGCACTGATGCAAATTGGCTACACGGCGGTAATGGCGCGCCTGTTGGACCCGGCCGCGTTTGGTCTGGTAGCCATGTCGGGTGTGGTATTGCGCTTCGGTAGCTACTTTGCCGAAATGGGCCTGGGGCACGCGCTGGTGCAGCGCCCTGAAATTAGCAAGATGGATATCCGGGCGGCCTTCACGGCTTCCATTGGATTGAGCATTGGAGTAGCGGCGCTGGCCTGGTTGCTGGCACCATTATCGGTGTTTTTTCTAAAAAATGAAGCCGTAGTGCCCATCGTACGGATGCAAGCCTTAGGCTTTGTTCTGGTAGGCATTGGCACCACTGCCGCCAGCTTGCTCCGGCGCGAAATGCGCTTCGACTCTATTGCCAAAGTGGATGTGATAGCCTATATCTTGGGCTACGGCGGGGTAGGCATTACGATGGCCTGGGCCGGAATGGGCGTTTGGAGCCTGATTGCGGCCAGCCTGGCGCAGCAGCTGTTTGCTACCCTGATGAGCTACGCGCTGGTGCGCCACTCTATCCAGCTCATTTTCAGCCGCGAGCCATATGCCAAGCTGCTTGGCTACGGCAGCAAGGTGTCGGTTATCAGCTTCCTGGAGTTTGTGAATGGCAACTTGGATACGCTGCTGATTGGTCGCTTGCTGGGCAGCACGCTGCTGGGTATCTACAACCGCGCCTACATGCTGCTGTATCTGCCCATGTATTTCCTGACCAACAGCCTGGCGCGGGTAGCTTTTCCGGCGTTCAGCAAAATTCAGGAAGACGTGCCGCGCGTGCGGGCTCTCTACCTGAAAAGCAGCACGCTAGTGGCTACCCTCATCTTACCCATGTGCGCTGGAGTAGCCGTGGCTGCTCCCGAAATGGTGCGGGTATTGCTCGGTCCGAAATGGATGGATTCGGTGCCAATTCTGCGGATGCTATGCTTCGCTATTCCGTTGAGTATGACCACTATGTTCGCGGGTATTGTGGCCGATGCGCGGGCCAACCTTCGGCAGAAAGTAATTCTGAACTTGGAGTTCATGGTACTGCTTACCAGCATGTTCTGGCTACTGCGCGACTACGGCCTGCTGGGCATTGCCGCCGCCATCGGCACAGGCGAAATTGTGCGGACGTTCTTGTACATGCGCATCACCCACAATGATATTGGCATTCGATACCGGCAGCTGCTGGCCATGTATTTGCCTGGTCTGCTGAACGCTGCTGCCGTAGGAGTAGGAATTCTGGTTGTGTCGTTGGGGCTGCGCGCCGTGGGTAGCCCGGCGCTGGTTACACTCATCGCACAGATTGCCATGGGCGGCCTGGCTTTGGGTATTGTGGTGCTGCGCTGGCCTTCCAGCGAACTGCATCCACACTTGCAGCAAGGTTTGAACCGCCTGCGTAACGTGGCGGGCCTGCCTACCCCCATCCATGCCAGCCTAGCGCGCTATGCTACCTTTTTGGAGCGTCAGCAGCCACTGTTTCCTTCTTTCGAGCCGCTTACCAGCTCCCTCACGCCATGAATATTCTGCTGACTTCGTTGATGGTTCCGGGAGCCCCTTCTGGGGTGCGCGTGCACTACGAGCGGTTGGCCGAGCAACTCCAGCGTGAAGGTCACACCGTCACGGTGGTAACGCAGGCCAGCCTGCGCCCCGCGGTGCGCCGCGCCATTGGAGCCTTCCGCCGTGCGCTGGGCCTATTTGGTCAGGCGGGTGCCCGAATGGGAATAGAGCTAGGCTTCGTGGCCGAAATCTATTTTGCCATCGACCGCACTGCCCGCTACGACGTGGTGAATGCCCAGGATGTGAGCAGCGGGTGGGCCGCCTGCCTCGCCCTGCGCGACCAGGCGCCGGTAATTGTGACCGGCCATTTCAACGACCATCCGGCTGAGGAGTTAGTGCACCAACTGCACCTCTCAGGCCGCACGGCACGAGCCCTACACCGCTGGTACACGTTTCTGTTGCAGAAAACCCGGTTTTTCATCGGGGTGTCTGATTATGTGCTGCAACGCACGTTGCCCTGGCTACCGGCCGATGCGCAGGCCACCGTGGTCTACAACGGCGTGGACATGACCCCGCCCGCGGCGCCTGCCCTCCCAGCCGGCGTGCCCGACCTGCGGGCGATGTTCCCCGGCCGCGCTATCGTACTAAACGTAGGGCAGCTAGAGCCGCGCAAAAACCAACGTTACCTAGTGCAGGTAGCCGACGCACTCCGGCAACAATACGCTGATTTTGTGCTGGTGCTGGTAGGCAAAGGCGAGGACGAAGAGCATCTGCGTCAGCAGATTACCGCGGCCAGCCTAGAGCAGCACGTGGTGTTGCTGGGCTACCACCGCGAGATAATGGCCTTGCTGCGCACCGCTGACCTCTACGTACACGCCGCCACCCGCGAAAACTGCCCGCTGGTGTTGCTCGAAGCCATGGCTACCGAGTGCCCGGCCGTGGCGCTAGCGGTAGGGGGCATCCCCGAGCTACTCGCGCCTACCCCCGAAGCGCTGGTGCCAGTGGCTACTCCGCCTGCCGAGTTGGCAGGCCGCTTGCAAAACCTACTGACGAATCCTGCCGAATTGGAGCAGTTGCGGCAGCGGCAGCACGCCTTTGGGCGCACGCACTTCGACGCCCACGTGATGCTTGCTAATACGCTGGCTTTCTTCGAGCAGGCTCGACAATTGCCTGACCCAACCGCCAACCGTTCGGCAAAAGCCACTACTCCTGCGCAACCCCTGCCCGCCATCGAGGCGCACTGATTTGCCGGCATACTTCCGTACTCCATGAAAATCAAGCTAAACTTTCTTGCGCTCCTCCCCATCTTGGCAATACTGGCTACCAGTAAGGCCTTCTGGGAGTTTGCGTTCGGGGCTGATCGGGTGGACCAGGAGCCGGGAGAGCTGAAGTTTCTGGTATACGCTCTGTTGGCCGGGTCGCTGGCCAGCATCTGGTTCTACTGGCGCTACTTCGAACCCTTGATGCGCAAGTGGTTGATAGCCGTATTGCTGGTGATTGGCGGGATGATCCTGGAGTCATACGCCGGCTGGGGCTCGGTGCTGGAGTACGCCCACGTATTCAACAAGCTGTTTGTGCTGCTGATGATTTTCGGCATCTACGGCTTCTACCGGCGGCACGGCCTGCCACCTATGCAACAGCTTAGCACGGTTATCCTGCTGGTTTCACTCGGTAATCTTGTGTTGTTTCACCGGGAGTCGTTGAGCCTGAGTGCTTTTGTGGAGAATGAGCGGGGTTTCAATGCTGCGTCGGCCTACCTATTTGTGCTGGTAATTCTACTCAGTCTGAACAACTACTTGCTGCGCAACTCGCTTGCTTCGCTGTTGGTCGTGTTCGTGTGTATGCCGCTGGTGATTTTCTTGCAGCACCGCTCGGTCTGGATTGCCATGTTCATCGCCATTCCGATTGATGTATGGCTGCTGCGCCGTGCACGGCTAGCGCGGTTCTCCCCTGTCAAAATGGTAATGCTTCTCGTCATCCCATTCATCCTGGGGTCGTTGGGTATCACCATGCTGGTGCTAGATAATCCGCAGGTAGTCACCCGTTTTGAGCAAAGTATCGATGACATTGCTAACGCCGACAAGCAAGGCACCGGCAGCTGGCGCCTCAAGCAGATTGAGTCCTACATACCTTTGGTAGAAGAACGCCCCATAGCCGGCTGGCGCCTCGAAGGTTTCGAAGTGCCCATGCAATTCTACGACCCCAGCAGCGACATGCCCATGTGGAAAGACCGGACTGGTCATCACTTCCACAACTTCTACCTCGACCGCGCTTTTTACTTCGGCCTTGTGGGTGTTCTGCTGGTGGTGCTGGTGCCCATTGTGCTAATCACACGGCGTTTGCTTCGCTCCCGTGCTTTAGACGCGGATACGGCCGCGCTGGTGGCCTTCTTTATTAGCCTAGTGGTGTTCGGCACATCCTATGACTGGTCTACCTACCACTATGGCCTAATTGGCCTGATGTTAGCCGCTCTAGCCGAGCCCATGCCCGACGACCTTGCGATACAGCCACGGTCTGCGGCGCAGCCACGCCGGGCACCCGCCCAGGCGCTACCTATCTAATCCCGCTGTCTGCCTATTATTTCGTTTTGATATGAAGATTCTCTGGCTTGCCCCTTACCCTCACCCTTCTGAGCCCGCGGCGCACCCCGTTCCGTGGGTAGGCACGCTGGCAGAACTATTGCGTCGGCAGCCCGGTGTGGAGCTAACCATCCTGAACTGGACGCACCGCATCGACAAGCCCGTGGATGAATTCGACCGCGACGGCATACATTTCATCTACCTGAAAGTGCCCAAGGTGCGCACCGATATTCTGACGCTCTACCAATGGCGCATTGCCATTGTGAAGAAGTACCTGCGCCAGCATTATAAGGAGTATGACGTGCTGCACCTGCACGGCTCGGAGCTGCAACTGCCCGCCATGACGGCCGGCCTACCTGCGCCCATGGTGCTGTCGGTGCAGGGCATTGTGTCGGAATACGCGAACGTAGTGCCCAAGAAGTTTTCGATGCTGAAGTTTTTATGGACGCTGGCGGGCTTCTACGAAAAGCGCTACCTGCCCACGGTGCACAACTTCTCCTGCCGCACCGATTGGGACAAGTTCCACACCAAGCGCCTGAGCCCCGGCGCCCGCATCTTTCATAACTGGGAGACCATTCGGCCCGAGTTTTTTGAGGAAGCCGACAAGCCCGCGCCGCCGCAGCCCGCCCGGCCACAGGCGTTGTTTGTTGGGGGTAAGCAGGAAATCAAAGGCTTCAAGGAAATGCTGATGGGCTTCGACCTCATCCGCCAGCAAGCCCCCGAGTTGCGCCTCGTGATTGTGGGTCGCCTGGAGCCGGCCGACGTGGCTGCGGTAGCCACCCAATATAACTTGCAGCACATCGGCCCTGAGCATGTGGAATGCCGCCCGTTCCAGACGGGAGCCGGCCTGGCCCGCCTGTGCCGCGAGTCGTTCTGCCTGCTGCATCCTTCCTACATCGATAACAGTCCCAATAGCGTGTGTGAAGCCCAACTGATGGGCCTGCCTGTGGTGGCTTCCGACGTGGGTGGGGTAGCCTCGCTGATTACCGAAGGCGAAACCGGCCTGCTCTGCGACCTGACGCCCGCCAGCCTGGCCCGCCAGACCCTGCGCCTCTACCAAGATCCGGCTCTGCGCCAGCGCATTGTCACTCAGGCCCAGGCCGTAGCTCAGGAGCGGCATAATCCTGATACCATCATCCAGCGCACCATAGCGATGTACGAAGCCGTGCGCGATTCGGTGCCGACGGCTGCTGCCGCACCCGCTGTGGCTGCCACTGCTTAGAGACTGCCGACGTCGCTCTGTTTCAGACGACTGCTACTGCTACCTGTTCTGCTATGACCCCCTCTGCTACTCCGTCTGCTGATACGGCTTTGGATACACCGGTGCTGCTGCTGATTTTCAGCCGGCCCGACACGACCCGGCGTGTATTTGATACCATCCGTCAGGCGCGGCCTACCCGGCTCTACGTGGCCGCAGACGGCCCGCGCCCCAACCACCCCACCGACGCCGTGCGCTGCGCCGAAACCCGCGCCATTGTGGAGGAAGTGGATTGGCCCTGCGAAGTATTCACGCTGTTTCAGGAAAAAAACCTGAACTGTGGGGTAGGGCCCGTCACGGCCATCACCTGGTTTTTCAGCCATGAAACGGAAGGCATTATTCTGGAAGACGACTGCGTGCCCTCGCCCAGCTTCTTCCGGTTTTGCCAGGAGCTGCTGGTTCGCTACCGCGACGATAACCGCGTGATGCACATTGGCGGCAACAACTTTGGCTCTGAGGCCCAACAGCCGCTCGCACCCGGTGCGCCTTCCTACTACTTCTCGGAACAGCGCAACAGTTGGGGCTGGGCCACTTGGCGTCGTGCCTGGGACATGTACGATTACCACTTGTCGGGCTTCCGAGAGGCCGTTGCCAGCGGCGCTTTTGATGGTGTATTCAGCAGTGCGCTGGAAAAGCGCTACCGCCTGGGCAAGATGCGCGGCGTGCTGGCCCTACCCTCGCCACCCGACGTGTGGGACTACCAGTGGGAGTATACCATTGCCATGAACTCAGGCCTATACATTGTGCCCGCCGTGAATCTGGTGGGTAATATCGGCTTCGGCAACAACTCTACCCACACCCACGACGACGGCGACATGATGGGCGCCCTACCTGCCCAGGAGCTGCGCTTCCCGCTACAGCACCCCGCCTACGTGCGCCTGGACCGGCCCCGCGACCGGAAACGCTTCAATGAGTTTTTGCGCAGCCGCCTGTCGGCCATCGTGCGGCGGGTTTTCGCCGGGCAGAAGCCCGTGGCCTCGGGCTTGCAAAGTCCCAAAGCAAAATCAGCGGCACCTACCCCGGAAGCCGTTCCTGCAAACACCCTGTCATCATGAACGTTCTGCTCTCAGCATATGCCTGCAACCCCACGAAGGGTGGGGAAAATGGCATTGGCTACCACTGGACGCAGGAGTGGCTACGGCATGGGCATGAGGTATGGTGCTTCACCCGTCCCGATGAGCGGGCTGATATAGAAGCGTACCTGGCAAAGCATTCCACGCCGGAAAACCGGGACAGATTGCATTTCGTGTATGTAGCCGTGCCCAGCTGGGTAGACTACCTCTATCGGTGGCAGTTTGGCGTGTACCTACACTACATGGTGTGGCAGTACCAGGCATGGCGCGCAGCGCGCAAGCTGGAAGCTACGGTTGGGTTCGATCTGATACACCACGCTACTTACGGTAGTCTGCAAATGGCTTCGTGGCTGTGGCGGGTAGGTAAACCCTTAGTTATCGGGCCATTGGGTGGCGGGCAGCAAACGCCTCGCTCATTCCAGTCCTACATTCCCGACTGGTTTAAATCGGAAACCATGCGCAATACCATCAGCCGGGTGCTGATGGCCAGCGACCGAAACGTGCGCCAGAGCATCCGGCACGCGGCGTTGGTACTGACTACAAATAATGAAACCGCCGAGAAAGTCCGGGCACTAGGTGCCCGGCGGGTAGAACTGTTCCTGGATTCAGGCTTGCCAGAATCCTTTCTGCCCGCCCAATTTCCGGTGCGCGAGCCAGCCGCTCAGCTACGTTTGCTGTGGCTGGGACGCTTGATTCACCGAAAAGCCCTACCCCTCGTGCTCGATGCGCTGGCTAAGGTGGCGGCGCGGGTGCCGTATCACCTGACCATCGTAGGCGATGGACCGGTAGGAGCAGAGTTACCCGAAATGCTGCGGCAGCGGGGCCTTACGGAGCGTGTAACCTGGCGCGGCAGCCTGCCGTGGGCCGAAGTGCGGGAGGTATTCCTGACGCACGATGTTTTCATGTTCGCCAGCCTGCGCGATTCCTTCGCCTCGCAGTTCCTGGAAGCCATGGGTGCGGGCCTACCCATTATTACGCTCAACCACCAGGGTGCCCGCGATTTTATACCCACTGATGCTGCTATCAAGGTGTCGGTAACAACGCCCGACGAAACCGTAACAGCTCTGGCCCGCGCCGTAGAATATTGCTACGACCACCCGGAGCGCCGCGTCGCGATGGGACAAGCCGGCTATGCTTTTGCCCGCACGCAAATTTGGCCGGCCCGTAGTCAGCGCATCATGCAGTTGATTGAAGAAGCAGTACCTCAATTGGCGGTGTTGAAAAACACCTGATTGAAGTCGCCTCAAACCCACAAAGCAGAGTTAGTTCTCTTCAGCTCACTACCCTTTTTGTAATGCTTTACGTCGTCATACCCGTTTTCAACCGCAAAGAATTTACCCGCGAATGCCTGCTGTCGTTGCGGGCACAAACCAACCAGTCGTTCCGCACGATTGTCGTGGACGATGGCTCGACGGATGGCACCGACCAGATGCTGGCCGATGAGTTTCCAGAAGTGATAGTAGTAACCGGCGACGGTAACCTGTTCTGGACGGCAGGCGTGAACCTAGGCATTCGGCGGGCGTTGGAGTTGGGTGCTACCCGCGTCATGACCCTCAATAACGATGTGGTGACCGATCCGCGTTTTGTAGAGCAAATGCTGCTCGATGCCGAGCGCAACCCGCAGGCGGTGCTGGGCGCTCTGGAGCTAGACGCCGCCACCGGCGAGCCTATCTACGGCGGCGAAACCCTGAACTTCCGCAGCAACACACGCCGCGACTTGCTCGAAGTCCTACCCCCCGAGCAGCGGACCGGCTTGCACGAAGTTACCTACCTGCCCGGCCGCGGCCTGCTGATTCCAAAAGCTGTGTTCGACAAAATCGGCCTGTTCGACGAAAAGCGTCTGCCGCACTACCTAGCCGACTTCGACTACACCAGCGTAGCCCGCCGCAACGGTTTCCCAAACTACCTCAACTACAACGCTACCCTACGCACCTACCCTGAGGAAAGCGGCCAGACGCTCACCCGCAAACACCGCAGTCTGAAAGGCTACTACCAACATCTGTTCGGTATTCGGGGTGGGGGCAACATGGTGAACTTCACCCACTTTGCCCTGAAGAATTGCCCGGCGCCCTACTTACCGTACTTCCTGCTGAACGGCTATGCCCGGCGGGTAGTGGGGTACTTCCTGCATTAGGGAGAGTAGAGGGATGGTAGTACCATCCCTTCTTTTTTGGCCTGCTTACCCACTTGCCTTGTGCCCAACCTCTGCTTGAAATATCTCTTGAGCCTTGCTGTCAGCTGTAGCCTGTTGCTGGCGTGCGGCCAAAGCTCGGCCCAGAAAGACAGACGGGAAAACGTACTGGTTATTACCAAAGGCGGGGTATATAGTGGGTCATATCGGAGCCTGGACAGCTCAGTGCCGTGCGTGCGCATCGCCACCACGGAGCCCGTGCAGCTGGTGAACTGCACGCTGGCCGGGGCGGGCGATTTGATCGTCTCGGGCGAAGGGGCGAACCTGATCGTGCGCAACTGCCGCGGCTACGGCCTGGAGCCCAGCCGCACGGGCGTGGGGCGGGGCCGCTTCGTGAACAGCTACCGGGCGCGCCGCCTGTGGATCGAGCACAACTACTTCGAGCAGACCAGCGGGCTGAACATCGACCGCTGGAGCACGAGTGGGGGCGTGGCCGGGGTGGGCCAGCCCTTGCTGGTGCGCTACAACCAAGCGCGCAACATCGACGGGCGCTGGCGCGGCAACCAAGGCAGCACGCGCGCCAGCTTTGTGATCCTGAACACGGTGCGCAGCCTGCCCGGGGTGGAGATCAGCTACAACGAGGTGCGCAACACGGCCAACCAGAGCCTGGTGGAGGACAACATCAACCTGTACGCCAGCTCGGGCACGAGCGGCAGCCCGATCCGGGTGCACAACAACTTCGTGTTCGGGGCCTACCCGTTTCCGGCCACGGGCACGGGCTACACGGGCACGGGCATGACCACGGACGGCAACGGGAATGCGGCGGAGGTGACGGCGTTTGTGGAGGCCTACGAGAACCAGTTCGTGAGCACGTGCAACGCGGCCATGAACATTGCCGCGGGCCACGACATCTACTACCACGACAACCGGCTGGTGACCAGCGGGATGCTCGCGGACGGCACGCGTTTGCCGAGCACGTGGGCGGGCACCTCGATCTTCAACTACTACAAGCTGCCGGGCAACGTGTTCTTCAACAACCGGGTGGAGCGCACGGTGGTGGGGTACATGAGCAAGGGGGGGCAGAACGGCCGGCAGGACGTGAGCCCGGGGGCGTGCGCGAGCTGCGCGGTGGAGGCCTTGCCCAACCCGGTGACGGTGGACACGGAGCGGGGCGAGGACGTGCGCTGGCAGCAAAAGCTACAGCAACGCAACATCACCGTCGGACCCGAGGCAAGCGAAAAAAGCAAGAAACAGGTGCCTAGTAATACACTTGCATCGCCCAGAGAATAGCGCAACGGACGTAAAGGTTTGCTAGCTACACTGTAATAAGGATAGATCGACTGTCTTTCACCATCCGAAGACAACGGCACAATTGCAGTCATTGCTCAATTTAGAGAACATCGTAACGGATAATAAATTACCGTGCTTGCTGCAAACTGTTGTATTCGTATTTGCGCATATCAACTACTGAAACAAGAGGCTGCTACGATTTAACGAGTAAAATAGTTAGTAATAAAATTTGGTCATTTGTCGTGACGAATTAGACGAATAATATTGCTAATTGCGCCGAATTTTATTGTTGAGTCAGCAAGAAATAATACAATTAAATTTTAGATTTTACTGGTTTTTTATTAATTGGATTAAGTTCCAATAGAGAGAAAAAGATGCGACTTACCGCGTCAACATCACCTATTTGGCCGTTTTCATAGATAAATGCTCTTTTGAATATTTACTTTTATTTATATATAACCCGCTTCGATTAAGGAATTATTATGCGTGAAATACTTAGTTGAGTAGACGTTAAAAATGCTACAACATATATCTATTGCTATGTTCAGGATTTATACAAATATCATCTTCAGCACTATCTTTACAATTGTAGGGGCTAAATAATAGGATTTATTTGGGATTCTACGCTTGTTGAACTTTATACTTGACAGATGCGAAAGCAACTTACTTTCTCTGCCAAAAAAAGAAGCTCTAAGAGCTGGTACAATCAGCTACTATCGCTGGGACTTGTAATCGTCGTATATGTGATGTTGCTACCAATGGTAGCGCAAGCACAAGCTCCGAATATAACTTATAGCAGTCCTATTACAATCACGAAGGGCGGGGTATATAGTGGGTCATATCGGAGCCTGGACAGCTCAGTGCCGTGCGTGCGCATCGCCACCACGGAGCCCGTGCAGCTGGTGAACTGCACGCTGGCCGGGGCGGGCGATTTGATCGTCTCGGGCGAAGGGGCGAACCTGATCGTGCGCAACTGCCGCGGCTACGGCCTGGAGCCCAGCCGCACGGGCGTGGGGCGGGGCCGCTTCGTGAACAGCTACCGGGCGCGCCGCCTGTGGATCGAGCACAACTACTTCGAGCAGACCAGCGGGCTGAACATCGACCGCTGGAGCACGAGTGGGGGCGTGGCCGGGGTGGGCCAGCCCTTGCTGGTGCGCTACAACCAAGCGCGCAACATCGACGGGCGCTGGCGCGGCAACCAAGGCAGCACGCGCGCCAGCTTTGTGATCCTGAACACGGTGCGCAGCCTGCCCGGGGTGGAGATCAGCTACAACGAGGTGCGCAACACGGCCAACCAGAGCCTGGTGGAGGACAACATCAACCTGTACGCCAGCTCGGGCACGAGCGGCAGCCCGATCCGGGTGCACAACAACTTCGTGTTCGGGGCCTACCCGTTTCCGGCCACGGGCACGGGCTACACGGGCACGGGCATGACCACGGACGGCAACGGGAATGCGGCGGAGGTGACGGCGTTTGTGGAGGCCTACGAGAACCAGTTCGTGAGCACGTGCAACGCGGCCATGAACATTGCCGCGGGCCACGACATCTACTACCACGACAACCGGCTGGTGACCAGCGGGATGCTCGCGGACGGCACGCGTTTGCCGAGCACGTGGGCGGGCACCTCGATCTTCAACTACTACAAGCTGCCGGGCAACGTGTTCTTCAACAACCGGGTGGAGCGCACGGTGGTGGGGTACATGAGCAAGGGGGGGCAGAACGGCCGGCAGGACGTGAGCCCGGGGGCGTGCGCGAGCTGCGCGGTGGAGGCCTTGCCCAACCCGGTGACGGTGGACACGGAGCGGGGCGAGGACGTGCGCTGGCAGCAAAAGCTACAGCAACGCAACATCACCGTCGGACCCGAGGATGGGGATGAAGATACCACGCCGAGTGTACCAGCACCATCGACGGGTAGCAACTACGTAGTGAACCCGAGCTTCGACGCCGATGGCCGGGGCACAGAGTCGCCCACGGGCTGGCAGACGTGGACCGGGAACGGCACGGGCACAAACGCCTCCTACACCGAGACCTACCCCACGGCCCGCACGGGCACCTACCACGGCACGCACTACCGGCCGGGTAGCTACGAGGTCTACACCTACCAGACCCTGCGCAACCTGCCCGCGGGCCAGTACACACTGCGCGCCTGGGTGAAAGGGGCCGGCGGACAGAACGCAGCACAAATGCGGGTGATGAACTATGGCGGCAGCCAGCGCACGGTCAACGTTGGGGCTACCAACGGCGGAGTGAGCGGCAACTGGACACAGGTCGAGATAAAGGACATCACCGTCAGCAAAGGCGAGTGCGAGATTGGCTTCTATTCCAACGCCGGTGGCGGTGGGCAGTGGATCTACTTCGACGACGTGGAGTTTGTGGCACAATCTGGTACACCTGCAGTACCCAACTCGTCTCCAAAAGTAGGCCTGAGCGCTACAGTCAACAACCTGACGCTCGGCAATTCTCTAACGCTAATGGCCAACACCGGCGACTCGGACGGCTCTATTAGAAAGGTAGAATTCTATAGTGGCACCACTAAGATAGGAGAGAAGACATCAGCGCCTTATCAGCTTAGCTGGAAGCCAGTTGGCATTGGTACGCTGTCGTTGACGGCCGTAGCAACGGACGATGACGGGGCTACTACTACTTCCAGCGCCGTAACAGTTACGGTAGTGGGCACAGTGGTACTACCTACACCAAGCGCGCCGGCGCCGTCTACGGGTAGCAACTACGTGGTGAACCCGAGCTTCGACGCCGATGGCCGGGGCACAGAGTCGCCTACGGGTTGGCAGACGTGGACCGGGAACGGCACGGGCACAAACGCCTCCTACACCGAGACCTACCCCACGGCCCGCACGGGCACCTACCACGGCACGCACTACCGGCCGGGTAGCTACGAGGTCTACACCTACCAAGTCCTGCGCAACCTGCCCGCGGGCCAGTACACACTGCGCGCTTGGGTGAAAGGCGGCGGCGGACAGAACGCAGCACAAATGCTGGTGAAGAACTACGGCGGCAGCCAGCGCACGGCCAGCATTGGGGCCACCAATGGCGGAGTGAGCGGCAACTGGACGCAGGTCGAGATAAAGGACATCACCGTCAGCAAAGGCGAGTGCGAGATTGCCTTCTACTCTAACGCTGATGGCGGTGGGCAGTGGATCTACTTCGACGACGTGGAATTCGTAGCGCAGACCAGTGGTGGCACCAGCGAAGGTAGCAACACTGTCCTGAACGCAAGCTTCGATGACAACTTATTCCCTACCCAAACCCCTAGCCGCTGGAGCACGACGCCTGGCAACGGCAGCAGCGACAACGCCGACTACACAGAAATCTATCCGGGGGCACACTCGGGGCTGTACCACGCCACACACTACCGGCCCGAGGCCTACGAGGTGTATACTTACCAGATGGTGAGTGGACTAGCCGACGGTACCTATACCTTGCGGGTATGGGCCAAGTGCAGCGGCGGGCAGAACACTGTACAGCTACAGGCCCGGAACTACGGCGGGGCCGCGCGCACGGCTAATATCGGTGCTAACAACAACTGGACGCAGATAGAAATAAGCGGCATTCAAGTTACAAACGGGCAGTGCGAGGTAGGCGTGTATTCGAAGGCCGGTGCCGGCGGGCAGTGGCTCTACTTTGACGATGTGGAGTTGGTACGCGTACAGAACAGCTTTAGCGCCGTAAGCAGCAGCAACAGCACCGTCTCGGGACTATCCGTTACGGGTGCCGAAAGCAATGTTGCCGCAAGCGTAACGGAATTCAGCGTCTTCCCGAATCCAGCCAACGTGCAGACGACCATTGCAGCTCCCTTCGAGCAAGCAGGTAGTGTCACCATCAGCATATTCAACTTGCAAGGTCAGGAAATAGCACACTATGTGCAGTCGGTGGTGAGTGGCAGTAACTACTTGCCACTGTCTACGGCAAACCTGCCAATTGGTAACTACGTGTTGCGTGTGGCCGGCCCTGGGCACAACTACACCAAGCGCTTGGTGATTAGCCGCTAATCAACCAATAGCTATACAAAAAAAGGTCGTCCAAACGGACGACCTTTTTTTGTGTCTACTTAGAGAGGTAGATATACCTATTATCTAGCTACGGGCTAGTGCCTTGCGGGCTATCAGGTAGATGAAGTGTGAGTTGGTAACCAAGTAGCGGCGCCACAGGCGGCGCGGCTCCAGCCACAGGCGGTAGGCCCATTCCAGCCACAAGCGCCGTGCCCAGGCGGGCAGGCGTTGCTCCAGGCCAGCGTAGGTCAGGAAGGCTTGTCCTACCCCCAGCATGCAGGCTTTGATACGGCCCCGGTGGGCGGCCATCCATTTTTCCTGGCGCGGGCAACCTAAGGCTACAAAGAGCAGGTCGGGGTCAGCTTTGTTGATGGCAGCTACGTGCGCTTCTTCTTCTTCTGGCGTCAGCTTGCGGAAGGGAGGAGACACCATACCCGCAATGCGCAGATTAGGCAGCTCACGCTCAATCCGCTCCCTGATTTTAGCTAGGACGGCATCCGTAGTACCATAGAAGTATACCGATTGCCCACGACGTTCAGCTTCGGCTAGTAGGGCAGGAGTGAGGTCCATACCAGCCACGCGCTCCTGGCGCTTGCCGTGGAACCACCCTACGGCCCCGGCTACGGGGCTGCCATCGGGCGTTACCACATCGGCATCGGCTAGTACTTGGCGAAACTCAGCGTCGCGGTGGGCTTCTACCAGCATGTGCACATTAGCGCAACATACGTAGGCCGAGGTGCGGGCCGCGCCCAATTGCAGAATGGTATCGACAAACTCTGGGAAAGTGCCCGTGGAGATGCCGGAATTTAAAACAAGACGTTTGGGTAACATACGAAAGCAGGAGGCGCAGGAAATCTAGTAGGCGTTTTCTTCGCCGTGTACCATGTTCCAAACCGTCTTACCAATGATTTTCAGATCGAGTAGGAACGACCAGTTCTCTACGTACTTCAGGTCGTACTCCACGCGCTTCTCCATAGCGCCATCGGCGCGGGTCTCGCCGCGGTAACCGTTTACCTGAGCGTAGCCCGTAATACCCGGCGTTACGGTGTGGCGCATCGGATACGTGCGAATCTGCTTGGAGTATTCTTCCAGCTGCGACACCATGTTAGGGCGTGGTCCTACCACCGACATGTGGCCCAACAGTACGTTGAAGAACTGTGGCAGCTCGTCGAGACTGGTCTTGCGCAAGAACTGACCTACACGGGTGATACGAGCATCACCTTTCGTTGCCTGTAGCTCCACTACCATATCCGTGCGCATGGTGCGCAGCTTGTAGCATGGGAATAGCTGGTTCCGCTTGCCGGGACGCATCTGCTTGAAAAACACAGGGCCTTTCGAATCCAGCTTAATGATCAGCGCCAGGATAGGCATGATGATCGGGAAAGCAAGCAAGATAACCGCACCCGAGAAGGCAATATCAAAGGCACGCTTCATCAACTGGTTGGGCCGGAAGCCCAGTGGATGCTGACGCACGGTCAGAATAGGCAGGTGGTTGTAGTAGTACACGTTGATGTCCTGCCGCATGGTGCCCTGGAAGTCAGGAATAATGCGGAAAGAAATGAAGTGGTCGTCGGCAAAGCCCGAGAGGTCCTGGATCAGGTCGTGCTGGTCCAGTGGCATAGCAAAGTAGATTTCGTCAATCTGATTCTGCTTGCAAAAGTCCTTCAGGTTATCAACGCCGCCGCGCATCATGTGCTCCATACCCTGGGGCACAGTATCGTCGGTAAAGAAGCCCATGAACTGGTTGCCTACCGGGTCGTGCACGGTCAAAAACTCTTGAAGCTGCCGGGCGCTGCTGCTAGTGCCCGCAATAACGAAGCGGCTGTGCGGGCGGGCAAAGTGCTGCTGGTAAGTGCGACGTAGGAAGGCTAGCAGGAAACGACCTGCTACAATACCCACCATCATAGCGCCATACATGGCCATCAGGTAGGACATAGGCAGCCAGTATACCTTCAAAACCAGAGCGCCGGACATCAGCACGGCGGCATGAATCATGAAGGCCAGTAGCAGGTTGCGCAGCTTCTCCGGGTAAGAAATCAGCCGGTCGACGCGGTAGATATTAGCGTACTGACCCGAGATAATCCACCAGAGCAGGGCAAACACCGCAAAAAACAGCGAGTAGTACCCGTCGAACTGCCAGGTGCCTAGCAGTTGGTGCGCCGTCAAGCGAAAAACCCCGAAAATAATCAGGCTGTCAACGATGGGTAAAATGAGCCTTTGTGAGTTACTGTAGTAAGTGTAACGTTCCATACATCAAAATGAAAGGTTGGCGACTGAAGCAATCCTGGGTGGTATGGACTAAGGAAAGGTCGGAAGTAGTACTGTTAATGATGAATCACTAATACTGAGGCAAATATAGTTTATTTGTTAAAAAATATGACTATTATATTTGACTTTAGAATAGTATCTGTGATAAATCATATTGATTCAACATCTGTGTCCATATACTTGATTAGTTCTAATAGGTTGCAGGAACTAGAGAAAAAATAGGCTACTTTATATAAGGATAACATTTAAGTGCTTCTAACTATCTATAAATCAAGTTGTAATTGTATTATAATAATATTCATTATTCGTCTATTTACGCTTTATTAAGTAGAGGCCTCCTTAGAATAGTGACTTCTTGTATAAAGGTTTGTATGCTTATACACAGGGAGTTATAGTACGTATCTCCCGAACCCGTTTCTTCTGGCTCTGTTATGTTGGTAGACTGTACTTTATAGTTGAAAAAGATAATTGTAAGCTGTTCACCTATGCTGAATAGTGCTTCCCTGCCTTATCTAACAGACGCACCCTATATAGAGAAAATTGCGTTTAGATGGTTAGCCTCTATCTCAGGTATGGGTAGCTCTTGCTTGGCACTCGAGTCAGACAGGAGGTTTCAGGGCTATACACAGCACCAATTTCATGAGAAAATCAGCGACTATTTTACTTCTTAGTAGCCTCTACCTGGCGCAATTAGCAGCTGTAAGCTGCACCAACAGACAAGACCAGGAGGAGAGCAGGGATACCAACGAGCGCAACACCACCGCGTTTTTTGCAGACGATACCGTAAGAACCACTCCCACATCAGACGACACCCCTGCCAGTGCAACCTCCGGCGGCATGGGTAACTTCGTAAAGGCTTCCAAGGCCGCCACGCCGGCGGTAGTCCACATCAAAACTACTTACGAAGGTTCCGGTAGCTATTCCACCGGGGTTGGACAGGGCTACGGTGCACCCTCGGGGCGTGGGCCAGCTATGGCGTCCGGCTCGGGGGTGTTGATTACCGGCAACGGCTACATTGCCACCAATAACCACGTGGTAGAAAACGCCTCGCAGATTGAAGTGGTGTTGCCCGACAACCGGCAGTTCCCGGCCAAGCTAATTGGCCGCGACCCGAACACCGACCTGGCCCTACTCAAAATAGAGGCCGACAGCCTGCCAAGCATCCGGCTAGGCAACTCCGACAACGTGCAGGTAGGGGAGTGGGTAGTGGCCGTAGGATATCCGTTTTCCCTGAACACCACGGTTACGGCTGGCATTGTGAGTGCCAAGGCCCGCAGCATCGGCATCATCAATCGGCCCAGCCAGAACGGTTACGCGGCACCCTCCGGCAACACCGGCATCGAGTCATTTATTCAGACCGATGCGGCTATCAACCCTGGAAACAGTGGCGGTGCGCTGGTAAATACCGATGGCGAGCTGATTGGCATCAACTCGGCTATTGCCTCGCAAACGGGCAGCTACGCCGGCTACGCGTTTGCCATCCCCGTGAACCTGGCCCGCAAAATTCTGGGTGATTTGCGCAAGTACGGTACCGTGAAGCGGGGCTTACTGGGCGTGTCGTTCCCGGCGCCGGCCGTCGAAGCGCAGTATTTGCTCCAGCAGGGGCTTCAACCGGGCGTGGTGAAGGGTGTCTATATAACAGGAGTGCTCGACAACAGCGCGGCGGCTGCGGCCGGCTTGCAGGAAGGCGACGTTATCCAGAGCATCGACGGTGTGCAGCTGAATTCGTCGGCTGAGTTTTCGGAAAGGATTGCCCGGCACCGGCCCGGCGATGTGGTGAAGCTCACGTATCTGCGCGACAAGCAGCGCCGCACTACCTCGGCCACGCTCAAAGGCGAAGAAGCCACCGCTACGGCCAGGGGCAACGCCGATCTGGAAAAAATCTACAACAAGCTCGGGGCCAGTTTCGCCCCCGTGCCCGATGCTATAAAGCAGCAACTGAACCTACAGGCAGGTGTGTTGGTAAGGGAAGTCCGGCGGGGCGGTTTCTTCGACCAGGTAGGGATTCCCAGCGGTACTATCATTGCCTTCATCAACGGCAAAACCGTTGACAGCCCCCAGGATATAGATCGGGCCTTGCTCTCCGCCCAAAACGGCATCATTCAGGTGCTGGCCATTGCGCCCGATGGCTCCCGGGTGGTATTCGACTTCTCACTCGGTACATAGGCTAACAGGCGTGGCCGGACCACTCTACCAGAGCTCAGGCAAGATGTCGGTGAGGGAGAGGTGGCCGGCCACGTAGCGGGCCAGCAAAATTCGGGTGGCAGCGGTAGGGGCAGGCGCTCCACTTAGCTGTAGTGCCATAGAAATGCTCAGGAGGCGACGTATGGTAGTAGGCTGCGGCGGCGCAGAAAGCGGCGCGGGCTTATCTGTTGTCGTGAGCGGGCAGGAAGGAAACAAAATATTTTGCATGACTTTTTTATTTTGTTAGTGAATCGTTAATTAATAATTAATTGATTTTGTGATAATGAAATAACAAAGCATGTTACGTGTATATATTCTAATACACGTAACGTGCTTTTAAAATTCTGTTAGAAATTGGTCTTAACAATTAAATTATTTCGGCTGGCCTCTGTGAAATCCATTGGGATAATGCCGAAGTGCCCGGTAGTTTGTGCACTGAAAAAGGTGGAAACGCGCGGGTTGATATCGTTGGCCACCGTGTTGATGTTGGGAATGCCAAACAAGCCGGGCTTGTAGCCGCTGGCATAGTTGAGGTAGAGACGGCCAGGCGCCGCGGCCTTGGCCTCGTTAAGCAGGGTCGTCATAGCCGTCCACTTGGCGGCGTTGTCGGGTACTTTATACTGGTCTTGTACCCTCAGCTGCGCCTGCGTCGTGTTGATGCTGAAGGTGGTATTATCAGCCCAGGCGGTAGCGTCGATGCCCTTTGGGCTGGTAGTAGCAGAGAAGCGACGGAGCAGCACAATCTTACCGCGCACTTGTCCTAGCGTGGGCACGGTAGCGCTCAGGTACCACTTGTCGGGGTTCTGTTGCAGGTAGGTGTTCAGCGTCTGCTCGAAGGTGCGGGTATTGTTGCTGGGCGTGTGTTCCTCCTTGATTGACATGATGATACACTCCGTGGGGTTGGCCTGCAAAAAGGCCAGGCAGGCCGCACGCACATCATCGAAGTTCAGGTTTTGGTACACAGCACCGTGATGAATGGCAAAGCTGTTGTCGATGTGGCGGCAGCGGATGTCGAGGAAGCGTACCCCAGCCGTGAGCTGCTCCCCGATGGTCAAGGTCTGGCATTTAGCCGTACCAGAAATCGGCTCAAACCGTGCCCCCGAGTCGTGGGTGCCAGGAATGCTCAATTGCGACAGAGACAGGTTAGCGTCAACGGCTCCCATCCAGTTATTTAAGGAGTAGGCCACGGCTGGCTGGGTAGTAGCAGTGGCGCCGGGTCCGGCAGCAGGGGCCATAATTTCCTGCTTGTCGCAAGAAGCCAACGACAGCGTGGCGGCAATGGCGGAAAGGAAGGGTAAGGAACGTTTCATGCTCAAGCGCTTGAAAGGTGAATAGAATAGAGCTTGAGCAAATATCTAGTTTACTATCCTTACTCTATTGTCTTTTATATTATTTAAACAATAAATATTCTTGAGAATCATCATAATTTGATAAATAAAAAATCTGTTTAGAAATAGTTAAAACGCCATGCTTCGACAAGATCAGATGGCGTTTTAACTATTTCTAAACAGATTTTTTGAATAAGTTCGAAATCAATTATTTTCAACCGTATTCCAGCCTAGTGCTTTTTTAATTCGATAATAAATTTCGGTGTTCTCATACATACCCGTGAATAACTCGCTTCCTACTCCATAAGCAAACACGGGGACCATCACGGCAGAGTGTTTATTGGTAGCAAAATTGGCCGCTATCTTGCCGCTCGCTGAACTGCCGCCTACAATGCTATAGCCGCCGGTTTCATGGTCGGCCGTCACAATGACGAGGGTTTCGCCGTTGGCGGCCGCAAACCGGAACGCCTTGCCTACCTGCTGGTCGAAGTCCAGTACTTCTTGCACGTTTTGGGTAGCGTTGTTGAAGTGACCGGCGTCGTCGATCTGCGAGCCTTCAATCATCAGAAAAAAGCCGTTTTTGTTTTTGCTGAGCACCTCCAGTGCCTTGTCCACGCCTTGGTTGATGTAGGCGGCGGTGCGTTCGGCCACAGCGGGTGGGCCATTTTCAGCAAGCAGGGCCACGGCTTTGGGGCCGGTGATGGTAGCTATGTCGCTAGGTTTGGTGACTACCTGATAGCCTTTTTGGCGCCACTGCGGTAGCAAATCGGCGTGGTCCTGGCGCTGGGTGAAGTAGCGCAGGCCGCCGGCGTACATGAAGTCGATAGGAGCTGAAAGGTACTTGGCAGCAATGGCTTCCTGGTCGTTGCGGTTGGGATGCGTCACGGCGAAGCAGGCGGGGGTAGCGTCGGTCAGCTCGCAAGCCACTACTATGCCGGTGGATTTGCCGTGCTCCCGCGCATCCCACATAATAGAGCGGAACTTGTGCCCCAGCGAGTCCACGCCAATGGCAGCGTTGTAGGTTTTGTGGCCAGTAGCCATAGCTGTAGCGCTGGCTGCCGAGTCAGTAATCTTGCCGTACTGGTTTTGGGTGATGCTAAAACCCGTGGCCTGCGCCTGCTGCATAAATAAGCGGCCGTGGTTGGCTAGCAGCCCGCCCGTAACCTGCGCCGGTCCCATGCCGTCGCCAATCATCAGAATGATGTTCTTAATGGGCTTGCGCGGACCAGCATAGGGCACCAGGTCTGGCACAGGGTAGGCGCCAGGCGACTGATACTCGCGCTTATACAACGGCTCATCAGCCTTCGAAACTTGGGCAGGCAGGTGCTTGATAGCTTCAATCACGGCAATGCGGGACGGCGGCGACTGTGACTGAGAAGATCCGCAAGCACACAGGGACAGACTACTGCTAAGCAGTAGGAGGTAGCGTGAAGAAATCATGGCAAGCTGGAGAGGAAGGGTACAAAAGATACTACTTGTACGGAGCGGAGCCGCGTTGCGCGTCAATGACTTCCTTTAGCTCCGTCAGCTCATCGGCACCGACGAGAAGGGCGGGGTAGCGCAGCAACTCCCGCCACACGGCCTGACGTTGTGCAGCCGTAGCGGCGGGCAAATCCCAGAATCGTACTTTCTGGCCAGTGCGCACGGCCTGGTCGTTGAGTTGACGTAGGCGGGCCACTTCGGCGGCGGGTATCTTTCCTACCCCATCCCAACGGAAGGTTTTCTTCCAGTTGCCGTTAACGGCGGGAATGGCGGCGGCGAGGTCAGGCTGTAAGTCGGTGAGCTGGCCGTCGAGGAACACCAGCCGGTTGGAGTCGGCGAGAACCTGTTGGCGGGGGTAGTCGCCCGTCAGGATGACACGCACGCCGCCGGGGCGGGGCTGCTGTGGTGTCGAGAGCAATGCGCGGTAGCGGCTGAGTACCTGTTGCAGCTGGGCGTAGGTAGCGGGACCATCGTTCTTGATATCAACGTATAGCCACAACTCGGCGGGCTTTATATAGTGCTGGCCGCTGAGCTGGCGCAACGGGTCGAGGTAGAGGCTTTGCAGGGTCCGGTCGGGGCGCAGAGCGGCGCGCTCGTGGCCTACCTGCAAGGTGCTGTCAATCAGGAATACATCGGCTTCCACGCTCTTAAAGCCTATTTGCAAGGCATCAAATAGTGGGTGCGGGCGCCAGTAGTCGTTGTGAGAATGGCCCTGCTCCAGTGGTGGCGCGGGTTGAAAGCGCGGCGTTTGGGCGTGGACGGCGGTGGCGAACAGCAGGCTTAGGCTGGCGGAGGCAATGGTTTTTATCATGTACTGCATAAGAACGATGTAGAGATGCATACTTGCGTCTCGCCGTTGAACGATCTGAGCGGTGACGTTCAACGACGAGACGCAAGTATGCATCTCTACATCAATCGACTCTACAACGTTTGGGTATCTACCACCCCTGATTCTGCGCAATCTTTGAGTTGGCAAGGTCAGTAGGGGGGATGGGCCACACGTGGTGGATGGCGGGGTTGAAAGTGCGGGCGGGCCACACTTCTACCACCTTATAAGTGGAAGCAGGATTGGATTGGTCGGCGTACTGGCGGCCATGCTGGGGCTTGGCGTAGGCGGCCTGGGCGTCGCCCCAGCGCACGAGGTCGGCGTGGCGGTCGGCAAACTCGCCGGCCAGCTCCACGCGCCGCTCGTGCTTGAGGTCGGCGAGGGTAGCGCCGGTTTTGGGGGTAAGGCCAGCACGGCTACGCACGGCGTTCAGGGCCGCGTCGCCGCTTTTGCCCTGCATGATTTGGGCTTCGGCTTTCAAGAGCAGCACCTCGGCGTAGCGCATCAGCGGCACGTTCAGGTCGGTGGTGGGCTTATCGCCGTTGGCGTTCAGGTGGGCAGCCACTGGCGTTTCGTAGGGCTGCATGTACTTGTTGAACTGGAAGCCCGTGAGCGAGTTGGTGGACGAGTAGCGCTTGGTAGCCCCTAGGTAGGTAAATTCGTCGCCGAAGGTGAGAATGGTGGCTTTCAGGCGCGGGTCGTTGGCCTCAAACTCCTGGTACAACTCCAGGGTAGGCTGAAAGTAGCCCCAGCCGTTGTACTGGCCCCAGCCCTTGTTTTCGAGCAGCACGCCCGGCAAAATGCTCCCATCCTGCTTGCCCGACACCACCGACCAAATGTACTCCGAGGACCAGTTGTTCGGGATGGTGAACACGCTGTGGAAGTCCTGCTGCGGCTGGCCGGTGTTCAGCAACGCTCTACCCGAGCCGGAGTTGGCCACGGCATCGGCAGCCTTCTCGGCTTCGGCCCACTTGCTCTTGTCGTACTGCGCCCAGAAAGCGTAGGTTTTGGTGAGATAAGCCATGGCTGCGTCCTTATGCGCCCTACCCAAATCGGCGCCGGAATACGCGGTGACCAGCGGCAGCAGTTCGGCAGCTTTCTTGAAATCCTGCTCCATGAGCTGGTAGTTCTCTACCACGCTGGCCGGGCGCGGAAATTCGTTCTGGTCCATGTTGTCCACCGTCACGATGGGCACGCCGGCGCGCTGGTCGCCGTAGCGGGTGGCAATGTGGAAGTAGGTGAAGGCCCGCATGAAGTAGGCCTCGCCCAGCACCCGGTTTTTCAGGCTCTCGTTGATGGCCATGCCGGGCACGTTCTTCAGAATCTCGTTGCAGCGGCGAATAACCCGGTAGGAGTAGCCGTACATCTTGTTGGTGTCGCCCTCGTTGCCGGTGGCTGTGAAGTTGCGCACGTTGGCGGCGGTGGCCCGCACGCGGCCGGTCACCATGTCATCGGAGGCATTAATCAGCCAGAAAAACCCGCGCCCAAACATGTCGTCGTCGCGCATGTAGGTGTACAGCGCGTTGGAAGCGGCTACAGCATCGGCGTCGGTTTTCCAGAAGTTGGCGTCCGTGATAGTGCCCTGGGGCGTGAGGTCGGTGAACTCGTCCTGGCAGCTGGTAGCGGCGCCTAGGAGGAGCGAGGCAAAGAGAAGGGTAGTGTATGTGCGTTTCATGGAAGTTGTGCTGGTGTGGACCCCACCCCCCGGCCCCACGCCGCTTGATGCGCGGAATCCTCCGAGAGAGGGGGAGCCAGACGGTTTAGCTGTTAGCTGATGGCTGCTAGCGGTTAGCTTTTCGTTGAACAAGAGCTACTAGCCAACAGCTAACAGCTAACAGTCGAATCGTCAGGCTTCCCCTCTCCCGGAGGGCCGGGGGCCGGGGGGTGGGGTGACTACTAAATCCCCAAATTCAAACCAATA
>NZ_JAHWGL010000057.1 GCF_019334315.1 Hymenobacter profundi
CCTACAAGAGGTGGGCTTTTTGTTGAAGAGTAGTATGTGCTTTCTCTATTATAGGCGGCCAAACATATAGCCCACGTAGAGCTGTAGAGCGCTATTGTAGATGTGGCGGGCCGGCAAGTTGATGATGCTGAGCCGACGGTCGTAACCAAGCTTAGTAGCACCACCATTATAGCGCAGTCCTACCAAAGCACCTTTGGGCGTTTCATAGCCCAAACCCAGTGCATAGCCAAAATCTACATCGCGGGTGTTGTTTTTCCATTTGATACTGGTCGAGTTGGTCTTCAACTCTGAGTCAGAACGAAATCCAAACTGCGGACCAACTTCCAGAAAGAGACCGTCGAGCTTGTATTTCAGCATCACTGGCACATCTAGATAAGTGATATTGTAGCGAAGGTCGCTGTTCTCGTAGCCTGAGCCTTTCATGGAGACTAGAAGCTCGGGTTGGACCGATAAGTTTTTGTCTAGGCTAAACTCCAACATGCCGCCGCCGTGAAAGCCAGGCTTGTAGCGGGTGCCGATGGCGTCGTCGCCCACAAAAGAGGTCAGGCTTAGTCCGGCTTTCACACCCAGGCGAATATCCTGGGCGTGTGCCGAGGAAACTGTGAGGCCGCCAGCGAGTAGAAGCGACCAGTAAATTTTTTTCATAAAATACGGTGGTAGCCAAGAAAATGGTGCTGCTAATGAGACTACCGCTGCGGCTCTCGGCAATATTCCTGCCGGGTTACCAAAACAAAAACGCCCATCCTGCACAGCAGGATGGGCGTTGGCGCGCAAGCGAATTGTGCCTAGCGCGACGTAATCAGGTAGCCCAGCGAGAGCTGGAACAAGGAGTTGCGAGCGTTGCGCAGGTCGTTGCCTTGGTAACCATCCTTGGTGAAATCGGTGAACGAGCCGTTGTAGCGTAAGTCCAAAATAACACCGTTTTCAGACTGGAAGCCCAAGCCGGCTGCGTAGCCTACCTCAAAGCGATTCACGTTGCTCAGGTCGTAGTCGCCGGAGTTGTAGTCAGCCCGCGTACCCGTAACGTTGTTGGTGCGTACCGTCTTGTCGTTGCGATTGATGAGGTAGTTGAACTGCGGACCGGCTTCTACGAAGAAACCACCTGCTTTAATCTTAACCAATACTGGTAGATCAAGGTAGTTGTAATTGGCGCGGCCTTCATACTTGTAGGTGCCAAAAACAGACGAGCTGTTGTTCTTAAAACCCTTCTGCGAATAGAGCAGCTCGGGCTGGATCGAGAGAAAGCCGTCGGCAATCAGAGGCGCGTTCAGCATTACGCCGCCCACAAAGCCAAACTTGTTTTCGAAACGGTCTTCGTTGGTGACATCACCAGCCAAGTTAGAGAGGTTAGCACCGGCTTTCACGCCCACGCGCACGCCTTGTGCCCGCGACTCCTGAGCACCAAGTACAGATGCAATAGCCAGTGAACCAACAATGATAAAAGACTTTTTCATGAATTTTATGAAAAAAGGTAAGTGGTGTGGCGTAGCCTATCAGAAGCACGCCAGTTGGGGTAGTAAACGAAAAGGAGCGTAAATGGGTGGGATAATTCCATAAAAAAAGAGCCAGATGACTCACGAAGAGTTACCTGGCTCTTTTTATTCCTCTAGAAATTATTTGCCCCAGGGAATGAGGTAGCCAACCTGCGCCGTGAAGGCGCGGTTGAAGGCTTTCGGCTCATTGCGGGCGCTAGTGTTTTTGGTGTCGAACAGGGTCTTAAAACCTTGGTTGTAGCGTACGCCGATGCTGAAACCACCAGCCGTCTGGTAGCCAATACCAGCTACACCACCGATGTCAAAGCTAGCGAGGTCTTCTTTTTCCTTGCTAGTGCCGGAAGTTGTTTTGGCATCTTCCATGTTGCTAGCATCAGTGTATTTGTATTCTTTCTGCACTTCCTGCTTAGAGGCTACCATGTAGCCTACTTGCGGGCCCAACTCAAAGTACAAACCTGAACCACCGGGAGCGGTGTTAATACGAACAGGGATTGGCAAATCGATGTAAGAAAGAACCCGCTTGTTTTGGTATTTAAATTTTTCCAGGTTAGTTCTCCGGTTAGCTTCAATATCGGTGTTAGCAGCTAAAGCGGATCCTGTGGTTTCATAGCTACGCTCGAAGCCCTTGCGGTTGTAGAGCAGCTCGGGAGCCAGTGTCCAGAAACCGTCGCTGCTTAGAGGCAGTTGATAAGAAATGCCGGCGTTGTAGCCGAGTTTGTATTGCAGGTCGCCAGCGTAGCCATTTACTTGGTCGGCATCTTTGCCGCCGATATTAGCCAGTGTACCGCCTACCCGAATACCGAGACGAGGACCAGATTGCGCCTGTGCAGCCGAAGCAGCCGAAACAAGAGCGAGAGAAAGAAGTGCAATTTTTTTCATGGGAAGTCAGATTTAAAGCCTGAACGGGTAGTAGTCAAACTGCTTGACAACTAATTTTAGGGGCTCATACTGCCTAATAGGGAGAGAAGGTTACAGTGATTTCCTTCCATATAGTCCACCGGAAATATTCAAGTAAGTAGGTATTTATGACTCTGTTTCCGGCTAAATCGTATTCAATCAGCTCTTTGCCTAAGAAGATCAGCCTGGTGCGTTTCGCAAATTGCTTGCATAATTATTTTCAGCTGTTGAGGTATTGCTTCCCTACCACGCATCAGTGGAGCGGTAAGTATTGGGGGTGGTGCGCTACTTTGCTGGGTGGTGCCACAGTTGCTCAGGCGCAGCAAGTAGCGCCAGTAGCCCCCTATGTGGTGGGGGCATACGCGCAGGGTAGCTTTATTGTGGCGCATGCACCGGCCGTGGCCCATTTGGCCGTGTCGCACCCTACGGGAGCGGAGCTGAATCTGCAACGCCAGACCACAGGCACAGCGCCCTGGCACGCCTGGTACCGCTACCCCAAGGTAGGGCTGGCGCTGGTGTACTACGACTACCATAACCCAAGGCTGGGCCAGTCCTTTGCAGCTACGGCTTACATCAACAAGGCCATTTGGCGTACTGCTCGGCAGGAGCTGAATTTTCGGTTGGGTACCGGGCTGGGTTACTTCACAACCAGCTATGACCGCTTCGACAATAAGAGAAATTCTATGATGGGCTCGCGTCTGAACGCAACAATTCAGACGCGCATAGAATACGACATGGCCGTGACCGAACACCTGGGGGTACTGCTAGGATTTGCATTCAACCACTACTCCAACGGAGCCACCACCAAGCCTAACCGGGGCATCAACCTACCCTCGGTAGTGCTGGGGCTGAACTATCATCAGCAGCGGGCGTTTCGGCCACAGCCCGCCGAAGCATCCACCGAACCAGCCGACATCGGGCGGTTTTTTCTAAACCTGAGCACCAGCTACGCCTTCAAGCAATTGGATGAAGTGGACCAGTGGAACAATCGCCATTACTCCGTTTTTTCGGCTACCGTAGCCGTAGGGCGGCGCCTCAACCGCAAGAGCAACCTAATGCTAGGTCTGGAGGGCTTTCGGGACCAATCGTTGCGAGTTGAGCAGTTGCGGAATCCCCAAACTGGTAACAGACTACCCGATATCAAAAAAGCCGGCGTATACCTAGGGCACGAGCTGCTATTCGGACGGCTGGCCTTCGTTTCGCACCTGGGCGTGTATGTCTACAATCCGTACAAATCCAATCCTTTCTACTACGAGCGGCTGGGGTTGAAATATCACTTCACCAAGCACGTATTTGGGGAAGTGGACCTGAAAGTGCACCGCGCCGCCGCCGATGCGCTGGAACTGCGGGTAGGAATGAAGCTGTGAGCAAGTACGTATTTCGATAGCCCAAAAAGGTGTTTCATCCGTGTTATCTGACACTTGGGTAGCACGCAGTAGCGGGTGGCGCCAGAAGCCGCTACTTTCATCCTACTACTCACTTCAGCCCCGCTTATTGCCCATGGAAACCCTCCTGCTCCTGACGCGCTGGCTGCATATTGCAGCTGGGTTCACTGGTTTTTTTGTGGCCCCTGTAGCTATGTGGGTGCGCAAGGGCGGCCCTGCCCACCGGCGCTGGGGGCAGGTTTTCTTCTGGTCAATGGTGGTAGCGGGCAGCACGGCCGTGGCACTGGCAAGCATCAAAGGCCTCACCTTCCTATTGCTGACGGGCATCTTCAGCCTCTACCTGGCTTGCTTCGGCTACCGCTCGCTCTACCTCAAGCAGCTCGGCCACGGCCAGCACCCTACCCTATTCGACTGGCTGGGGGTAGGGGCGGGGCTACTGGTTTTTGGCGGCACACTGCTGTATGGCCTACTGCGCGGCGTAGTGCCTTCCGTAGTGTTTGGAGCCATTGGAGTGATGCTGACGGGGCGGCAGTTACGGTCGTACGTGCGGGTAGCGCCGGGGCAGTGGCTGCTCAACCATATTTCGGGTTTTGTGGGCGCTTACATTGCGGCCGTATCGGCGTTTTCGGCCACTAGCCTTACGTTTATTCCGTGGCCGGTCAACTTTTTGTGGCCTACCCTGCTCATCGTGCCACCCATGATCTGGGTGCAACGCCGCTATAAGCAGCAATTTGCCCGCCAGCACTGGGCTGCGCGTGTAGAAGCACTGCGCAATGAAGGGTGATTAGTTTATAATGCCTTCTTAACGGCACTTTCTATCAACTCATCTTGACCACCGCCCGTAATATCCAGCACAACCTTGCCCTGTTTATCAACCAGAAGGTACCGCGGATACTCATTCACCTGATAAGCCTTCTCCGTTGCTTCATCGCCGCTCACATTGAGGTAGGCGGCGCCTTGGCGCTTTAAAATGCCCTGTGCTCGCGCTGCGTTACCAGGGTCCATTAGTACGCCTACCACAGCTAAGCCCTGCTGTCGATACTTTTCCTGTAGCCGTTGGATATCAGGCATAGAAGCAATGCACGGGCTGCACGAAGTCGTCCACATATCCAGCAGCACAACTTTGCCTAGGTAATTGCTGAGTGCCACGGGTTTCTTATTGAAGCTAGTCAGGCGAAAAGCAGGGGCTTGCTTGTTCAATAGGGTAGGGCGCGCAATGGGAGTAGCAGAAGCCGCCGCAGTGTACGCAGAAAGAAAGGTGGTGCTGTTGAGAGTGCTGGCATCTGCCGGATTGTTCACGCGCAGGTTAGACAGGGTTTTCATAACCACCCGCGTGCCTCCTGTTTTCTGCTCCTTGGTCTTCACGACCTTAGGCAGGCCAGTTTTCTCATCTAGCACAAGGTAAGTGTACCGATTCCGAACGTCAATTTTAGGTCGGTCGGGGTAATGGAGCGTGATGACCGGACCCTGTGCGCTGCGGCTGTAAGTCACTTCTTGGTAAGAAGGGTCGATGGTAAATAATTCTTCTACCAGCATTTGCCCGCCGGGGCCACCTAACACTCCGGGCAAGTAGGGGTCCTGCTCCACTTGATACGTTTTGGTGCTGTCATCCAAGTCAAACCCTGCCTTCCCATCATACAGAAACGATCTGTGCACATCGAGCCGCGTTCCTAGAAAACGCGCCTTCAATAACTGGCTCTCCGCATCGCGCTGCATAATGCCGCGACCTTGGTGATTCCACACGGAGCCATCAGGAAAGGTGTCAACCCGTTGCACAGAGTAGCTGACAGTAGCAAAAGCAGCAGCAGCGGCCTGATACTTCCGAAGGGCTTCTTGGCCAGTTTGGCCATAACAAATAGTAAACGAGCCGAACACAGCAAGAAATAACGCAACACCTTTTTTCATCTTGCCTAGCAAATAAGAGAATAGCCTTTGTGGGTAAGCAGCAGTAAATAACATAATAATTTGCTCACCAACATGATAGGTCTAAACTAACCCACCAACGCCCGGTTGATGCGTCCTACCAGTGCAGGGCCTTCATAAATGAAACCCGTGTAGAGCTGTACTAGCGCCGCGCCGGCAGCCAGCTTCTCCTTCGCATCCTGCGGCGAATGAATACCGCCTGCCCCGATGATGGGTAGGGCATCACCGGCCCGTTGGTGCAGGTAGCGAATGACCTCGGTGGCGCGCGCCCGCAACGGCCGGCCGCTCAGGCCACCCGCACCCAGGCTGGTTATGTGGTCGGTAGTGGTACGCAACTCGGCGCGGCTGATGGTGGTGTTGGTGGCCACCAAGCCGCTGAGGTTGGTTTCGCGGGCGATAAGCAGGATATCGTCGAGCTGCGAGTCGGTGAGGTCGGGCGCAATTTTGAGCAGGAGCGGCCGTGGCTGGGGTAGGGACTGGTTGCGTTCCTGTACCTGCTGCAATAATTGAATCAGCGGCTCGCGCTCCTGCAACTGCCGCAGCCCCGGCGTATTCGGCGACGACACATTCACCACGAAATAATCGACTACCTCGTGCAGGGCCTCCACGCAGGCCACGTAATCTTGGGCGGCCTGCTCGTTAGGCGTGTCCTTGTTCTTGCCAATGTTGCCGCCAATAATGAGTTGCTGGTTGCGCCGCTGGCGCAACCGCTGGGCGGCAGCACCAGCTCCCTCGTTGTTGAACCCCATGCGGTTGACCAGCGCCTCATCCTGCGGCAACCGAAACAGGCGCGGCTGCACGTTGCCTGGTTGTGGCCGCGGCGTCACCGTTCCAATTTCCACAAACCCAAAGCCCAGCGCCGCCAGCTCGTCCGTCAGCACGGCATTCTTGTCGAACCCTGCCGCCAATCCCACCGGGTTCCGAAACGTCAGACCAAAAACCTCCCGCGTCAGCGCCGGATGCTGAAAGTCGTACAACCCACGCAGCAACGCCGCCGTGCCCGGCAGCCGGTAGGCGCGTTTCAGGTTATCAAAAATAAGGTGGTGCGCCCGCTCCGCATCGAGCTGAAAGAGTAGGGGCTTAACAAGGGCTTTGTACATGGTGGTACAAAGATGGTAAAATAGTGAAGTTGTGAATAGTGAATAAAAAAGCGTTTGTCATCCTGAGCTTGCGAAGGACCTTCTCACGTGTGAACGACAGGCGTAATAATGACTCGTTCTGTGGGCATAAGGTCCTTCGCTGTGCTCAGGATAACAGACGCTTTTTTATTCACTACTTCACCACCTATCCCGCCCAGCCTTCACCACCTATCCCGCCCAGCCTTCGCGGTCTAGGCTGCGGTATTGAATGGCTTCGGCAAGGTGGTCGATGCCGATGGCGTCGGTGGCGGCCAGGTCGGCAATGGTGCGGGCTACTTTTAGGATGCGGTCGTAGGCGCGGGCTGAGAGGCCGAGACGCTCCATGGCCGTCTTGAGCAGGGTGCGGCCGGCCGGGTCTATCTGGCAAATGTCCTTTACCATCTGCGAAGGCATCATGGCATTGGAATGAATTTCGGGAAACTCCGCAAACCGCGCCGCCTGTACCTGTCGGGCTTTCTCTACCCGCTGTTGAATGTTTTCGCTGCGTTCGGCTGGGCGCGTTTCCGTCATTTGGTCGAAGGTTACGGGCGTCACCTCCACGTGCAGGTCAATGCGGTCGAGCAGTGGGCCGCTCACTTTGTTGAGGTAGCGTTGCACCACGCCGGGGCCACACACACATTCTTTTTCGGGATGGTTGTAATACCCGCATGGGCAAGGATTCATGCTAGCAATGAGCATGAAGTTAGCCGGAAAATCGATGCTAACTTTGGCGCGGGAAATGGTTACGCGGCGCTCCTCCAAGGGCTGGCGCATCACTTCCAGCACGGTGCGCTTAAATTCCGGCAATTCGTCCAGAAACAGCACACCGTTGTGCGACAGCGAAATTTCGCCCGGCTGCGGGTTGCCACCCCCGCCTACCAGCGCCACATCCGAAATAGTGTGGTGTGGGCTGCGAAACGGCCGCGTTGTCAGCAACGAAGCGTTGCTGCCCAGCTTGCCCGCCACCGAATGAATTTTGGTGGTTTCCAGTGCCTCGTGCATGTTCAGTGGAGGTAGGATGCTGGGTAGGCGCTTGGCTAGCATGGTTTTGCCCGCACCGGGCGGGCCGATCATGATGACGTTATGGCCGCCGGCCGCCGCAATTTCCAGCGCCCGCTTGATGTTTTCTTGGCCCTGCACGTCGGCAAAATCGGCGGCGTAGCGGTTGGCTTCGTGCTGAAACACGTGGCGCGTGTCCATCTGCACCGGCTGAATGTCCTGCCTACCCTCGAAGAAGTCGATGGCCTCCTGCATAGTTTCCACGGGAATTACGTCGAGGTTGTTGACGATGGCCGCCTCCTGCGCATTTTCTTTGGGTAGGATGATGCCCTTGAAGCCCTCCTTGCGCGCCTGGATGGCAATGGGCAGCACGCCCCGGATGGGCCGCAAGCCACCATCCAGCGCCAACTCACCCATGATGATGTACTCGCCCAACTGCTCCGTAGTAAGCTGCTGTGATGCGTGCAGAATACCCAACGCAATGGGCAAGTCATACGCCGAGCCTTCCTTGCGAATATCGGCCGGCGCCATGTTCACCACCACCTTGGTGCGCGGCATCCGATACCCCCGAAATTTTAGAGCCGCCTCTACCCGCTGCTGACTTTCCTTAATGGCATTATCGGGTAGACCAACTACATAAAAATTAGTGCCTTGCGATACAACAACTTCAATCGTAATAGTGGTAGCATTAACACCCTGCACGGCCGAGCCGTAGGTTTTGGTAAGCATCGGAAATAGAAGAAAAATAAGGTTGACAACACAAAAGCCAGCCCCGTAGAGCTGGCTTTTGTGTTGTCGAAAAACGTGCCGTGGTTTCTGGGTACAAAACACAGACTTTTAGGTGGTAGCTGTTGCTTATTCAGTCTTGCTCATCCAAAAAGAAAATAGCTTCCACTGGTTTTTGAAATACACGCGCAATCTTCAGCGAAAGGACAGTGGAAGGGACATACTTATTGGCTTCCATCGCGTTGATAGTCTGGCGACTAACTCCTATAAGCTTGGCTAAATCTTCCTGTGTATAATTTCTGTGGGCACGCTCAAGCTTTAGGTTATTTTTCATGCGAGAAGCTGTGACTATTGCGATACAATACATATTGAAACCGTAGCAAAAACAGCAGCGGTAGCGAAAACATACTGTAGATCATCACCATAAAGAATGATGATCCATAGGTGAGAAGAAGGGCAAGAGCCAACAAGGCATAGTTGACGTAAGTGGCCCACAGCAAAGAATCTAGGCGGAGGGTAGCAATAAACTCGTCTTCGTACTTCTCAGCAGAGCACGCTGACAAGAGGGTGCCCAACAGCAATAAGATGCCGAAAAAGTCAAACGCATTGTTGTCGGGGCGGACGAAATGGAACCACCCTTCGTCTGAGAGAATAGCAGGCATACTTGCTACTCCGCTCGTTGGCAGAATACTGTATTGCATAAGAAGGCATATAGGCAAAGAAATACCGAAGAGCAGCCAGCCTATTTTCTTGAAGCGGTGCGGGAAAAGATACTGTGCTTTCATGGTAGATAATGGATAAGTGGATGTATTTACAATTGTAAGATTTATTTTACTTTATGTAAAGTATTTTTTACATTATATGATTGAAAAAAAGCTGACACAATAGGATGTCAGCTTCTTCCTTTACTTCCCAATCACCAACTGCTCAATCAGCAGAATCATGATGTGAATGGCCTTGATGTGGATTTCCTGAATCCGGTCGGCGTAGCCGGTGTGGGGGGCGCGAATTTCAACGTCGCAAAGGGTAGCGAGCTTGCCGCCATCTTTGCCCGTGAGGCCCACTACACTCAAACCAGCGGCTTTGGCTGCCTCGGCAGCCCGGAGAACATTGGGCGAATTGCCGCTGGTGCTGATGGCAACTAACACATCGTTGGGCCTACCCAGCGCCTCTACAAAACGGCTGAATACCTGATCATACCCATAATCGTTGGCCACGCAGCTCATGTGAGAGGCTTCGGTGAGGGCAATGGCGGCTAGTGCAGGCCGGTCGGCGCGGTAGCGGCCAGACAATTCCTGGGCAAAATGCTGCGCATCGCAGAGCGAGCCGCCGTTGCCGCAGGTTAGAATTTTGCCGCCGTGCTGAAGCGCATCGGCCATCAGGCGAGCAGCTTGCTCAATGACAGCCAGGTTGGCCGGATCGGTTAGAAAGCGGTCCAGCAGGTCGCGGGCGCTGGTGAGTTCGGCCCGGATGAGGTCGGAGAGTGGAGTGTTCGTCACGCCGCGAAGTTAACGGGTTGTGGAATTATCGGCGTCGTTGGCAGGTGGAATGATAGTGTTGGGCTTCTCCAACGGAGCATTGCTGAGGCTAGGATCCTCCTGTGGAAACACTGGCCGCCGCGGAATGGAGCCTACTGGTGCACCGGGGGTAGGCGTCATTACGATTTCGTCGGGGTAGGTGGTAGTACCCGGCACGGTGCCGGGACGCTGTTGGAAATCACGCTCGCGCTGCTCTAGCTGGTGGTCGTAGAGGCGGGCCTTTAGTTCGTTGATTTTGCCTTCGTGCTGCGTCACGCTACGGCGCAGAAGCACGCTATCAATATTTTCTACAATCAGCAGGGCTGCCAGCAGCACTACGCCCGCTACAAACAAAGTGTAATAGAATGCAGCAGGTTCGGTTCCTAACCCAATAGCCGAAGCAAAGGTGTCGCGTGCGGCTTGGCTGAAGATGAATAGCAGAGCCAGCAGTAAATAAACCATTACCAGAATGGTGGTCAGGCGTTTCAGGAAGAGCATATAGGTAGTAGGGCAGAGCGTTGAACAATGGAGGAACAAGGGTGCAGTTCAGCTCCTGATGCGAAATATAAAATTTTTCGAGTCAGTAGGACGAATCTGTACCTATCAACTGCTATATAACGCAGAGAGCATACGTTCCGTTGGCGTGCTACACCAGCGCCCCGCTGCCTTGCAGCTGGTTGAGGCGCTGATACAGGCCGGCATTCTGTTGCAGTAGCTCCTGGTGGGTGCCGCGCTCCACAATGCGGCCGTTCTGCAGCACAATAATCTCATCGGCGTGCTGCACGGTGCTGAGGCGGTGGGCAATAACCAGCGACGTACGGCTTTGCATCAGGCGCGTAAGGGCTTCCTGCACCAGCTTTTCCGACTCCGTGTCCAAAGCCGAAGTGGCCTCGTCCAGAATAAGAATAGGGGGGTTGCGCAAGATGGCCCGCGCAATGCTCAGGCGCTGGCGCTGTCCGCCTGAAAGACGGGCACCCCGGTCGCCTATGACAGTCTGGTAGCCGTCGGCGGTGGCCGTGATGAAGTCGTGGGCGTTGGCGATTTTGGCGGCTTCTATCACCTCAGCTTCTGTGGCCTGGGTGTTGAAGCGAATGTTGTTGAAAATACTATCGTTGAACAAGATGCTCTCTTGGGTCACGATGCCCATCTGGTCGCGCAAAGAGTGAATGGTGACGTCGCGCACGTCATGTCCATCCACCAAGATGCGGCCGCCTGTTACGTCGTAGAAACGGGGTAGGAGGTCGGCCAGGGTACTTTTGCCACCGCCCGACGGGCCTACCAGCGCTACCGTTTTACCCTTGCCAATGGTCAGGTTGATGTCTTGTAGCACCGGCTGCTCGCCGTAGCTAAACTGCACATCGCGCAGCTCAATCTGGTGCTGGAAGTTGGGTAGAACCGTGGCGTTGGGCTGGTCCTGAATAGTAGGCTCGGTGTCGATTACGCGCAACACCCGCTCGCCAGCCACCAAGCCGCGCTGGATGTTACTGAACGCCGACGACAACGCTTTGGCCGGCACCAGCACCTGCGAAAACAGAATGATATAGGTGATAAATACCGATGCCGATAAATCGGACTCGCCGCCCAGCACCAGCGTACCACCGTAATACAGCAAGCCCGCTACCACCGACACGCCCGCAAATTCGGAGAAGGGCGAGGCCAAGTCGCGGGTGTTGTCGATGCGGCGGGCCGTGCGGGCATACAGGTCGTTCTGCTCCCGAAATTTCTCCTTCATGTACGCTTCGGCATTGAAAGCTTTGATAACGCGCACACCGCCCAGCATCTCGTCAATCACGGAAAGCATGGTACCCAAGGTGCTTTGACTTTGCTGCGCCTGACGTTTCAGCCGCTTGGCTACCCCCGAAATCAACCCACCCGAAATGGGCAGCAGCACCAGCGTAAACAATGTCAGCTTCACCGACATGGCAAACAACACCGCGAAGTAGGCGATAATCTTGAGCGGTTCCTGGAGCACGGCCGTCACCGTATTCACCACCGAGTTCTCTACCTCCTGCACGTCGTTGGTGAAGCGCGACATCAAATCGCCCTTGCGCTCCTGCGAGAAATAGCCCAGTGGAAGCTTGGTTACATGCTGGTACAAATCGGCGCGCATGGTACGAATTACCCGCGCCCGTACGCGCGCCAGAATGCGTAGGCTGAGGTAGCGAAACAGGTTGCTCAGCAGCACGGATATCACCACGATGCCGCACGCAAACGCCAGCGCGCCCAGTCTACCCTCGGCGGCCAGCACCTGGGAAAAATAGAAGTTGAATACTTCTTTTATGTATTCCAGGGTGAAGGAAAACGAAGGCACTGCGGCAGGTATTTCCATAGTCTGCGTCGTGTCGAACAGCACATTGAGCAGGGGCACCAGCATGGCAAAGTTAGCGATGCCAAAAAAAATATTCAGCACCGTGTACACCATGTACAGGGGTAGGAAATCGGCGTAGGGCCGTGCGTATTGCAGAATGCGGAGGTAAATCTTCATAAGCCCCGCAAAGGTAGGCAATCATAGGGGCGTGTTGCACGCGCCCGCTGCAGAACGATAATGCGTGTTTTCTCAGATGTGGGTAGCAACAATCACCGCAACGACGGGCGCCTGCAACAGGCCCCTACTGAAATACGGCCACTACCTCAATCTGCCCCACAATGTGGTGGTTGAATTCCACTAGCTCTTCGGCGGGTACCCACAGCTCCTCGTGGTGCTGGTCGCCCACGTTTTGCACCGGAAACTGGGCGGCATAATCGGCATCTACCGCGAAGCGCAACACGTAGCCCACGCCGTAGTAAGGTACATTCCAGTCGCGGGCAACCTGGGCGGCGTACTCGTGGTTGAGGACGGGGTAGAAAATGGGCTGCTCCGGCAAGCGCGGCGGAAACGCTAGCCAATTCGAGGCCGCAATCAAATCCAACTCCTGCTGATTAACGGGGCGGTAGAGCAGGGTAGTAGCAGAGTCGTGCCGCAAGGTGATAAGCTAAGTAGTTGATATGCTGAATTGCTGACTGTGATGTTCTGTAATAGCACTTCAGCACATCGACCAATCACAAATTAAAACTCGTGTAGCCGTTGCGCAATATTCCAGCGCAGCGACACAGACGTGTAGCTCTCCGTGCCATCGGCTGGAATGGCGAATTGCGAGCTGCGGTGGCGAATAATTTGCTTGGCATCGAGCCAGAGGTTGTGGCGCAGCTGGTAGGTAGCAGTTAAATCGAGGTGCAGAAGCTTGCTGCGGTTGCCGTCGCCTACCTGGTAGCCGTACTCGCGTAGGCTGCCGTCTGGGTTCAGCGGCCGGATATTATAGGGGTAGAGCACGTTGCCGCCGTAGTTATTGGCGGGGCCAATGGTAGGGTAATTCGGCACGGGCGGTAGATCGAGACCTTGCACCGAGTAAAAGGCCTTGCCCACCAGGTTCAGGCGGGGTAGGCGCGGGGGCTGGTAGCTGGCAATGCCGATAAACTCGTAGAGGTTGGCGCCCATGGGGTGCGCCAGCGGCTGGTTGTAGTGCTGGTAGTTGCGGTATTTGTCTTCGTGCTGGTAGGTGTAGGGACGAATGTAGTTGAACTCGCCTTGCAAATCGAAATTGCTGATGCCGGCCACGTCGATATACTTGGCGCCCAGCTGAATGGCCTGCTTGTTGGCCCACCATCCATCACCAGAGCGCACTTGGCTAATCGAAAACTCATCCAGCACCAGTTGTCCGTAGAGTTGGTAACGGTGCTTGATATTCCACTTGAAATCCAAGCCGAGTAGGGAGTTGTCTTCCGAGCCTACCTGCTGCTCCACGCTGCGGTAGAAGATAATTGGATTGAGGTAGCCCAACTCGTAGCCGCCCTTGCCCCGCCCAAACATCACCGACTCAAACACGCCCACGTTGAAGTTCGGCGTTACGTCGAGGCTCAGGTGGTGGAAGGTCATGTACTTCTTCTGATAAACGGTATCAGCATTGGCTTTGTCGGCCGTCATCTGCGTGAACAGGTTCTGGTAGTTGAACTTCCAGATGCGTGTATTCAGCTTCAAAAACAGGTAGGGCGCCGTGTAGTCCGACAAAATCAGCGAGCGGTAACCGTTGCCAATGAAGTTGCGGTCGTGCCCAAACTGGATATTGATGTGCCGGCTGGCCGCATACGTGATATAGCCCCGAGCCGAAAGGAAATCATACTGATTGCCGCCCTCGCCTTTGAAATACTTCCAGTAGCCCTCATGCGGCACAATGTTGTCGCGCTGGATGCGTTCCTGCACGTAGCCAGGCACAGCCATCTGGTTATCGGCCAGGAAGGTATAGAAGCCCAGCTTCTTGTCAATGGTGCCCTCCACCTGAATGCCGCGGGTGTTCACGTAGCGTAACCCATCAATGCGGTTGTCGTGTCCCGCGCTCAAATAGGCTACTGGATTCACACGTAGCGTAAAATCTGGCTTTTCTACGTGGAACAGGTCGCTGGTATTGCGGTAAAAGTGCTTGAGAATAGGTTTCCGGCTGGTGTTTTGTGCCAACAGTTCCACCGTGTAGGGCCAGTTGTCGCGTAGCAGGTAGCGGGCGTTGAAACGGTCGGCGCGAGAAAATGTGCTGACAGCCGTGCTGTCGAGCAGCATTCGCTCGCCTAGGCGAGCGGCACTGGCACGGGTGTAGGGGCGCACGGAGGTGTGCGGGTCGCCCAACGAATCGGCGCCGTACTTGATGGCGTAACGGTCAATGATGCGGTACACATCTTTGTCAAGCGGCACGTAGGTAGTGCCTTGGCCAGTCTGGTGTGGGGGCGCTAGTTTGGGCGCCGACTGGTCATACACCAGCCAGGTAGGACTGGTAGCGCGAGTGGTAGAGTCCGTAGTTTGGGCCAAGGTACTGCCGGCCAGTAGGCTCAACGCAGTCAGCAGAAGTAGACGATGGGTCATAGGGACAGAAGTAGCGGCCACAGCCAGTCAGCGGCAACACAAACCTACGCAGTTCACGGTTGGGGTAGCGTGGGGCGCCGACAAAAAACGGGCCTACTCGGAGCAGGAAAAGCAAGAAGCTTTTTGTTAGGCATTGATGAACACGTAGGTTCGTCGGATAAATTGCGTTACACTGCCGCTTTCCTACGTGCCTCTCCACTACCTACCCTTTTCTTCCCTCAACTTCGAAGCCTGGGATAATTGCGTAGCCGCCGCCCAGCCGCAATTGCCTTATGCCCACACATGGTGGTTGCGCACGGTGGCGGAGCACTGGGATGCTGTGGTAGAGCTCGGGCCATCCGGAGAATACCGCTCCGTACTGCCTTTGCCATACAAACGCCGGCCGTGGGGTAGGGAGCTTTTTCAACCGGCTTTTACCCAACAACTTGGCTTGTTAACAACTGATGCCAGCCAGCATAAAAACGTAGCAGAGTACTTAGTGTTGATAAGTGGTCGATATACGAAGGGTTATCAACAGTTGAATGTGGATAACTCACTGTTTTCCACCAAGTCTGCGTACAAAACGGACCAGCGCGTAACCTACCACTTATCCCTGGTCCCCAACTTTCCTACCCTGCTACAAGCATACGACCTTAGCAGTCAGCGGCGCTTGCGTCAAAACCTGGCGCGTCCGGTGCCATTGGTGGTGCAGGAAGCTACTACCCTTGAGCCCCTTATTACCTTGTTCAAACAAACAAAAGGGAAGGCAGCGTCGCTTTCTGCCCGGCACTATATCCAGCTGCGCCGCTTGGTAGCGGCTGCTCAGCAGCGCGGGCAGGCGCTGCTGTATGAGGTTCGAATGCCGGCGCCGGATGCCGAGCTGCTGGCAGCGGCGCTATTTATCCGGGAGCGGAATACTCTAATCTACCTATTTGCGGCTGCCTCGCCACGCGGGCGCCAACTGTCGGCGCCTACTTTGCTGCTGAGCCATGTGATAGCGCAACACGCGGGCACTCCTAATCTGACGTTGGATTTTGAAGGCAGTGTTATTCCGTCGATTGCACGGTTTTTTGCCAACTTCGGTGCCCAGCCCGTACCTTACACTACTTTCACCCTAACTCTCCGACCCTGGTATTTGCAATGGATGCGCTGAACTCTACCCCTACGCCTTACGCCTCCGAGCGTGTACACATTGTATGTGCCGAGCCCTCCGTGGCCAACCACTTTCTAGCCGAGCTGCGCGACGTAAACAAGCAGCGCGACTCGCTGCGCTTCCGCCGAAACCTGCAACGTCTTGGCGAAATCATTGCCTACCGCATCAGCTCCCAACTGAGCTACACCGATCAGACCATCACCACGCCACTAAGCGAAACAAATGGCAAGCTGCTCCAGGATTTTCCGGTGCTGGCCACGGTGCTGCGTGCTGGTCTGCCATTCCATCAAGGCTTTCTGAATTACTTCGATCAGTCGCCCTCTGCGTTTGCGGCGGCCTACCGCATCGAGGGAACGGCGCAGGTACAAGTGCAGGTAGACTACCTCTCGGCGCCGAGCCTAGATGAGCGCGTACTAATTCTGGTAGATCCTATGTTGGCCTCCGGCAAATCGTTGGTGCAAACGTACCGGGCCATGCTGCGCTTCGGCATGCCCCGGCAGGTGCACATTGCCGCCGTTATTGCCTCTCCCGAGGGAGTTGATTACGTGACCCGCGAAATTCCCGAAGCCACCTTGTGGGTAGCAGCTGTAGATGAAGGTCTAAACGACCAGGCATACATCATACCCGGCCTCGGCGATGCCGGCGACTTATCGTATGGTAGCAAACTGTAGCATTGCTGATCTACAGAACAGCTGCGGCCCAAATTTTGAAAGTTTAATCAGCTCGTTTGAACCTGACTGGCTGCATACCGTTATGATACCGGCTGTGTAAGCGGCCTGTGTTACGTTTCTCATCGCCTGTATTCGTGCTTGCCACGTGCTTCCTGCTCTCCTCAAATACGCTTCTGTTTTCCTGCTCGGAATGGTTAAGTTCGTCGCGGCGCCCATTGCGGGCGTGCTGGCGGGCTTGTCGTGGGCGATGTGCTGGGGCCTGTCGGTAGCAGGCATGATGACCAGCGTACTCCTGATTTCAGGGCTGGGGCGCATGTGGGCATTACATTTACGGGCGCGGCGCACCGCTAAAGGCAAGCCCTTGTTCAGCCGGCGGAGCCGGGGGGTAGTGCGCATCTACAAGCGCTTCGGGATGCCAGGCATTGCTTTCCTCACGCCTATTTTGTTTAGCCCAGTAGGCGGCACTGTCATTGCTACGCAGCTGCATGTGCCGCGCTGGCGCATTATGCTGCATATGTTTTGGAGCGCTCTATTGTGGGGTGCTGCTTTCACAATGGTAGCAACGCGCTTCAGCCATTTAGAAATCTTCCAGCACTTCGCCCCAAAATAGAAGCGGAGAGATAGTGAGATGGTGAACCAAAAAAGACGTCTGTCCTCCTGAGCATTCCGCGCATCAAGCGGCGACGAAGGACCTTATGCCCACAGAACGAGTCGTTGTTACGATAATCGTTCTCACGTGAGAAGGTCCTTCGTCGCCGCTTGATGCGTGGAATGCTCAGGAGGACAGACGTCTTTTTAGATCGTTATTTCCGCCTGCCCCGTGCCCTTGCCTTGGCTGCTTTCACCGCTTTCACGGCGGGTGCCGACGATTTGCCTTTGGATGGGTTCACCTTCCGGCCTTTCTGGCTGCGGTTGGGTCCTTCTACGTATGATTTACCGGTGCGCTTATCGATGGTCACGCCGGGCTTCACCCATTCCTTGCGCTCATGAAACGCCCCCTGAAAGGTAGGGTCTTCGCGCCGACGACGTTCATCTATCTCGCGGTTCATGTTCTGCTGCTCCTCAAAAGGCGTGTCCATCACCTTCACCTCCTCGGGCAGGGGCAGCAGCGGAATGTCCTGCTTGATCAGCTCCTCAATCTGCTCGATGTGGTGCATTTCAGCCTCATTGGCAAAAGTGAGAGCCGCGCCGGTATGCTGCGCCCTACCCGTGCGGCCAATGCGGTGCACGTAGTCGTCGTAATTCAACGGCACGTCAAAGTTTATGACGTGGCTCACGAGCGGCACATCAATACCACGGGCCGCTACGTCGGTGGCTACTAGGAAGCGTGCTTCCCCATTGCGGAATGAATCCATGCTATTGAGGCGCGCGTTCTGGCCTTTGTTGCCGTGGATGGCGCGCACCTGCCCCGGTGCTACCTTGCGTTCCAGAAAGCTGGCCACATTGTCGGCGTGCGTTTTGGTGCGCGTGAAAATCATGACGCGATTGAATGTCTCTTGGTCTTGAAAGAGGTAGTCGAGCAGGTTGATTTTGGTGAGCAGATTGGGTACTTCGTAGAGCACCTGTGTTACGGTTTGGGCCGGCTGGGCGGGCGGCGTCACCTCCACGCGCACCGGAAATTCCAAGAACTCCTCGCTTAGGGTCGTCACCTTGTCGGGCATGGTAGCCGAGAACAGCACGTTCTGGCGCTTGCGCGGAATCACTTCCAGAATACGCCGGATCTGGGGCATGAAACCCATATCCATCATTTTGTCGGCCTCATCAAGCACCAGTGTCTTCAGCTCTTTCAGCACCAAGTCGCCTTTCAGATACAGCTCCAGCAGGCGACCAGGGGTAGCAATTAGAATATCCACGCCCTGGGCAATGGTTTCAATCTGCGTTTTCGGACCCAGCCCGCCGTAAATGGCGAAAATTCGTAGGTCGGTGTACGTGGAAAGCTGCAACAGGTGCTTCTCAATCTGGATGGCTAGCTCGCGGGTAGGGGCCATCACCAAGGCACGCGGGTGGATACCCTGCGCATACTTCACCTTCATTAGAAGCGGCAGGCCAAACGCCGCCGTTTTGCCGGTGCCCGTTTGGGCAATGCCCAGCACATCGTGCCCGGCCAGCAGCAGCGGAATGGTTTGCTCCTGTACGGGGGTAGGATCCGTAAAGCCTGCCTCGGCCACGGCATTCAAGAGTTGCTTATTCAGCTTGAAATCAGCAAAAGAGAGCGGCGTGTGGGGCGTGTCGGACATGGTATTGAAGATAAAGCGAACTACAAAGGTACGCGGAATAGTCGGGCAAGAAGCGGTTGCGCAACGTAACGCTGTGTTCAGAGCAACAAACAGTTAGAAAAAACTTACTTAAAAAATGTTCTCAAGTAATTGAAAATTTCGATCAACCTGCTACTTTTGTGGCATCAATACCCAACACGGTAGATATAGCTCAGCTGGTTAGAGCGTCGGATTGTGATTCCGAAGGTCGTGGGTTCGAGCCCCATTATTTACCCATCGTTTTTGCAGAAAGTCCCCGGAAAAGTATTTTCGGGGACTTTTTTTATGAGTTGCACCGTTGCAGGGGCATCTTTTCGCATGAATCACTTTTAATCCTCTCTGCTTATGAGCCTGGTTGTTATCGGTACGGTGGCTTTCGATGCCTTGGAAACGCCTTTCGGCAAAACCGACAAAATCATTGGTGGTGCTGCCACCTACGCTAGCCTGTCGGCCAGTTACTCGGTGAAGCCCGTGAAACTGGTAGCCGTGGTAGGCGATGATTTTCCGCAATCGGATATTCTGCTGCTCGAAGAGCATGGCGCCGATACCGAAGGCTTACAGATCAAGCAAGGCGAGAAGTCGTTTTTCTGGTCGGGCAAGTACTCGACTGACCTCAACTCGCGCGAGACGCTGGCGACGGAGTTGAACGTGCTGGCCGATTTCGACCCCGTCCTACCCGATTCCTACCAGGATTGCAAGTACCTGATGCTGGGCAACCTGACGCCCCAGATTCAGCGCCTCGTCATTCAGCGCCTCGTGAATCGGCCCAAGCTGATTGTGATGGATACCATGAACTTCTGGATGGACGTGGCCCTGGAAGAGCTGAAAACGACCATTGAAATGGTGGACGTGCTCAGCATCAACGACGAGGAAGCCCGCCAGCTTTCCGGCGAGTACTCGCTGGTGAAAGCCGCTAAAGTGATTATGGCAATGGGCCCTAAGACCCTGATTATCAAAAAAGGTGAGCACGGCGCCTTGCTGTTTTGCAAGAAGGGCAACAAAGCGCAGATGTTCTACGCCCCAGCTCTACCTCTGGAGGAAGTATTCGACCCCACCGGCGCCGGCGACACTTTTGCGGGCGGCTTCATCGGCTACCTCGCCGCTACCGACGACATCAGCTTCGATAACATGAAGCGCGCCGTAATTCACGGCTCGGCTATGGCGTCGTTCTGCGTAGAGAAGTTTGGCACAGAGCGCTTGTTAAACCTGACGCAGGAGGAAATTGAAACTCGCGAGCAAATGTTTGCCGATCTGGTGAATGTTCCTACCCTGTCGGTAGCCGAATAGTCACTTACTCGCTCATTATACGAAAGGCCGGAGCTGCTTTGTGCAGTTCCAGCCTTTTTAGTATCCCAACTTTTCGGCAACTCTTTCCTCGTGCAAGGGGTAGAAGATAGGAGTAATCCACCCTAAAGCATTACGACGATGAAAAAGAACGAAATAGCCGCTTCCGAGCTGGCCGAAACCGATAAGACCAACATCGACCCGCGCCCTAATACCAACAGCACCAGCACGCAGGTGCAGAATTTGGATAATACGTACGTGTCGCAGCAGGGCAATACTACGGATGGCAAAGCTACCACGGACCCCAAAAACACAACGCCCATCCGTAGCAATCCGCAGAACAACAAACCTATGTCGGTAGACGGCAACAGCAAAGCCGGCCGGGGTAGCGACAAAAGCTAGATAGCTCCTGAAACCATAAAAAAAGCTCCGTTTAGCGACGGAGCTTTTTTTATGGTATGATGGTAAGACGCACCATGCGGGTTTCTACATCGCCCTTTTCGAGATAATCTTGTTCAAAAAGAATCGTGCGGTTGTCGAGCCAGCGTGGGCCGGATACGCCCCATTCCACCTGCCGCTCCCAGAGCTTGCGCAAGCGCAGGCCATCGGCGGCCCATAATTGTAGGCCGCTGGGGTCGTAGTGAGCCAGCACATCGGAGTTGCCACACACAAAGTGCAGCCCATCGGGCGAAATAGCAGGTGGGCTCCATACCTCCGTGCGGCGGCCCGTGCGCTGGTCTACTAGCAGAAAGTAGCCGCCTTCGTAGAGGTGCACCGAAATGAGCCACTGATGAATAGCCGGAATAGCATCTACATACTCGTAGGCGATGTTATCCTCGCTTTCCACCGGGTTGTCTACGAAGCGCACAGGCGGGGCAGCGCTGGGGCGCAGCCACAACGTGCGGCCTACGCGCTGGGCCGTGCGGCCAGTTGTGCGCAGGCGGGCGCGCTCTTCGGCGGTCAGGTCCAGTTCTTCATCGGCAGCCGAGGGGGTAGGGCGCAACCAGGCGGGGGTAGGCAGGCTTTCGTAGGTAGGGTGCGGGGCAGGGTAGAGGGTGAGTACACGGCCAGCCGGCAGAATAAGGGTATCGAGATGCGCCCGTTTGTAGATGGTAGGCTGGCGCAGAATAGGGCGGACATATGTGCCCGAAGTGGGGAGTGGCAATGGCGCAGCCGGATGCCCCCGCTCCTGGCGCGGCATAAGGGTGCAGGCAGTGCTCAACAGAAACGGCCCTACTAATAAAAAGGCCCGCAGCCGATTCATGGTACTACTCAATTCAGCTCAACGGACGTTAAAATTCCTGTTTCAGCCACTGCCGAAAGCTGGAGCGCTGCTCAGCCGTTGCATCAGGCAATTTCTCGACCATTCTTTTTGCCCAGTACAATTCGGTGCCGTCTGCCATTAGCATAACCGTGCGCAACTGGTTTTGCCGGAACACTGCCAGTTCGTAACGCCCAGTGCCGGTGCTCAGCAGCGTTTGCAGATTCTGCGTTACCCGTCGGCCATTCACCGCTACTATTTCATCCTCTAGAGCCAAAGCGTCGGCCGCTGGCGTGCCGGGTAGAATATCGGTGACTTCTGTGCGTTCGTTCCGGACCGCTGCCCTAAAACCAAATCTGCCTTCGGAAACGGAGCCGTTTTCAACCGTGCGCAGCGTGCAGCCCACAAAGCGTAGGGCTTTGTTCAGAGACTCTTCCAGCGGCGCTGTGCCGTACACAAACTTGTCGAAATAGGTCTGCATGTCGCGGCCGGCTACCTCGCGCACTACCTGCTGGTAGTCCTCCTCGGTGTAGCCCACCCCAGTTTTGCCGAAATCTTCATAGAGGCGCCGCATCACATCGTCGAGGCTTCGTTGGTGCTGGCTGAGCTGTCGTAGGGTAAGATCGAGCAGCAACGCCACCAGCGCACCCTTATGGTACACCGACACCTTGCGGTCGGGCGCGCCGGGTTTGTAGCCATCCAGCCATAGGTCCATCGAGGCATCGGCCAACGACAGGTTCTGGTGACCGTAATTGTCGAAGTGCTTGTGCAGCACGCCGTTTAGCTCCGTGAAGTATTGCGCCGCCGAAAATATGCCGGACCGGGCCAGCAGGTAGTCGCCGTAATACGTGGTTACGCCCTCGGCAATGTAGCAGGTGCGGAAGTAGTTTTCCTTGGTAAAATCGTAGGGCTGCATCTCGGCCGGCCGGATGCTCTTCACGTTCCAGGTATGGAATAGCTCGTGGCAGCTCACGCCCAACAACTCCTTATACAAGCCGTGCGTCATCAGCAGCTCCGCCGGTCCCAGCGTAATCACCGTAGAGTTGTGATGCTCTACTCCGTGGTAGTGCTTGTAGGGTAAGATCTGGTTGAGGAAGTGATAATCACTCACCGGAAAATCACCACCAAATACGGCTAGATTTTCCTCTGTGAGAGCTCCGAAATCCTTGATGATTTGCGGCCAGTCGGGCACGCACGCTCCCTGTATCCAGATGTGAAAGGGGATACCCTGCACTTCGTAAGTGCGTTGCAGCAGGGTAGGACTGGCGATAAGTGGCGCATCCACTAGCTGGTCAAACGATGTGGCAGCCAACGTATTGGGGGCACTCTGGGGTAGGCCGCAGGCAATATGCCAGGCGTCGGGTAGGGCCAGCTGCAACTGGCAGGGCTCCTGCTGCCGCCCCTCGGCGTAGAGTAGTGTCTGCACCGGGTTCAGGTAGAGCTGACTTTCATCAAGCCAGGAGCCGCCGGCATCCATTTGGTGAGCGTAGAAGTTGTAGCGCACGCGCACCGTACGGCCCGCCGTGTTGGCTACCGTCCAACGGTCCTTAGTGATTTTGCGGTAGGGTAGGGCCTCGCCCGATTGCGCATCTTCCACTTCTACGCGCTGGAGTTTCTGAGCGAAGTTTTGCAGCTCGTAGCGGCCCGGCCGCCAGGCTGGCAGCTGCAATTCCAGCGGCTGGGCCGCATTTGCGGGCACTTCCAGGGTGAGTTGCACCTGGATGTAGGACGTCAGCGGATTTTCAAAGGAAAGGTAGTAGTGAATCATGCAGGCAGCCCCACGCGGTAAAGAGCGGAATATGGTCGTAAAACTACGCTTATCCGTAGGAAATAGCAGGATAAGTAGTTGGGTAAATTCTACGAATTTTAGCAACGAAAAGGCGACGATTTGGTAGAAAAAGCAGTTGAGCATTGCCTTTTACAAAAAGGCCTTGTACCTTTGCCGGCCTTACAACTGTCATTGAGTCACTTACCCATATCATGAAACGTACTTTTCAGCCTTCGCAGCGCAAGCGTCGTAACAAGCACGGTTTCCGCTCGCGCATGGAAACCGTTAATGGCCGCAACGTTATTGCTCGCCGCCGTGCCAAAGGCCGCAAGCGCCTGACCGTATCCGACGAAGGTCGTCATAAGCGCTAGGTTTCGATTTAGCTGTTAGTCCATTGGCTGATAGCTGTTAGCTTGCTCATCCCGCGAACACTAGCCCCGTGAACGAGCTAACAGCCAATAGCCACCAGCCAGCAGCTAAAAAATACAGTTTTCCGAAAGAAGAACATCTGTGCCGCAAAAAGCTCATTGAAGAGCTTTTCGGCCGGGGTTCTTCTTTCGGTTTATATCCCCTGCGGCTCGTGTGGTTGCCTGCCACCGCGTCTACTACTGCACCGCCGCAAGTGCTCGTGAGCGTGAGTAAACGTAGCTTCAAGCGTGCCGTAGACCGTAACTATCTCAAGCGCCTGTTGCGCGAGGCTTATCGGCTGAATAAATATCGTCTCTTGGAGGCCGATGGCGGCCATCCAGTAGATCGGCTGGCAATTATCTATACTGGCAAAGAAAAAAAGCCTTTCGCGCTGGTTGAAAAAAAATTAATTTCAGGGCTAGAGCGTTTTCTGAGCGACGCGCGCCCGACTGCCGCACCGGTAGGGTAGGGCACGCAGGTCTTTTACCTTCGCTGTTACCTACCCTATGCGCAAACGATATATTGCGGGCCTAGCCCTGAGCGGTGCCCTATCGCTGGTTGCTTTTCGTGCCCCAGACAATGAGCGCTACTTCGAGATAGCCAAGAACCTAGACATCTTCGCCACGTTGTTCAAGGAGGTAAACACCTACTACGTGGACGAGATTACGCCCTCGAAAGTGGTGAAAACGGGTATCGACGCCATGCTCAAGTCGTTGGACCCGTACACCAATTATATTCCGGAGGATGATATCGAGGACTTCCGGACGATGGTGAGCGGGCAGTATGGCGGCATTGGAGCCATTGTGGCGAAGCGCAACGGCAAAACCGTGGTGCAGGCTGCATACGAGGGCTACCCGGCTCAGAAAGCTGGCCTCCTACCCGGTGACGAAATCCTGACTATTAACGGCGTGAACGTCGATAAAAAGTCAAATGCTGATATAAGCAAGCTGCTGAAAGGTCAGGCGCAATCAATAGTGAAGCTGATAGTGACGCGTTACGGGCAGGAGCAGCCTGCCGAAATCAGCATCACCCGCGACCGGATTCAGGTGGAGAACGTGCCGTATTATGGTATGATTTCCAATGATATCGGTTACTTCCAGCTTTCTGGCTTCACCGTGGATGCCAGCCGCGAGGTGCGCACAGCCGTGACCAAGCTCAAGGAAATGGGCGCCAAGAAAATCGTGTTTGATATTCGCGACAACCCCGGTGGCCTGCTTAATGAAGCGGTGAACATCTCGAACCTGTTCGTGGACCGCGGCCTCGATATCGTGAGCACCAAAGGCAAGGTGACCGACTGGAACAAAACCTACAAAGCGCTGGACCAGCCGCTCGATACGCAAATTCCGATTGTAGTCATCACGAGCAACCGTTCGGCTTCGGCTTCGGAAATTGTATCAGGTACGTTGCAGGACTACGACCGTGCCGTGCTGGTTGGGGAGCGCACGTTTGGCAAAGGGCTGGTGCAAGCCACACGGCCGCTCAGCTACAACTCGCAGCTGAAAGTGACGACGGCCAAATACTACATTCCCAGCGGCCGTTGCATTCAGGAAATCGACTACTCGCACCGCGCCGATGATGGTACGCTGGGCAAGGTGCCCGATTCGTTGCGCACGGCGTTCAAAACCCAGGCCGGCCGCGTGGTGTACGACGGCGGTGGCGTAGCCCCCGACGTGGCTGTGGAGGAAAAACCCCTCGCCGACATTTCGCGGGTGCTGATTCAGAAAGGCTACCTCTTTGACTACGCCACGCGCTACCGCTCCGAACACCCGACCATTGCTGCGGCCCGGCAATTCAAAATTTCGGAGGCCGACTACCAGAAGTTTGTGCAGTACGTGTCAGGCAAGGATATCAATTATTCTACCGACATGGAGAAAAGCCTAGCTACCCTCACTAAGCAAGCCAAGGCCGAGAAGCACTACGAGGATATAAAAGCTGAGCTGGAAGGTATGCGCAAGAAGGTATCCACCAACAAAGCCAATGATTTAGTACGCTTCAAGCCCGAAATCAAGGAGATGTTGGAGCAGGAAATCGTGTCGCGCTACTACTTCCAGAAAGGTCAGATTGAAGCCACCTTCGACGACGACCCCGATATTCTGATGGCAATGAACGTCCTCAACGACCAGCCCCGCTACCAGGCCTTGCTGAAACCCGGCACCCCGGAAAGCAAAACCCGTCCCGACGCCAAGAAAAGCGGAAAGTAGGTCGATAATAGAAACGAGTAGCCCCGCCACTTGCCAATGATGCAGGTAGCGGGGCTACTTGTTTATAAGCGTTTGCTTGAGGTAATAGAAAGGCAACTCTAGCCTGCGGCTAAACCAACTTGGTTCTGAGTAGCACAACCAACCCGGCCATCTCCCTACCTTTGCACTATGTCTGCGCTTATTCTCTCCCTCGAAACCTCTTCGCCTATTTGTTCTGTGGCCCTGCACCGTGCTGGTGAGCTGGTAGGCCAGTCGGAACTTCGACTGGAGAAGTCGCACTCCTCGCACGTAAGCGTCCTGACCCATCAGCTTCTTGAAAACACCGGCCACTCCTTGCGCGACCTCGCCGCCGTGGCTGTTTCCGATGGTCCTGGTTCTTATACTGGCTTACGTATTGGGGCAGCTGCCGCCAAAGGACTGTGCTTTGCGTTGGATATCCCCTTGCTGGCCGTAAGTACCTTGCAAGCCTTGGCCGTGCAGGTGGCCGCTACCACGGCACAGCCCGAGCGTTACTTGTTCTGCCCCATGCTGGATGCCCGTCGTATGGAAGTATACACGGCCCTCTACACCCACGCGGCCGAAACGGTGCTGGCGCCTACCCCCCTCATCTTGGATGAGCATAGTTTTGCCGAACAATTAGCCCACCACCGGTTGTTATGTTTTGGTAGCGGGGCCAATAAATTCCAACCTCTAGTAGCTGCCAGCCCTCAAGTGCGGTTTCTGACCGGCGTGCAGCCGTCGGCTATTGCGGTGGGGGCGCTGGCATACGAGGCTTACCAGCGGCAGGAATTTCGGGACGTAGCCTACTACGAGCCGTTTTATCTCAAAGAAGTTTATACCACAACGCCCAAACCCAGAGTGTAGCTCTGACGCACTAGCATGGAAGAAATCATTAACCGCGTGGCCCAGAGTGGCTTGGTTACCTTCAATCTGGAAGAGTTGCTGCACCCCGGCGAGCGGGTGGTCTACGATATCAAAGACAACCTGTTCCACGGTCTGATACTGCGCGAGAAAGACTTTCGCGAGTTCGTCAAGAACCACGACTGGTCGCAGTTTGATGGAAAGAACGTGGCCATTATTTGCTCTGCCGATGCCATTGTGCCTACCTGGGCTTATATGGTGCTGGCCGCGAAACTGCAAGGCCACGCCCACCGCTACGTGTTCGGTGACCTGGCTGCGCTGGAACAGTCACTTTTTCAGGAAGCTATTGCCGCCGTCAACCCCGAGGACTACCGCGACGCCAAGCTGGTAATTAAAGGCTGCGGCGAAAAAGAAGTGCCTACCTATGCCTATGTGGCCATTATGCAGCGACTGTTGCCGGTGGCCAGCAGCATTATGTACGGCGAGCCGTGCAGCACTGTGCCTCTCTACAAGCGTCCGAAAGTGGTGGCTTAAGTCACAGCGTCTGCCTTTCACTGCGCCTACTCCTACAAGCCCGCCTGTCTTGCCCGACAGCGCGGGCTTTTTAATTCTGCATCTTTAGGTTGAATATTCTACTAATGACTTCTCCCGTATCCACCTACAAAATCAACTTCACTACCGGTGTCGCCATTGTGGTAGCCAATATGGTAGGCACGGGCGTTTTCACGAGTCTGGGATTTCAGGTGGTAGACATCCAGAGCGGCTTCGTGCTTTTGGCGCTGTGGGCCGTGGGCGGGTTGATTGCGCTGTGTGGGGCACTGAGCTACGGCGAGTTAGCTGCCGCCCTACCCCGCTCGGGTGGCGAGTATCACTATTTATCCCAGATCTACCATCCGGTCGTGGGGTTTCTGTCGGGATGGGTGTCGGCTACGGTAGGCTTTGCGGCACCTACTGCCTTGGCTGCTATGGCCTTGGGCAGCTATGCCGCCAATGTATGGCCTGGTATAGAGCCCAAGGTGTTGTCCATCATGGTTGTGTTGCTGCTTACGGCGGTGCATGCTACTAGCACGCGGGCGGGCAGTCGGTTGCAAGTTTTCGTAACGGTGGTGAAGGTAATGGTGCTCGTAGCCTTCATTGGAGTAGGGGTAGCGGTGGCAGTGCCGCAGCCCATCCGCTTCATTCCGCAGCCCGGCGACTGGCATCTACTGCTGAGTCCGGCATTTGCCGTGTCGCTTATCTATGTGTCGTACGCTTATTCTGGCTGGAACGCTGCCGTATATTTGGCCGGGGAGGTAGCAGAACCACAACGCAACCTGCCCCGCATCTTGCTGACGGGCACTAGCATCGTGCTACTCTTATATATAGGACTGAATTTCGTGTTTCTCTACGCCGCGCCACTCACCAAGCTGAAAGGGCAGGTAGAGGTAGGCTTCGTAGTAGCCAACCAACTTTTCGGTTCCACTGGTGGCCGGTTTATGGGAGGCTTGATTGCCGTGTTGCTGATTTCCACCATCAGCTCCATGATTTTTGCCGGACCGCGCATTGTGCAGGTAATGGGAGAGGATTTGTCGGGGCTGCGTAGCCTGGCAGTAGTAAGCAACGCTGGCGTGCCGGTGCGGGCTATGCTGCTGCAAACGGGACTTACCTTATTGTTCATTCTGGCATCCAGCTTCCAACAGGTATTGGTCTATGCCGGATTCGTGCTCAACCTATTTACGTTCCTCACGGTACTAGGGCTATTTGTGCTGCGCTGGCGACAGCCACATCTGCCACGACCGTACCGAGCCTGGGGCTACCCCTTCACGCCGCTACTCTTTCTACTCCTCAGCGGCTGGACGCTATTCTACTTGCTGCGCGACCAACCAACCGAGTCGCTCTATGGCCTCCTAACGCTCCTAGGCGGAGTAGGGATATATTTCCTCAGCCGTCGTCAGTCTACAACGACTGTTTGATGAGTAAAACTGCTAACTACTAAGTAACGCAAGCAACATCTATAATTCGCCTACTTAAAGTCAGTCGAGGCGAATAACTTGCCTGTTATTAGTATAGCCAGAGTTTCGTTTCCTATGCAATACTCCATGCGTATTCGCTTCCTTCGCTTCATAACGCCCTTTTGCTTTTTAGTAACAGCAGCGTGTTCCGAACAAAAAACTTCTACCCCTGAGCAACCAGCGACACCCACTGTTGCCGCGCCGCCTCCCGTCTCCGATACGGTTGCCGCTGCTCCTACCCCGCCACCGGCCACCGATACTACCTCTGTGCAAAACGTGGCGGCCTACCTCGCTGGTCAGCGCGTTAGCCGGAATAGCGACCTATACCCCCTCACGGTTCAACCGGCTTGGCAGGCATTTGCAGCCAACCAAGCGCAAAGCTGGGCCAGGTATCATCAAACCCGAACCGAAAAGATTCAGCAATGGGCAGCCACTGAGCTAGATTCCATTCGTCAACATAGCGCCACTATTTTCTACCCATTCAGCGGCCCCGATCTGCTCAACGTCGTCACGGTGTTTCCCAGCAGCCAGAAATACGTGTTGATAGGCTTGGAACCAGTTGGCACCGTACCTGCACGCGCTACCCTCGAAAATCCCACGCTGTTTCCAGCCATTAAAGCCTCGCTCTGGTCTGTGCTGAACTTCAGCTTCTTCCGGACTAACGATATGGCTGTTAATCTGAAATCAGTGGAATTGGATGGCGCCTTACCGTTGCTGTTACTCTTTGCTACGCGCACTGGACATCTTGTAGAGCAAGTGCGCTATGTGCAGCTCGATACTCAAGGGCAGCTGACAGAAGCAGATACGGCCACCATTCATCACCCTGGCCCCAAAATTATTCCCGGCGTCGAGTTGACAATGCGCAATAAAACGGGGCAGGAACAGCAAGTCTACTACTTCTCAGCTGATCTTAGCGACTGGAAGCTAGGGACTACTAAAGCCGCGGCGCTACAATACGTGCGCAGCCTCGGGCCGTTGACCACCTATGTAAAATCGGCTACCTACCTCATGCACAAAGCCTACTTCAGCAAAGTGCGCAACCTGATCTTGACGCGCAGCAACGTTGTGCTGCAAGACGACTCAGGTATTGCCATGAAATATTTCCGCCCCGCGGAGTGGCAGTTCACCTACTACGGCACCTATAAGCGCCCCATCAATCTATTTGCACGGCATTATCAACCCGAGTTGACGGCGGCCTATACCGATTCGTTGCATGCCCCGCGCCCGCTGCCCTTTGGAACCGGCTACAATTGGCGGCAAAACGATTCCAACTTGCTATTGGCCCGGCGGCATACCGCCGTCACAGAATAACTTCGAATGAATACGATCAACAACATTGCACTACATAGCAGTTGCGTCTGCTTACTGATGGTTCTGTTGATCGTCAGCGGCTCTGAGGGTAGGGTAGGGGCTAAGCCAATACAAATTGCTCCGTCATCCACCCGTTCATCGTCTGCCGATAGTCCTTTGCTGGATAGTCTGCTACGCACCAACCCGCTGTTGCAGCCTGTGCTCCAACACGCCAGTACGTATGAGGTACAGATATTATATACCCAAATTGACCGCGACAGTCAAAATCAGCCCCATTTCACACAGCATACTTTTCGTCTAAACGACAAGCAGTATTTCAATCCTGCCAGCCTAGTAAAGCTACCAACCGCTGCGCTGGCCCTCGAAAAGATCAACCGCCTACACCAACCGGGCCTCACGCGCCGCAGCCCAATGGCAACTGGCGTAGCCTACCGTTGCCAAACAGCAGCCCCCTACCACCCCTCCGCCGACTCTGACCAGGTAAACACAGTAGGCAATTATATAAAGCGCATGCTGTTGGTCAGCGATAACAAAGCTTATAATCGGCTCTATGAATTTATAGGACAGCAACAGCTTAATGAGCGACTCTGGCAATTGGGCTACCCATCTGTCCGCATCACCCGCCGTTTTGCCCCGTGCGATACGGCCGCTAACCGTCACACCAATCCTATTGATTTTTACAGCGCGGCCACGAATCAGATCATCTATCATCAACCAGCCGCTGCAAATCCTCTTTCCTATTCCTCTCCACTAGGGCGTATCAACAAAGGTCGAGCGTATCGGAGTGGCGGCCGTCTCATCCAGCATCCCTACGATTTCACCACTGCCAATTACTTATCCTTACAAGATGCCACTACCATACTGAAGACTGTTCTATTCCCTGAAGCGATGCCCGCACCCCAACGCTTCATGCTAACGCCCAATGATTACGCGTTTCTTCGACACTATCTATATAGTACCCCCCACGGTTCTCGCTACAAACCATACGCGGCTTCTGGGTTTTTCGACTCTTATAAGAAGTATCTTTTCTATGGCCGCCGAGGAAGTATTCCTAGCCAATCTAGTCTGCGCATCTACAATGTAGTAGGCATGTCACACGGGTATCTCGCCGATGTCGCCTACTTTATAGATACAACACAGCAAACCGAGTTTATGCTCAGCGCTATCCTATATGTAAACAAAAATGGCGTTTTAAACGACGGTACGTACGAATATGCCTCTATTGGTTTGCCTTTCTTACAACAGTTAGGTCAAACAATTTACTCATACGATACGCAACGCCCTCGCTTGTTTAAGCCTGTTTTCACTAATTTCTTCAAGGGTAATTGAAAAAACAGAAGCATGATGAACTATTGAGGTATAGTAATGAGTTACTAATCAGCGCGATGAAACCAATCATAGTTCTTACATTGAAAAAAGTGTAGGCTAGTATTTGGAAAGTTGCGGAGCAAGCCGCACTTTTGCACTCCCAAACCGAAACGCGGTGCGGTTGAATCAAGCAGCAGGTCTCTTGGCCTATGGCGAAGAGCGGTCCAGGTAAAAAAAAAGTTTTTGCTGGATGCTTGCAATTTCAAGCAAGCTGCTTACTTTTGCACCCCGCTTCCACCGGAAGCAGCTGCTACGAGGACACTGAAAAAAAAGTTGTCTTTAGTAGTTGGA
>NZ_JAHWGL010000058.1 GCF_019334315.1 Hymenobacter profundi
TGGTAAGCGGGCTGCTGTAGAAGTGTTTGCTCAGGCAAAAACCGCTGTTATTCTAAACAAAGCGAAGGACCTTATCACGTATGAACGACTGTCGCAACAACGACTCGTTCAACATGATAAGGTCCTTCGCTTTGTTTAGAATAACAGCGGTTCTTGCTTACGCCACCTGCATCTTCACATCGGGCCAGGGCATGTGGATCAGCTCCACGGTAGACCACAGTTCACGTTGCCCACTGAGGTGCAGCAGCACGCGGGCAGTGGTTTCTACATCTTTCTGGCAGTAGGTAACGATGCGCGCCAGATTCTTTTCTTTCCAATATACCTCCCCTACCTGCGAGCCGTCGATATCGTCTTTGGGTGACGGAATATTGAAGGCGCCCGCCAATAAGGCCAACGACGTATAGCCTTTGTTGTCGCCAAACTTCCACATATCCATGGTGTCGAGCAGGTGGGGCAGGTCCCAGGGCTTGTAGCCCGCAATGTCGAGCATGGGGGGTAGAGAAATGCCGCAAATCACCATGCGGCGGCCCAGGTAGGCGTAATCGAACTCGCGGCCGTTGTGGGCACACAGGAAATAGCCATCGGGCGAGGCGCCGGGGAAGCGGCTGCGCATGTCGCCAAAGGGCTTGTGGCGGTCCAGCAAGTTGGCAAAGCCTTTCAGCACCACGCACTCATCATCATCGGCGAAGGACTTCACGCGGAACTCTAGCGTCTCATCGGGTAGCATGCGGAAGTAGCCCACCGAGATGCACACGATTTTGCCAAACTCGGCGTATAGCCCCGCGTTGCCGAACAATTCGCTGGTTGTTTTACCCTCCGTGATTTCGCGCTGGTGCCGCTTGCCACAAAACTTATCCCACAACGCTTGGCGCTCGGTGCTCAGTTTGCTGTGGCAATCTTCGCAGGGAACTGTTTCTATATCAACAAGAAAGACTTTCGTCAAGTCGACGTGGCGGAGGGCATTCATACCGGCCGGGAATTTATAGGGTAGGAGGACTACTGCCGAAGATAGGAGTTTCGAGCTGATGTATCTCAACAGTTCTACTACCCTAGTGTTTTCTCTTGTTGGCGGTACACGCCGTAGGAGTACCCGTAGGTGATGACCACCGAAGTTAGAATTAACGTGGCCAGCAGCGTATTAGCGACTTTGGTGGATACTACAACTGTAGCTATCATCACCACCAGTCCTGACCAAAAGAACAGCCGCCCGCCCAGCCGGTGGGTTTTCTCCCATATCGCGGGAAATTCCAGCGCCCACGGTGTTCGGATGCCCACAAAATAGTTGGGGCGAACTGTCGTGAGATAGTTGCCGAGTAGCGCGAAGAAAATACCTAACGCCAGCACTCCTCCTTTTCCGATCATTGTACCAGGATGAAGTGCTGCATATAAGCTCATGCAGCCGAATACACTCAAACCGGCCACCAACGTCAGGCGGAGTTTCTGAAAGTTGGTAGCAGCACTATCTATGCGCCGTTTGGGATCGAAGCGTGGCAACCACGTCAGTAGCAAATAGGTGCCAAGCGGTGCCACCAGGCACAGCCACCACATCGACTCCTTGGCAGTATAGCCATCTGGCTGCCCATTAATGTCGAAGTGGGTAGGGATTTGTGCAGGTAGCTCATCCCATACTCCTGTTAAATAAATAGTAGGTAATACCAATAATACCAACGTCAGCAAATGCCAAAAGGAAAGGTTTGTTTTCATACTGCGAGAAGATAGAATGATGAATCTTTTACAATTGCCCTTCCGCAGCTACTTTCAACTGCACCCAACGCTGCCCGCATTGCCAACCAAAAAGCAAAACAGCTAGCAGATAAGCTCCTAGTATTAAGCTGACAACAAGAAACAGCGCATAGGTAGCCGGTAGGATCCATATGGGTAGCATTACCAGCAGTCCGCTCGCAAATAACAATCGCCCCGCTAGCCTGTAACTGCGTGTCACCAAGTCGCCGTAGTGCTGCATAAAAGGCGTGTTGAACGTAAGGAGCAAGTAGTTCGGCTGGCCTAACGCTACCTGATAATTGCCTATTAATGCCATGAACACAGCTATGACAGTTGCTACCCACTGTGGCGAAATCGTATCAGGATGCGTGGTATTGTACAAGTAGTAACAGAAATGCAGGCTCAGAAACGCTATTATTACTCCGTGTGACTTGCGAAGACTACGGTTGCCAATAAACCGCTCTATATGAACTAGTTGCGCACCAATTAATCTAAAATCAGTGAGTATCTGCGTGAGGGCTACCGTTATCGGCAATAAAAAGATCCAGGGGATATGCTGGTACTGCGTGGAGGGTAGCGTAGCCAGTAGGAATAGCATGTATAGTAGTGGCAAGACGACAATACTGCACAATACAACCTTCTGACGGATAGAGAATAAAGGCTTCATGTAGTAGTGGTATCGGAAGAATTTTTGAACTGCATCATCCAACCGATAATCTCATCAAACACCGTCATGTTCAGGGTATAGGTCACGAACTGGCCTTGCTTGTCGCTGGTGACGAGGTCGGCTTGGCGGAGCAGGTCGAGGTGGTGGCTGATGGTAGGCTTGGAGAAGTGGAAGGCCTCGGCAATGTCGCCGGCCGTCCGGGGACCGTCGCGCAGCAATTCCAGGATGGCGCGGCGAGTAGGGTCGTTGAGGGCTTTGAAGAGAGCGTTCAAGTACTAGTTTTATATTTAGACAAATATCTAAATAAGCTCTAAAATCCCTAGCTCCATTTCAAGAAAATTTTCCAACAGCTTGTTTTACTTACCTATGGCGCCGCCAACGTGCATGCTTATACGCTTGCCTATTTCTTATTACTAATGGCGTTTGCTACGGCCTCGGGGTACGGCAGTGCTATTTCTCCTTCCAGCTAAAAAAGGGTATTAAAACTTATTAATTTAGCTTTAATTTCTTTTTAATGACTGTATATCAAATAGTTATATATATTATTAAGCTGATTCAATCTGAACGCTAGTGGGTGCCGTAAGGCTGGGGTAGTATAATAATAACCCTAGCACAATGAAACACTCCTTTCTAAAAACTGCCGGCACGCTGGCTTTAGCATTCGGTCTGTCAGGCATGTTCACTGCCTGCAACGACGACTCGGAAGATCTTACTGTTGATAAAATCGACCTGGGATTTCAGGCGCTGACTGACAACAACCAACTGTTGTCGTTAAATGCTAATGATGCCGACGAATCGCCTGCCCCCGTTACCATCACGGGTCTGCAAAGCGGCGAGAAGATTATAAGCATCGACTACCGTCCTGCCACCGGCCAATTATATGGGTTAGGCAACACTAGCCGACTTTACGTTATCAACCCTACTACCGGCGCAGCGCGTATGGTAGGAACTGCCCCCTTCACCCCTGCTATCAACGGTACGATGGCCACCATCGACTTCAACCCTACCGTAGACCGCCTGCGCCTGGTAACCAACACCGGCCAGAACCTGCGCCTGAACCCTGAAACCGGCGGCGTAGTGGCAACCGATGGCAGCATCAACGGCGTGACCAACGCGGCTATTTCGGCTGTGGCCTACACCAACTCGGTATCGGGCACCGCCACAACGACGCTCTACGACATTGACCCAGCCACCGACCGACTGTACCGCCAAGACCCACCCAACAACGGTACGCTGGTAGCCATTGGCGACTTAGGCGTGAACGTGACGGGCATGAGTGGTTTCGACATTGCCGCCGGCACCAACGACGCATTCGCCGCTCTCACCGTAGACAATCGCTCGGGCCTATACAAAATTGACCTAACCTTAGGCCGCGCCACGCGCTACGACGATTTCGACGACGATAACAACATTATCGGGTTGGCCATTCCTACCCAGGCAGTCGCCTACGGCGTAGATGCCAGCAACAACTTCATCACCTTCAACCCCACCAGCCCCCAAACGCAGGTATCGAAGCCGATTACGGGCGTGCAGAGCGGTGAGCAGATTTTGGGCCTAGACATGCGCCCTGCTACCGGCCAGCTCTACGGCTTGGGCAGCACTAACCGTGTGTATACCATCAATATGTCGTCGGGCGCGGCTACAGTAGTGGGCAGTGTGCTTCTACCTCTCACGGGTGTGGAATTTGGGTTTGATTTCAATCCAGTGGCAGACCGCATCCGCATTATAAGCAACACAGGTATCAACCTGCGCGTGAACCCAATTGATGGTGTGGCTATTATAGATGGCCCATTGAACCCAGGTACACCCAACGTAACGGCATCGGCCTACACCAACAACTTCGCTGGTACCACCACCACGGTACTCTACAACATCGACTCGAACAACGACCAGCTCTACCGCCAGGACCCACCTAACAACGGTACTCTGGTAGCAGTGGGCGCACTAGGCGTGAACACCACCGGCGTGAACGGCTTTGACATTGGCGGCACCAGCGGCACCGGCTTTGCTGTGCTGACGGTAGGCACCAGCGCCAGCGTGTACACCATCAACCTGACTTCCGGCGCCGCCACCAAAGGCGCCGACCTTCCTACCCCCCTGCGCGCTATGGCCGTGGGCCTGGGTTTCTAACATACCTATTCACACATAAGAAAGGGGTGCCTGAAGTATCAGGCGCCCCTTTCTTATGTGTGTTACTTTCTAGAAATTCTACTTCCCCGCTACCACATCCGTCTTAATACTCAACTCCTTCAGTTGCGCCTGCGAAATCTCGGAGGGCGAGTCAATCATCACGTCCCTACCCGAGTTGTTCTTGGGGAAGGCGATGAAGTCGCGGATAGAGTCGGCGCCGCCAAAGAGGCTGCACAGGCGGTCGAAGCCGAAGGCGATGCCGCCGTGGGGCGGGGCGCCGTACTCAAAAGCGTCGAGCAGGAAGCCGAATTGCGCCTGCGCTTCCTCGGGGCTAAAACCGAGTAAGGAGAACATCTGGGCCTGCACGGCGCGGTCGTGGATACGGATGGAGCCGCCCCCTACCTCTACCCCGTTGATGACCATATCGTAGGCGTTGGCGCGGGCCTGGCCGATGGTTTCGGGGTTATCGAGCAGGGCCACGTCCTCGGGCTTGGGCGAGGTGAAGGGGTGGTGCATCGCGAAGTAGCGGCCTTCTTCCTCGATGTATTCGAGCAGGGGAAAGTCTACTACCCACAGGGCCGAGAAGGTATCCTTATCGCGCAGGCCGAGGCGCTGGCCCATTTCTAGGCGCAGTTCGCTCAGGGCCTTGCGGGTTTTATCGGCAGGGCCGGCCAAGATCAGCAGCAAATCACCCTCGTTGGCGTTGAAAGCAGCTTTCCACTTCTGTAGCTCCTCCTGCGAGTAGAACTTATCCACCGAAGACTTCACGGTGCCGCCGGCTTCTACGCGGGCGTATACCAAGCCGGTAGCACCCAGTTGGGGGCGCTTTACGAACTCCGTCAGCTCATCTACCTGCTTGCGGGTGTAGGCGGCGCAACTCATGGCGTTGATGCCTACGACCAGCTCGGCGTTGTCGAACACCGGGAAGCCCTGGCCTTTCACTACGTCGTTCAGCTCCACAAACTTCATTTCGAAGCGCGTGTCGGGCTTGTCGTTGCCGTAGTAGCGCATAGCATCGGCGTAGTCCATGCGGGGTAGCTTGCCGATTTCCAGGCCTTTCACCTCTTTAAACAGGTATTGCACCAAGCCTTCGAAGGTGTTCAGAATATCTTCCTGCTCCACAAACGCCATTTCGCAGTCAATCTGCGTGAACTCCGGCTGGCGGTCGGCGCGTAAGTCTTCGTCGCGGAAGCACTTCACAATCTGGAAGTAGCGGTCGAAGCCCGATACCATCAGGAGCTGCTTGAAGGTTTGGGGCGACTGGGGTAGGGCGTAGAACTCGCCGGGGTTCATGCGCGAGGGCACCACAAAGTCGCGGGCGCCTTCGGGCGTGCTTTTGATGAGCACGGGCGTTTCCACCTCGATGAACTGTTGCGCGTCGAGGTAGCGGCGCACGGCTTGGGCCATGCGGTGGCGCAGCATCAAATTCTGGCGCACGGGCGTGCGGCGCAGGTCGAGGTAGCGGTACTTCATGCGCAGGTCGTCGCCGCCGTCAGTGTCGTCTTCGATGAGGAAGGGCGGCAGCTTGGCCGGGTTGAGCACCTCCAGGCTTTCTACTCGGATTTCGATGGCGCCGGTGGGCATCTTGTCGTTTTTGGAGTAGCGCTCGGCCACTTTGCCGGTCACCTGAATCACGAACTCGCGACCCAGCTCGCGGGCGGCTTCGCGTAGGGTTTCGGCCTCGCGGCCTTCTTCCAGTGCCAATTGCGTGATGCCGTACCGGTCGCGCAGATCAATCCAGAAAATGCCGCCTTTGTCGCGGGTGCGCTGCACCCAACCAACAAGCGTTACAGTTTGACCAGCATTTTCGAGGCGAAGCTCGCCATTGGTGTGCGTACGAAGCATAGTGGTAATGTTTTACGGTTGCGAAGGTAAAACGAATTTCTCGCAGAGGTGCGCGGAGTTCTAACGTCAACTGTCGTCGCGCTCTGCGGACCTTTGCGCCTACCTCCACACTCCTCTGCGAGAAATAAATATTACTACGCAACTTCTATAGCGTTTCCGCTATCTTATCCCCATCATTCCTATCCCTTACCAATCAGTCAGCAGCACGATGGAGCTACTTATCGAGAATTTATCGAAGACCTATGGCAACGGCGTACGCGCCCTCCAAAATGTATCCTTGCGCATCCCGACCGGCATGTTTGGCCTGCTCGGCCCGAACGGCGCCGGCAAGTCATCGCTGATGCGCACCATTGCTACCCTACAGGAGGCCGATAGCGGCAGCATCACGCTGGGCGATATAGATGTGCTGCGCAATAAAGACGCCGTGCGCCGGGTGCTGGGCTACCTACCGCAGGAGTTTGGCGTGTACCCCAAGATTTCGGCCGAACAGCTGCTCGACCACTTTGCCGTACTCAAAGGCCTCAGCGACAGCAAGCAACGGCGCGAGGTAGTACACGGCTTGCTCCAGCGCACCAACCTCTACGAGGTGCGCAAGAAAAACCTGGGCGGCTACTCCGGCGGCATGAAGCAGCGCTTCGGCATTGCGCAGGCGCTGTTGGGCAACCCGCGCCTGATTATCGTGGATGAACCCACTGCCGGCCTCGACCCAGCCGAGCGCAACCGCTTCCACAACCTGCTGGCCGAAATTGGGGAGAATATCATTGTGATTCTGAGTACGCACATTGTATCCGACGTGAGCGACTTGTGCCGCAACATGGCCATCATCAACAAAGGCCAGGTGCTACTCACCGGCGACCCGCTGCTGGTGATGCAGGAGCTGAACGGCCAGCTCTGGCGCCGCACCGTGGACAAAGACCAGTTGTCCGTCCTGCAACAGGAGCAGCAAGTGATTTCGACGCGCCTGTTTGCCGGCCGCACCATCGTGCACGTGGTCAGCGACGCGCAGCCCGGCTCAGACTATGAGGGCATCACCCCTACCCTGGAGGACGTGTACTTCGCCCGCATTGCGCAGGCTGAGCGGAAGGTGGCATTGGCGTAACCCCACCCCCTAGCCCCCTCCCCTCCGGGAGAGGGGGGACTAGCTTTTAGATTTTAGAGTCCTAGACCTAGAATTTAAACCTAAGACTAGTTCCCCCTCTCCCGGAGGGGAGGGGGCTAGGGGGTGGGGTAATCACCAGCGTCATTTCTACCCTTCTTATTCTTCCTCGCATGTTTCTCGCTATTCTCAAGTTTGAACTTTGGTACCGGCTTCGACGGCCGGCTACGTATATCTATTTCTTTATTCTGCTGGGCATTGGCTTGCTGATGATGCTGATGACGGGCGGCTTCTTTGAAGGCGTCACGGCGTCGGTGGGCAACAGCAAGGTGTACATCAACTCGCCCTTTGCGCTCAACGGGCTGATCAGCGTGCTCACCATTGTGCCGGGTGTACTGATTATTTCGGCCATGTTCGGGCCGGCCGTGCTGCGCGATTTTGATAGCCGGATGCACCCGCTGTTGTACACAGCGCCCATCAGCAAAGCCGGCTATTTGGGTGGGCGCTTCTTCGGCACCTTGCTCGTTACGCTGCTGGTCTTCAGCGGCATTGGGGTAGGGCTGTGGATTGGCACACTGTTTCCGGGCATTGCGGCTACCAAGCTGGGACCGTCGCAGGTAGGGGCCTACCTGATGCCCTACCTCACGTTTGTGTTGCCGAACGCGCTGTTTGCCGGGGCTATTTTCTTTGTGCTGGCTACCCTTACGCGGCAGGCGCTGAGCACCTACGTGGGCAGTATTATTTTTCTGGTGCTCTATTTCGTGGCGCAAAGTCAACTTTCCGACCTCGACAACCAAACGCTGGCATCTTTGCTCGACCCCATGGGTAACGGGGCGCTGTCTTTACTCACCAAATACTGGACACCCGCCGAGAAAAACACCCGCCTGATTACGCCCACCGGCCTGCTGGGCCTCAACCGCCTGCTGTGGCTGGGTGTGGGGCTGCTGCTGGTGACGTTCTGCTACCTGCGGTTTCGGTTTGGGCAGACCGTGGACACCGTGCGCCTACGCCGTACGCGCCCCGAGGACCTGGGCCAGACGGTGCAGCCGGTGGGTACACTGGTACTACCCCAGGTACAGCAGGATTTCGGCACCGGCCAGCACCTGCGGCAATGGGCCCGCCTAACGTGGCAGGAGCTGCGTGACGTGTTGCGCAGCCCCTACTTCATTGCCATTGTGGTGGCGGGCCTGGCTTATTTACTTGCTGTATCACTACAACTCGGTAAAATTCTTGACACTCCTACTTATCCTGTCACTAGCCAAATTATCGAGGCCCTGTCCAGTTCGTTTACGCTATTTCTGCTGGCCATTGTCACGTTTTACGCCGGGGAGCTGGTGTGGCGCGAGCGGGACGCCCACATGAACCAGCTTTACGACGCCCTACCCATTCCGAACTGGGTGCCCCTGGCCTCCAAGCTGGCGGCCCTACTGCTGGTACCAGTGGTATTACTGGTGGTGGTACTGGTGTTTGGCCTGCTCACTCAGATTTCTTACGGCTACTACCACTTCGAAATTGGTCTATATCTGCGTTGGCTGTTTGGCCTGAAGCTGCTGGATTTCTGGTTGTTGGTAACGCTGGCGGTGGTGGTGCAGGTAGTAGTCAATAACAAGTACATGGGGCACTTGGTGATGGTTCTGTACTTCGTATTCGTGGTGTTTGTGGCTGGACAGGTAGGATTGGAACACAACCTGCTACTCTATGGCTCTGATCCCGGCATTCGCTACTCGGCGCTCAATGGCTTTGGGCACTTCATTGGGCCGTATTTCTGGTTTAAAGCATACTGGGCGGCACTGGCCGTGGCCCTGGCGGTGGTAGCCAATCTGCTGTGGGTGCGCGGCACCGAAACCACCTGGGCCACCCGGCAGGAGCTGGCGCAGAGGCGTTTCAGCACCCCGGCCAAAATCACGCTCGCGCTGGCGCTGCTGGCGTTTGTGGGGCTGGGCGCTTGGATTTTCTACAACACCAATGTTCTCAATAAATACCGCACTGGCAAGCAGGACGAGCTGGACCGGGTAGCCTACGAAAAGAACTACAAGCGCCTCCAACGCCTGCCCCAGCCGCGCATTGTGGCCGTGGATGTGCAAGTATATCTGTTTCCCGGACGGCAGGAGGCACGGGCGCACGGGCAATACTGGGTGCTGAATAAAACCCAGCAGCCCATCGATTCTGTGGTGCTGGACGTGCTGAACACGGCCCGCATCCGGAAGCTGCAAGTCGGCCCCGACGCCCGCACCGTGCTGGCCGATTCCACCCAGGGCCTCTACGTGCAGCGCCTACCCCGCCCCCTGGCCCCCGGCGACTCTCTCCCCCTATCCTTTGACCTTTATTACCCTGCACCCGGCTTCGAGAACAGCACGCGCCGCACCAATATTGTAGAGAACGGCACCTTCATCAACAGCGCCATGATGCCCCACCTCGGCTACAGCGAGGGTAGTGAGCTAAGCGAGGAAGGCGCCCGCAAAAAATACGGCCTCAAACCCAAGCCGCGCATGCGCCCGCTCAACGACACGGCCGCCCGCCAAAACACCTACATCGCCCACGATGCCGACTGGGTGCGGTTCACGGCCACCGTCAGCACCGTGCCCGACCAGATTGCGCTAGCCCCTGGCTACCTCCAAAAGGAGTGGCAGGAAGGCGGACGCCGCTATTTCCGCTACGCCATGGATGCGCCGATTCTAAACTTCTACTCGTTTCAGTCGGCGCGCTATGCGGTGCGCCGGGCCAAGTGGAACAACGTGGATATCAGCATTTACTACCAGCCGGGCCACGAGTACAACCTCGACCGCATGATTCGGGGCGTGAAAGATGGCTTGGCTTATTATTCCAAGAATTTCAGTCCTTACCAGCACCGGCAAGTGCGCATTGTGGAGTTTCCGGGGTATAGCAGCTTTGCGCAGTCGTTTCCTAATACCATTCCGTTTTCGGAGAGCATCGGCTTCATTGCCAAGGTGGACACCACCAACCCCGACGACGTGGATTACCCCTACTATGTGACGGCCCATGAGGTAGCGCATCAGTGGTGGGCGCATCAGGTAATCGGGGCCGATGCGCAGGGCTCGACGCTGATGGTGGAAACACTGGCGCAGTATTCGGCTCTGATGGTGATGAAGCAGAAATACGGCGAGGCCATGATGCGTAAGTTTCTGAAGTACGAAATGGACAGCTACCTCGGCGGCCGGGCCCAGGAGCGCATTGCCGAGCAGCCGCTGTATAAGGTGGAAAATCAGCAGTATATCCACTACCGCAAAGGCTCGGTGGTGATGTACGCCCTGGCCGATTACATCGGCGAGGACAAGGTGAACCAGGCGCTTTCCAGCTACATCAAAGAGGTGCAGTACCAGGAGCCGCCCTACACGACCTCGCTGGATTTGGTACGTCACCTGCGGCAGGTAACGCCCGACTCGTTGCAGTACCTTATCACGGATATGTTCGAGCGCATCACGCTATATGAGAACAAGGTAGACTCCGTGACGGCCCGCAAGCTGCCCAACGGTCAATACCGCGTAAACATGGTACTGAGCGCCAAGAAGGTGTACGCCGACAGCCTCGGCAACGAAACGCCCGCCAACAATATGAACGACCTGATTGATGTGGGCGTGCTGGCCCGCAAGAAAATTAACGGTCAGTGGCAGGACGTGACGCTCTACCGTCAGAAACGCCGCTTCCGCCCCGGCACTACCCGCCTGAGTGTGACGGTACCCGAGAAGCCCGCCAAAGCCGGCATCGACCCTTATAACCTATTGATTGACAGAACGCCGAGCGACAATCTGAAAGACGTGACGGTTGAGAAGTAGGGGAATTCTTTCTTACCTCTGTCATCCTGAGCGGAGCGAAGGACCTTATCACGCGTGAACGACAAGCGTACCAACGACTCGTTCTCACGTGATAAGGTCCTTCGCTCCACTCAGGATGACAAACGGGTGGTGAAAAACGGGTGGCGACAAACGGGTGATGACAATTGGGCAATAACAAATAATGCTTGGATAAACCACATTTGGCCCAACTTCTGCAAGTAGCCGGGAAACGACTTTGTTTTCCCGGCTACTTCTGTTTTTCCCTACCCATGAAACGTTCCGCTCTTCTGTCTCTCGCTGTTGCCTTCCTTACTGTTTCGGCCGTCCAGGCCCAAACTCCCACTAAAGTCAAAACCAAGACGAAAGCCGAAAACGGCACCGTCGTGAAAGCTAAATCCGACGTGGAGCCCATCGTGCTCGACGGTCCTATTAAGCGCGTAGAAACCCTTTCGGGCATCGACGTATTCCCTACCTCCGATGGGCAGACGATTATGCTCAGCTTTACGCAGCAGTTCACCAAACCCGGCACGCTGGTAATGACCAACTACCGGAATCAGCCTATTTACACCACGGCCCTCGATCCGCAAAGCAATACGGGGCAGCCCGTATCGCTGGGCCGCATTCCGGCGGGCACATACTTGGTAGAGGCCAAAACCGGCAACTACGTGTATTGGAAAAAAGTACGCATCAAGTACCCTACCCTGGCCTCTGCCAAAAAACGGCGCTAACGGAACGGCGCGGCACTAGTGCCGCGCCGTTGTTATTCTTACCCTACTTTTGTTTTTATATGATGCAAGCAACTCGTTTTCTTAGCCGTCTGGCTCCCCTACTCTTTCTAATGGTGCTTACGGCTTTCGTGGCGCCGCCTAAGCTGCGCAAAACTACCATTGCCAAGAATCTCACCGTGGGCGTGCCCGACACGTTCGCGCCCCTCCCCGACGACGGTATTGCGGCCAAGTTTCCGGCCCAGCGCCGCCCCTTGGGTGCGTTCAGCAACCCCAGCGGCCGCGTCGATTTCAGCGTGACGCAGAAGCCTACTTCCTTCAGCAACCGCGACTACGCCTTGCTGGTGAAGATTTACAAGGCCAGCATTCAGAATATGTACTCGAAGGTGCAGTTTCTGGCCGAGGACATTCGCACCATCAACAAGCGCGATTTCGTGGTGCTGGAGTTTGTCTCGACGGTGAACGACACGCGCCGGGGTAGCAATATGGCCCCCATCCGGCGCTACCAGCTGGTGCAATACGCCATCGAGGGTGACCAGCAGTACATCTTCACCTTCACCGCCCCCGCCGACGAGCAAGCCCAGTGGCAACCCACGGCCCAGGCCGTAATGGAAAGCGTGGTGCTGAAGTAGTGACCATCAACAGTGCATACAAAAAAGCCACTCCTGTGCAGGAGTGGCTTTTTTGTATATGTAATAACAAGGAGCTTACGCAGCAGCTTCTACTTGCTTAGCAAACTGTACGCTGATAACCAGCTTGATATCTTCGCCTACTACAATGCTGCCCGCTTCGGTTACGCCGTCCCAGGTCAGGCCGAACTCTTTGCGGTTGATTTTGCCGGTCACATCAAAGCCAGCTTTCAGGTTGCCGTAGAAGTCGGTGGCGGTGCCGCCGTGCTCTACGTCCAGCGTTACGGGCTTGGTCACGTCTTTTACCGTGAGGTTGCCTTGCAGCTTATAGGTGTCGTCGCTGGCTTTTTTGAAGGAAGTCGATTCGAACTTGATGTTGGGATACTGCGCAGCGTTGAAGAAGTCCTCGGCCTTCAGGTGCTGGTCGCGGGCCTCCTGGTTGGTATCGATGCTGTTGACGTCGAGCGTGAAGTTGATTTGAGCATCCTCGAACGTGTCGCCTTCGGTTACTGCCGAACCTTCGAACTTTTTGAAGTTGCCGGTCACGGTAGAAATAACCAAATGCTTCACTTTGAACTGCACTTCAGAGTGCATGGGGTCGAGGGTCCAGTTGGTGGTAGCCATAATAAAGAGAGATGAAAATGTGGAGTGCGATGTTGACGCAACAAATGTAGGTACATATTTCAACAAATCAATGTACCTACATATATATTTTAATTTCTATTGTGTTCGGCGGTTTTACTTTTGATGCCATGACGCTCTCCCTACTCAACGACGACCACTACATGCGCGAGGCCCTCAAACAAGCCCGCTACGCGTTGGCCGAGGACGAAATTCCGATTGGGGCCGTGGTGGTGCTGGAGCGCCAGATCATTGCCCGCGCCTACAACCAAACCGAGAAGCTGCGCGACGTGACGGCCCACGCCGAAATGCTGGCCCTCACGGCCGCCGCCAACCACGTGGGCAACAAATACCTGGCCGATTGCACACTTTACGTGACCGTAGAGCCCTGCGTGATGTGCGCCGGCGCCACGGCTTGGGCGCAGGTACGGCGCGTGGTGTATGGGGCCGACGAGCCCAAGGTAGGCTACCGCCGCCACGGCCACCTGCTACACCCGCGTGCCGAGGTGGTGAGCGGCGTATTGGCCGAGGAGAGCAGCCAGTTGATGCGCGAGTTTTTCGCGCGTAAGCGTAAATAGAGTAGAGTAGCACGCGTGCCCGGCGGGCCAAGCCAGGATTAAATTCTAATAACGCTATATTTGGACGTTGTACCGGTGGCTTGGGTCTTTTTTTGTAACCCCCTCCCCCATCCGGCGGTTATGATAACGGGTAGTCACTCGGCTTCCCGTATTTTTTCACCTACAACCCCTACTCCTATGGCTTTTGAACTGCCCGCCCTTCCCTACGCTTACGACGCATTAGAACCCTCGTTTGACGCACAAACGATGGAAATTCACCATACCAAGCACCACCAGGCCTACGTAACCAACCTCAACAACGCCATTGCCGGCACCGAGCTGGAAGGCAAGTCGTTGGAAGACCTGATGCAGAGCATTGCCACGGCTCCCATTGCGGTGCGCAACAACGGCGGCGGCCACTGGAACCACTCGCTGTTCTGGACGATTCTGTCGCCCAACGGTGGCGGTGAGCCTACGGGCGCCGTGGCCGAGGCCATCAACAAGGCATTTGGTAGCTACGAGAAATTCAAGGAAGAATTCACCAAAGCCGCTACTACCCGCTTCGGCTCGGGCTGGGCGTGGTTGTGCAAGCAGCCCGATGGCTCGCTGCAAATCTGCTCTACCCCCAACCAAGACAACCCCCTGATGCCCGACACCGGCTGCAATGGCACCCCCATCCTGGGCCTCGACGTGTGGGAGCATTCCTACTACCTGAAGTACCAAAACAAACGCCCCGACTACATCGCGGCCTTCTTCAACCTCATCAACTGGGATGAAGTGAACAAGCGCTTCTCGGCTGCCAGCTAAGTAGTAGCTTGATTAGCTATTTTACGAAAAAGCCCTTCTGCACAGTGCAGAAGGGCTTTTTCTTTTCATACCCACGTTATTACCACTGTTAGGGGACTTTGTAGGTAGGGTCATTGTGGGTTAGCTTTTCAAATAATAGGGCTACCTCGTTCTCGGCATTTGGTAGTCCTTGCTGCCGCCACAGCTCCACACCTTGTCGCACCAGCACGCACGCGGGCAGCTGCTGGGCATGGAAGCTGTGCACCACTGCCGGATGCGTGGCTTCGTCGATTTTGAGCACCCGTATAACTGGGCTGAGCTGCTGCTGCAATTGCTCTAGCGCCACCCGAATTCGGTGCTGCTGCCGACTATCGGGGGTAGTGACTGGGAGCAGCACCAGCAGCACGGCAGTGTCGGTGGTGTGCGGCGGCGGAGAGAGTTGGGAAACGGACGTCACGGCAGAGTGCTAGATACTGCCGTAAAATTGCGTCTCCCGCTTACCTTTTCTCCTGAGGGTGGTCAGCTGGCCACCTGACATTTATCATGCAGCTTCCATCTGATTTATGCTGAACTTTGGCCTACTGAATGTTGACCTGAATAGCCTATAACAAAACGTCATTTCGATCATGTTGCGCGTCAAGCGAGTAGGAGAAATGACCCATAGCCGCCTACCCTAGTCCGATTTCCTGCCGTATGCTACCACCTCCCACACCTACTCTGACGGATATTCTGTTCAACCAGACCAAGGAGTTTGTGGGGGTGTATGATGTGGCGCTCGGCTGGTTTGCGCAGGTTAATCCGGCGGGGGTGCACCTGCTGGGCTACCCCTCGGAACAGGCTCTGCTAGCTGCCTCAGACCCTTCTCAGCCGCTGACTGCCGTAGATTGGCAGCACTTGCAGAAACTAGCGCAACAGCAGGGGCACCACGAAACAGAAGCAGAAATTAAGCGCTTGCAGGGCGCGCCGTTTTGGGCGCGTATCGAGCTGACCGCTTTCACCTCTGAGCAAAAGCCTTACCTGCTGGTGCGCCTCACCGAGCAAAGCCGCCTGCACCAGGCCGAGCGCGAGCTGGCCCAGAGCGTGCGGCGCTTCGAAGCGGTGGTGGCCAATGCCACCATTGGCATTATCATGTGCAATCGAGCGGGCGAAATCGTGTCGGCTAACCGCACTTCGCACCAGTTGTTTGGCTACGCAGAAGATGAATTACTGGGCCAGCCTATTGAGGTGCTGGTTCCCCGTGCCGTGGGCCAACGCCACGAGCAGCTGCGCCAGTCCTTCAACGCCCAGCCCTCGGTGCGGGCCATGGGCGCCCACCGCGGCGACTTGCTGGCCCGCCGCAAAGACGGCAGCGAGTTTCCAACCGAAATCAGCCTCAGCTATTTCTACCTCGATGAGGAGCTGTACGTGGTGTCCTACATCGTCGATATCACCTTCAAGAAAAATGCTGAGCGCGAGCTGATTGCCCAGCGCCAGTACGTGGAGCGCCTGAACGCCGAGCTAGAGCAAAAAGTGGCCGACCGCACCCATGCCCTACTAAACACGCTGGAACAGCTGGAGCAGCGCACTGACGAACTGACCCGCGCCCTGGCCGCCGAGCAGGAGCTGGGCGAGTTGAAGTCGCGCTTTGTGAGCATGGCCTCGCACGAGTTTCGCACCCCGCTCACGGCGGTACTCACCTCGGCTACCCTCATCGAGAAATACCCACACACCGATCAGCAGGACAAACGCCAGAAGCACTTGCAGCGCATTCGCGGCTCGGTGCGCCACCTCAACGACATTCTAGAAGAGTTTCTGTCGGTGGGGCGCATAGAGGAAGGTAAGATTGAGGCCAAACCGGTGCGCCTGCTGCTCGACGCCCTCCTTACCGAAACCATACAGGACGTGCAGGGGCTGCTGAAGGCCGGCCAAACCGTCCAGACCGAGTTGCACTGCGCCCAACCCATTTGGCTGGATACGTCGCTGCTGCGCAAGATTCTGGTCAATCTGCTTTCCAACGCCATCAAGTATTCCGGCGAAAACTCGGTGGTGACGGTGCGCGCCACCTGCGCCCGGGACCTGCTCACGCTTACAGTGCAGGACCAGGGGGTAGGGATTTCACCGGAAGACCAGGAGCACTTGTTCGAGCGGTTTTTCCGCGCCCGCAACGTCACCAACCTACCCGGCACGGGCCTGGGGCTCTACATTGTAGCCAGCTATTTGCAGCTGTTGGGCGGCACCATTGCCCTACACAGCGAGCTGCACGTGGGCACCACCGTTACGCTTACTATTCCCTATGAAGACCATTCTGCTGATTGAGGACAACGAGGCGCTACGCGAAAATACGGCCGAGATTCTGGAGCTGGCGGGCTACGCCGTCGTCACGGCCGAAAACGGCAAGGTAGGCGTGGAACAGGCCCTGGCGACTAAGCCCGATCTGGTGATTTGCGACATTATGATGCCGGTGCTGGATGGCTACGGGGTGCTGCACATCTTCAATCAGAATCCGCAGCTTTCGGGCGTGCCGTTCATCTTCCTGACCGCCAAAACCGAGCGCACCGACCTGCGCCGCGGCATGGAGCTAGGCGCCGACGACTACCTCACCAAACCTTTCGATGAAACCGAACTGCTGAGCGCCATCACGAGCCGCCTCAACCGCTTTCAGCACCTCAAGCCCGAGTACAACCTGCAAGCCGAGGGCCTAACCGAGTTTCTGGACGATGCCCGGGCCGTGGGCAACCTGGAAAGCCTCTCGGCCGACCGCCGGGTGCACACCGTGCGCCGCAAGCAGGATATCTACGTGGAAGGCGACGAGCCCATTCGGCTGTATTTCCTGAAATCGGGTAGGGTGAAAACGGTGAAGACTACCAACGCGGGCAAAGAGCTGATTACGGGCCTCTACCACCCCGGCGACTTTTTCGGCTACCTCTCCCTGCTCACGCAAACCGCCTACGACGACTCGGCCGTGGCCCTCGACGATGCCGAGCTGGTGTATATCCCGAAGCACGACTTTCTACAACTGCTCACCCGCAACGCGGAGGTAGGGCAGCAGTTTATTCGTCTGCTGGCCGGGCGCGTGAGCGAGCGGGAGCAGCAGCTGCTGGACATGGCCTACAACTCCATCCGCCGCCGCGTGGCCGATACGCTGCTGCACTTGCACGCGCAAGCCACCGCCGACGCGCCCCTCATCCAAGTCTCCCGCGACGACATGGCCGCCATGGTCGGCACCGCCACCGAGTCACTGATTCGGACCCTGAGCGAGTTCCGCCAATCCGGCTACGTGGACCTGACGCCTCAGGGCATCCGGGTGACGCAACCCGACAAGCTGCGGGCCGCCAACTGGTAGCAACAAAGAACCCTGACAGGGGCTTGAAGCCCTGTCAGGGTTCTTTGTTGCTATTTAGCTGGTTATAGGCTTACGCCGCCGGTCAGTTCGAGGCGCTGGCCGTTGAGCCACTTCGCGTCTTCGGTGCACAGGAAAGCCACTACCCCACCTACGTCGTCGGGCAGGCCTGGGCGGCCGAGGGCAGTCATCTGGGTCACGTACGCCCGTATTTCTGGCGTATCGGTCATGGCCCCGCCCCCGAAGATGGCGCCCGGTGCTACCACGTTTACGGCAATGCCCCGCGCGCCCAGCTCCACGGCCAGGTAGCGCGTAAACACATCCACTGCGCCCTTCATAATAGCATACGCCGATGCGCCGGGGTAGGAAATACGCGTGGTGGCCGACGACATATTGATGATGCGCCCGCCATCCTGGAGCAGCAGCAACGCCTTCTGCGTGAGGAAGAAGACGCCTTTGAGGTGAATATTCAGCATCTCATCAAACTGCGCCTCCGTGGTGTCGGCGAAGGGAGCTTGCATGCTGGTGCCGGCGTTGTTGATGAGAAAATCGAAGCGCGTGGTGCCGAAAGCAGCCTGCAACGTTTTGGGTAGCTCAGCGAAAAATATGTCGAAGCTGCTCACGTCGGCGGTATTGAGTTGTAGGGCCACGGCCTTGCGGCCGAGTGCTTCAATTTCTGCTACCACGGCGGCCGCGGCAGCTTGCTGGCTGTGGTAGGTGAGCAGTACGTCGATGCCTTTGTGCGCTAGGCTCAGCGCAATGTTTTTGCCCAAACCCCGGCTGCCGCCGGTTACCAAGGCTATTTTGGAAGTTGTCATCTGATAGAATTGACGTGTTTACTAGAACACGACAAAGGTCCGGCAGCTGCCCCTACCCCAACTTGCGCAAGGCAATCCGTTTTATGTAGAAATCAAACCACTTCCATGCTCCGGAACGCGCCGGGCGCTACCAGCGTGTGGCGCTTGAAGAAATGAGAAAAGTGGGCCACGTCGGTAAAGCCCAGGCTATCGGCAATTTCCGCCATCGTCCAGTGCGTTTGCCGCAGCAGGGCTTGCGCCTCCTGCGCAATGCGCGTCCCAAGCAAGTCGGTGGTGGTGCGGCCAGTGGTTTCCTTCAGCACTTTGTTGAGGTGGTTGACGTGCACGGCCAGGTGGTCGGCGTAGTCTTTGGCCGTGCGCAGGCGTAATTGCTGTTGCGGCGTTTCGAGCGGAAACTGCCGTTCCAGCAGCTCCGCAAACAACGAGGTAAGGCGGGCCGCGGCACTATGCACGGGATGCAGCGCGGTGGCGGGTTGCAGCTTCTGCCCCAGATGAATCAGTTCCAGCACGTAGGTGCGCAGCAGGTCGTACTTATAAGCGTAATCGGAAGCCATTTCCTCCTCCATTCTCTGGAAAACCGACTGCGCGCGGTCCCCTACCCCCTCGGACAGGTGAAAAACGGGGTAGCCTTCTGCTTTGAAAAGCGGCAGCTCTTCGAGCACTACTCCGCTTTTGGCTGGCAGCAAAAACTCCGGCGTGAACACGCAGAAATACCCACTTTGTCTTTCTTCTGGCAACCAGTAGTGCGGCGTTTGGGGGGCAGAGAAAAACAAGGTAGACTGCTCCAGGTCGAAGCTTTTGTCGGGATAATCTACCCGACTACGCCCGGTAAGCAGGCTGATCTTGTAGAAGGACCGACAGGCATACGGCGCCGCGGGTTTTTCGCGCGCGGGCTGCCATAGCTCGTCTAGGTTAAACACGTTGAAATGCCCTACCTCTTGCTGAATGCCGCTGGGTAGCAGCGCGTTCAGGTCGGAGCCGGTGCAGGTGGTAAGTTCCTGGTAAAACTCGGTGAGCAGAGGAGAATGCATAGCTGGTTGCCTTTGTATAAATCAAAGGTACTGCTATTTAGATGTGGCTACGCTATTCCTGTGCGACTCCTCATCCTAACTCCGCGCTGGTCTACAGAATCGACAGCGAATTGTACTGCCGGATACGGTACTCAAAGACGGTGGCGATACTCAGCGCCCGTTGCTTGGCTTCGTCGGCTTTGGGGCCAGCAAAGTGCTCGTCTACTGTGGCACGGAACAGCGCGAGCCACCGCTGAAAATGCGTGGCATCGACGGGTAGCGACAGGTGCTTTGGAAACGGCCGACCACGGTAGCGCCCGGTGCCCAGCAGCAGGCTGCTCCAGAAGTCGTACATGGTAGGCAGATGCGCAGCCCAGTTCACGTGCGCCACGCCGTTGAAAATGGGCGCCAGCAGCTCATCCTGGTTTACTTTGTCGTAGAAGCTGTCGATGAGCAGCTTGATATCGGCTTCGGTTTGAATATCAGCTAAAGCAGGCATGGCGCGAAAAAAAACGAGTTGAGGCCAAGGGTAGGCGCACAACTCCCCTACCTTCTACAAAGTTCTTAAAAAGCTAAGTAGCGTGCGCGGCTGGCGCTTGTACTCAAACATGCGCGCAATTTCCTGTGCTTTGGCCTTGGCGGCTTCGGCAATAGGGCCGTTGAAATTATCCTCTACCGCCGCCAAAAACAGCTGCCGCCAGCGCTGAAAATATTCGCCGGTGTTGGGCAGCACCAGGCCGCCGGGAAAGGGCCAGCCATCGGCACCGCCGGTGTTGAGCAGCACCCGCTTCCAGAAAGCCTGCATGGTAAACAGCGGCTGGGGCCAGTGCACCTGCGCATCGGCCTGAAGGATGGGGCCGAGCAGCTCGTCGAGCCCTACCTTTTCGTAGAAGGTGGTGATGAGCGTGGTGATGTCGGCTTCGGTGCGGATGTCGGGGAGCGTTTGCATAGCTAGGAGGGTAGGAAATCAAGATGAATCTGTTGTGGTCCGACGCCGCAGGCGTCCGACCGGTATCGTTGCGGATGCCCGCGCCGCGTGGGAGTAGGTAGGTAGTAAACGTCCGCACGCAGCTCGTTCAACTTCAGCAACGATACCGGTCGGACGCCTGCGGCGTCGGACCGGCAGGCGTCAACCACAAACCAAAGGTCAGCGAGCAAGCCAATGACTCCCATGACCTTACTCATCTCATACCCTGACGTTTGTCATCTGCCGGGCACAGCCGAAGCAGGACCTTTGGTTTTCTTCTGCCTGACTCGCTTTGCGCATGAACGCTGCTGCTCCCGAAGTTCCTACCCACGTTGCCTGCACCCACTGCGGCGACGAATGCCTCGACAAACCCATTCTACTTGATAAGCAGCCATTTTGCTGTGCCGGCTGCAAAGCCGTGTACGAGCTGCTGCAAACCAACAACCTCTGCGCCTACTATGCCTTCGATGAGCGGCCCGGCCAGAAAGTAAAAACGCTGGAGTTGCCCGGCCGTTTCGACTACCTTGATTCGGAAGCCGTGCAGGCGCAGCTCCTCACGTTTCGGTCGGATACGCTGGCGCGACTCACGCTCACGGTTCCGCAGATGCACTGCGCCTCGTGTATCTGGCTGCTGGAGAAGCTGTACCAACTGAATCCGGGTATTTCGGAGTCGCGGGTGAATTTTCTGCGCAAGGAAATCAGTATCAGTTATCAACCTGAAAGAACTTCGCTGAAAGAGGTAGTGAAGCTGCTGACGGCCGTGGGCTACGAGCCGCAGATTACGCTGGCCGAGTTGGGCGCCCAGCCCCACCACCACAACCGGCGGCTGTACTACCAACTAGGCTTGGCGGGCTTTTGCTTCGGCAACGTGATGCTGCTGGCTTTTCCCGACTACCTCAGCTTCACGGAGCAATTGCAGGGCGAGTTTGGGCGGTTTTTTGGCTATATCAGCTTGCTGCTGAGCTTGCCGGTATTGCTGTATAGTGCGCGGGGGTTCTTTCAGTCGGCGTGGCAGGGTGTGCGGCAGCGCTACATCAACCTCGATTTCCCGATTAGCCTGGGCCTGAGCGCCTTGTTCCTAACCAGCGTATTCGATATTCTAACGCAGCGCGGCCCTGGCTACCTCGATTCGTTTACGGGGCTGGTGTTCTTTATGCTGATTGGCAAATGGGTGCAGCAACGTACTTACGATGCCCTGCGCTTCGACCGTGACTTCACTTCCTACTTCCCCGTGGCCGTCACGCTGCTCACACCCAGGGGCGAAAAGTCGGTATCTGTGAAGGAGTTGCGGGTAGGGCAACGCATCTTGGTGCGCAACCAGGAAGTAATTCCCACCGACGCCATGCTGATGCGTGGCACCGGGCAGATTGACTACTCCTTTGTATCGGGCGAGAGTGTGCCGGTGGCGAAGGTGGCGGGCGAGGTGGTGTATGCCGGTGGACGCCAAACCGGCGAGGCCGTGGAGCTGGAGGTCGTGCGCGAGGTGTCGCAGGGCTACCTCACGCAGCTTTGGAACAACCCCGCCTTTCAGAAAATCGAGAAGCAAACGCTGGAAACCTACGCCAACACGGTGGGCCGCTACTTTGTGGCCGCGACGCTGCTGCTGGCTGCTAGCGCCGTGGCCTACTGGTACCCCCGCGACCCACAGATGGCTTTGCGGGCCTTTACTTCAGTGCTGGTCATTGCCTGCCCCTGCGCCCTGTCGTTGGCTACGCCCTTTGCCCTGGGCGCGGCCCTGCGCACGTTTGGGCGGCTGAAGTTCTACCTAAAAAACGCTGGGGTAGTCGAAACACTAGGCCGTGTCGATACCATCGTGTTCGACAAAACCGGCACCCTCACCGAAGTGAAACGCTCGACGGTAGAGTACCTTGGCCGGCCGCTAACCACGGCCGAAACAGAGCTGGTAGCGGCCGTAGTGCGCCAGTCAACGCACCCGCTAAGTCAGCGCTTGGCGCGGGAGTTGGACCCCACCCCCAGCCCCTCCCCTCCGGGAGAGGGGTACCAGGCGACTAATCTGTCAGAAGGCACCCCTCTCCCGGAGGGGAGGGGACGGGGGTGGGGTCACGCCGTTCACAACTTCACCGAAGTCCCCGGCCAGGGGGTGAGCGGGGTAGTAGACGGCGTACGGGTGAGGGTAGGCTCGGCGGCGTTTGCCGGCGGCCAGCGCCGTGCTCTGGAAGCGGCCGAAGAAGCCGACCAGCTTCAATCCCGCGTGTACGTGGCCCTAAATGGGGAACCGCTGGGCTGCTACGTGTTCCGCAACGTGTACCGTAACGACCTCCAACCCATCCTCACCGACCTCGGCCAACGCTACCACTTGGCCGTTCTCTCCGGCGACAACAGCGCGGAGCGCGACCGGCTCCGCGAGTTATTCGGAACCAAGGCGGAGCTACGCTTCCACCAGTCGCCCCAAGACAAGCTCGACTACGTGGCCGCCCTGCGCCAGCAAGGTAGGCGCGTGCTCATGGTAGGCGACGGATTGAACGACGCCGGCGCCCTGCAACAAGCCGACGCTGGCATTGCCCTCACCGATACCTTCACCAATTTCTCCCCCGCCTGCGACGCCATCCTGGACGCTAGCAGCTTCGGCCGTTTCGCCACGTTTCTGCGCTTCTCGCAAGACTGCTTGCAGATCGTGCTGGCCACGTTCGTGCTGTCGTTTTGCTACAACGGCATCGGGCTGGGGCTGGCGGTGCAGGGCAAGTTTACGCCTATCGTCTCGGCCATTCTGATGCCCATCAGCTCCTTGAGCGTAATGGTTTTTTCGACGCTGCTGGTGCGCTACGCAGCCTATAAACGCACGCTATGAACATCATTTTCATCTTAATAGGAATCAGCCTCACGGTGGCCCTCACGTTCCTGGGTACCTTTCTGTGGGCCGTGCGCTCGGGCCAGTACGACGACGACTACACGCCCTCGGTACGGATGCTGTTTGAGGATGAATCGCCTACCGGTCCGACGCCATAGGTGTCCGACCGGTATCGTTGCTGATGCCCGCGCCGCGTAGGGGTAGCACGCAGCTCGTTCAACCTCAGCAACGATACCGGTCGGACGCCTATGGCGTCGGACCGGGGTGGCTACAGCCATCCGGCTACTCGATCCGGATCAATCATTTGCTCTGCTTCGCGGCGGAAAACATCGTACTCGACGGGTATATCCAGGAGCTCACGAGCCACTTGCTGGTTACACATGGATCCATTCCGCAATCCGGCATACTCCGGATAAGAAGAGTACACCCAACCCTCCAGACGCTGTGCCAAGCCAGCGCGTACCGGATTTTGATGAATGTAGTGGAAGCAGGTGCGGAGATACTGTTCGTATAGATCGAGCAGCCGCCGAGCTTTGGTTTTCGATTGAAACAGAGCACCAGTGCGGCCCGTTTCTTTGTTGAATCCCTGTGTGTAGGTACTCAACGCTAAGGCTAAGCCTTGTACAATTGGCTGCTTGGTACTGCTGCTAGTATCCTGGTCCCGACAGCCCGCCGCAGTGGTATAAATCAGTAAGTGAAAGTGGTTGGGCATCGAGCAATAGCATAGTATCTCGCAGTGAGGCCGCACGTACTGCCTTATTTTTCTGAGGAAGTACACATAGTGGCCGGGCGTGAAGAAGATCTGTTGCTGATTATTACCTCGATTATACACGTGGTAAAGTTGTTCGGCCTCGTAACGCATGCGGTCAAAATAGCTTTTCTCAACAAAATAACCACCACCCGGTCCGACGCCGCAGGCGTCCGACCGGTATCGTTGCGGATGCCCGCGCCGCATGAGGCACTAGAAGCAGGCATCCGCACGCAGCTCGTTCAACATCAGCAACGATACCGGTCGGACGCCTGCGGCGTCGGACCGGCAGGTGGCTTACCTAATATCAATCACCCTCGCACCTGACATTCGTCATCCCTTCCGGCTCAGCCAAGCAGGACCTTTGGAGTAGTAAATCACTCACTACTCCACGTTATGGAAGTCGAACAGAAACCGCTTACGCCGGCCCCGGCCGCCCCGCCTCAGGTGGTACCGGGCTTCGTGAAGACGGTCGACACCTTTTTTTACGACAACAAGATTGTCCGTGATTTTGGCCTGGCCACTGTGTTTTGGGGCGTGGCCGGCATGCTGATTGGGGTGATTATCGCCTTCCAACTGGCCCGGCCCGAGGTAAACATGGGCACGCCCTACACCACCTTCGGGCGGGTGCGGCCGCTGCACACCAACGCCGTGATTTTCGCCTTCGTCGGCAACAGCATTTTCATGGGCGTGTACTACTCCTTGCAGCGCCTGTGCAAAACCCGGATGTACTCCGACGTGCTCAGCAAAGTACATTTCTGGGGCTGGCAGCTCGTGATTCTGTCGGCCCTCGTTTCCCTACCCCTGGGCTTCACCACCAGCAAGGAATACGCCGAGCTGGAGTGGCCCATCGACATCCTGATTACGGTGATATGGGTGGTGTTTGGCTGGAACATGTTCGGCACCATTGCCAGGCGCCGCGAGCGGCACCTGTACGTGGCCATCTGGTTCTACATTGCCACGCTGCTCACGGTGGCCGTGCTGCACATCGTCAACTCGATGGAGGTGCCGGTGAGCTTCATGAAAAGCTACTCGGCCTACGCCGGGGTGCAGGATGCGCTGGTGCAGTGGTGGTACGGCCACAACGCGGTGGCCTTCTTCCTGACCACGCCCTACCTGGGCCTGATGTACTACTTCCTGCCTAAGGCCGCCAACCGCCCGGTGTATAGCTACCGCCTGAGCATCATTCACTTCTGGTCGCTGATTTTCATCTACATCTGGGCCGGGCCGCACCACTTGCTCTACACCGCCCTCCCCGACTGGGCACAGTCGCTGGGCGTGGTGTTCAGCATCATGCTGATTGCGCCGAGCTGGGGCGGCATGATTAATGGCCTGCTGACCCTGCGCGGCGCCTGGGATAAGGTGCGCGAGGAGCCGGTGCTGAAGTTCATGGTGGTAGCCATTACGGCCTACGGCATGGCCACGTTTGAAGGGCCAATGCTGAGCCTCAAGAACGTGAATGCCATTGCCCACTTCACCGACTGGATTGTAGCGCACGTGCACGTAGGTGCGCTGGGCTGGAACGGCTTCCTGACCTTCGCGGTGCTTTATTGGCTGTGGCCCCGCCTCTACAAAACGGAACTGTATTCCAAGAAACTCGCCAACACGCACTTCTGGCTGGGCACGCTGGGCATCCTGTTCTACGCCCTACCCATGTACTGGGCGGGCTTCACGCAGGGCCTGATGTGGAAGCAGTTCACCAACGAAGGGCTGCTGCAATACCCCAACTTCCTGGAAACGGTACTGCAAATTGTGCCGATGTACTACCTGCGCGGCATCGGCGGGGTGCTCTACCTCAGCGGCGCATTGGTAATGGTGTTTAACCTGGTGAAAACCGCCCAATCGGGCCAGTTGCTACCCAATGAGAAAGCCCAAGCCGCGCCCCTTACTCCGCTCTACCTCACCAACAACGTAGCCGACCAGCACACCGACGGCTACTGGCACCGCTGGATTGAGCGCCGGCCTGCGCAAATGGCCATCTGGGCCACGGTGGCCATTGCCATTGGCGGCGCAATTGAGATGATTCCGACGTTCCTGGTGAAGTCGAACGTGCCTACCATCGCTTCGGTGAAGCCCTACACGGCGCTCGAACTCGAAGGCCGCGACATCTACATTCGTGAGGGTTGCTCCAACTGTCATACGCAGATGGTGAGGCCGTTCCGCTCCGAAACCGAGCGCTACGGTGAGTACAGCAAAGCCGGCGAGTTTGTGTACGACCGCCCCTTTCTGTGGGGTAGCAAGCGCACCGGCCCCGATTTGCACCGCGTGGGCCAGAAGTATCCGCACTCCTGGCACTACAACCACATGATGGACCCCACCAGCATGTCGCCCGGCTCGATTATGCCGCCCTACCCCTGGCTGTTCGAAGACGACATCGACTACTCGCACACGGCCGATAAAATTCGGGTGCTACGCGACAAATTCGATACACCCTATCCTGCCGATTTCGACAAGGTGGCCGTGGCCGATGCCCGCAAGCAAGCCGACGGCATTGCCCGCGAGCTGAAGAAGGAAGAAATCGAGGTGAAGTCGGACAAGGAAATCGTGGCCCTGATTGCCTACCTCCAGCGCTTGGGCACCGACATCAAGGTGAACCCGCAGCAGGCCGCCGCCTCGGCGCAGTCGAACGCGGCTGAGATATCCCATTAGCCTTCAGCTTCCCTACCCCTAGTGTCATGGATAAGAACGTTTTGCGCTTCATTGCGGGCGTGGAAATCTACCCAATTATCTCCTTCGTCATCTTCTTCCTCTTCTTTCTGGGGCTGCTGGCCTATGTGTTCGTCGTGAACCGCCAGCACGTGCATTCAATGAAAAACCTGCCGCTGTTTGGCGGCGAGGATGAAACTTCTCCAACCACTTTTACTCCCAACCTGCCATGTTAACGAAGCGCACTCTCCTCCTGACCTTGACGGGCTTACTCACTGGCTACGCCGCTACGGCCCAATCTGCTACTCCCGGACCCCAACCCACCGACGTTCTGAGTTGGCTAGCATGGGGACTGGCCGCCGTGGTGCTCCTGTTTGGAATGATGACTGCCAGCTCGCTGGCCTCGGCAGTGACCCAATCGGTGCAGGAGAAAGAAGCCCCAGACGAAGCCACCCCGGCAGTTTCCGAAGCTGCTCCGGTCGCTGCTCCTATGGCGTCGGTAGCGCCTACTCCTACCGTTCCCGTTGAGCAGAAAGTTGCCGCATGAGCCTACCGCGAAGAACTCTGTACGGCGCCGGCGCCGGTGTACTCGCCCTGCTAGGCAGCTACCCGACGCTGGCCCAAACGGCGGAGGCGCCAGCTACGGCAGCCGCTGCCGGTGCTTCGGATAGTAAGATGATGCTGTTCTGGTTTTTGCTGAGTACGTTGGCGCTGGTGGTGCTACTGACCCTGCTGCTATTTACAGCGCTGGTTGTGAAGCTGCGGCCACAGTTGCGACGGGTGTATGACATGCCTACCGTGCGCCACAGCTGGAGCGGCAAGGTACTGGGCCTGCTGGTAGGCGACCAAGTGCTGGTAACCGGCACCGTGCGCGACGAGGTAATTGCTAACCACGACTACGACGGCATCCACGAATTCGACAACGACCTGCCGCCGTGGTGGAAGTACGGCTTTGTGGTGAGCATCATCTTCGCTGGCGCTTATTTTTTCTACTTCCATGTAGCCAAGGCCGGCCAGCTCAGCCACGCCGAGTACGAAACAGAGATGCAGCAGGCGGCCCTACTCGTATCGGCCGGCTCCGACGACCCCAACCAGCTCACGACCTACCAAGCCCTACTGGCCCCCGCAGACCTGGGCGAGGGCAAAATCCTCTTCACTCAGAACTGTGCCCCCTGCCACGGAGCCAGTGGCGAAGGCAAGGTAGGCCCCAACCTGACGGACGACTATTGGCTGCACGGCGGCGAAATCAACCACGTGTACCGCACCATCAAGTTTGGGGTCCAGGGCAAGGGTATGGTAGCCTGGAAGGGCAAGCTCTCGGCCAAACAGCTGCTGCAAGTATCGTCCTACGTGGTGTCGTTGCAAGGCACCAACCCACCCAACGCCAAGGAGCCGCAGGGCGAAATCGACCCTACAGCGAAGAAGCTGGCACCGAATAGGTAACGGGCGGCGGACGCTTGCCGGTCCGACGCCGCAGGTGTCCGACCGGTATCGTTGAACGACCCTTTGGCTGACGCCTGCTACCTACCCAACTGGCGCGGTCATCCGCAACGATACCGGTCGGACGCCTACGGCGTCGGACCGGAACCTCACCTCCATGAAAACTCCCACCTCAACCGAAAGCTTCCGCGACTCCATCGCCACGGTAGATGCCGAGGGCAAGCGCATCTGGCTCTACCCCAAGCAGCCGAAGGGCGCCCTCTACCGTGCCCGCACCTGGATTAGCTATGGGCTGCTGGCCTTACTCTTCGCCGGTCCCTGGCTGCGTATCAATGGGTTGCCGGTACTCCTGCTGAACCTGCCGGCGCGGAAGTTTATCATCTTCGGGCAAATATTCTGGCCGCAGGATTTCTTTATCCTGCTGCTGGCGATGATGACGTTTGTGGTGTTCGTGATTCTGTTCACGGTAGTATATGGGCGGGCATTTTGCGGCTGGGTGTGCCCGCAGACCATCTTTATGGAGATGGTATTTCGGCGCATTGAATACTTCTTTGAGGGCGACGCGCCCCAGCAAAAGGCGCTCGACAAAGCTGACTGGGACTGGAACAAAACGTGGCGCAAAACCGGCAAACACGCCGTGTTTCTGCTGCTTTCCTTCCTGATTGCCAACACGTTTCTGGCCTACATCATTGGCTCTGATGAGTTGGTAAAGATTATCACCGACCCGCCCCAGGAGCACCTGGGCGGCCTCACGTCGATGGTGCTGTTCACGGGGGTATTCTATGCGGTATTTGCCCGGTTTCGAGAGCAGGTGTGCACCATTGCCTGCCCCTATGGCCGCTTGCAGGGCGTGATGCTCGATAAAGACAGCCTGGTGGTCGCCTACGATTACCAGCGTGGCGAGCCCCGCGAGAAGATGCGCAAAAACAGAGTGCGCACCGCCGGCGACTGCATCGACTGCCACCAGTGCGTGCAGGTGTGCCCCACCGGCATCGACATTCGCAATGGCGCCCAGCAACTTGAATGCACCAACTGCACCGCCTGCATCGACGCCTGCAACAACATCATGGCAATGGTGAACCTGCCGCCGAATCTGATTCGACACGCTTCGGAAAACAACATCGCCACCGGCACTAAATTCAGGGTCACGGGCCGCATCAAAGCATTATCAGCGGTGCTCACAGTGCTGCTGGTTGTGATGACGGGGCTGCTAGTATCGCGGGCCAATGTGGCGGCTACGGTGCTGCGCACACCGGGCCAACTGTTCCAAAAAACCGACCACGGCACCATCACCAACCTCTACAACATCTCGGTCATCAACAAAACCAACCAGCCCTACCCCATCGAGTTGCGGATTCTGGAGCCAGCCCACGGTAGCATCTCACTCGTGGGTACCGATGATCTGAAGCTGCCGGCCCAAGGTATTGCGGAGGGTGTCTTTTTTGCCGAGCTACCCGCCAGCGAGTTGCACACCACCAGTTCCAAGATTCGCATTGGGGTGTTCAGCGGCGGCAAGCTGATTACGGAAGAGAACACCAAATTCCTGGCCCCGCCTCGGTAGCTTATTATTTAGCTGTTAGCCTTTAGCTGTTGGCTATTAGCTCTTATTCAACGAAAAGCTAACAGCTATCGGCCAACAGCTAAAAGCTAATTATATGACCACCACTCCCACCCGCACCCTCTGGCCCTACGCCATCATCACGGCTTTTCTGCTGTTCGGCAGCTACATCGGCTACATGGTGAGCCAGACGATGCGCACCACCGTGGACCTGGTGAGCCCTAACTACTACCAGCAGGAGCTGGTCTACCAGAAACGCATGGAATCGGTGGCCCACATGGCGGCGCTACCCGTGGCCGTTACCGTAACGCACGAAGCAGCGGTTTCGCAGCTCCAGTTGCAGCTGCCGCCCTCGTTTGCCGGTAAGCACCTCGAAGGGCAACTCCACTTTTTCCGCCCCTCTGATCTGGAACTGGACTTCACCCTGCCACTGCAACCCGACTCGGACCTGGCCCAACGCATCAGCACCCAGAAAATGGTCAGCGGTTTCTGGCGCGTCCGCGTAGATTTCACGGCGGATGGGCAGGCGTATTTTGTGGAGAAGGATTTGACGATTTAGAGCTTAATACAGTTGTTAATACTACCACCCCGCTGGGGCCTTCTGGTTCGGAAGGCTCCGGCAGGGCGGTTCTTTGTATTCGCTTGCTACACGTTGCGGTAGTTTCTGCTGGCTGGACTACGCATCTCGGCCGTTTCTTATGGCGCAGAGTACTCAGTCCTACCCAGCCGCGCCGCTACCCTGGGCTTCTCTAGTCGCGTTGCAGGTGCTTCATGATGGCAATTACGTCTTCTTCGCCCAGGGTAGGCTCGGCTTGCTGGAAGGTATCGTGGACTACCTCGCCCAGGGGCGTATTCAGGCCTTCGGCTTTCGCTAGGCGCAGGTCTTTGGCCAGGTGCTTTAGGGCAAAGGCAGCTTGGTAGTTTTCGGCCATAATCGCTTCGCCTTTGATCTTAGAGAAAACGTTGCCCATGGCGCCGTTGGCAATAATCGTCTGCATATCCTCGAGTTTCAGACCATGCTGCTGGGCGAAGAGGAAGGTTTCGGCTAGGCCCTGCGTGTAGAAGCCCAACAGCGTATTGATAGCAAGCTTGGCGCGGTTGCCGCTGCCGGTAGGACCGAGGTGAAGCGCCAGCTTGCCCAGGTGCTCAAACAGCGGCTGCGCCCGTTGGAACGCCGGCTCTTCGCCGCCTACCATAATCACCAGCTGGCCGGTTTCCGCTTGCTTCACGCTGCCGGAAACCGGCGCATCGAGGTAGGTGTGGCCCTTCTGTTGGCTGAGGCGCGCCATTTCCTCGCTGATGCCGGGCGAAATCGTGCTCATGTTGATAAGCAGCTTGCCGCTCGCTTGGGCCTGTAGCAGACCGTCGGGGCCGGTGAACAGGTCGCGCACAGCCTGGTCGTCCGACACCATCAGAAACACCACGTCGGCCTGCTGCACCAAGGCAGCCGGCGAATCGGCGGTGGTGGCTCCGGCGGTGCGCAGGGCTTTTTCTTTGTCTTTGCTACGGTTATACACGGCCACTGGGTAGCCGGCTTCCAGAAGTCGGCTCGACATGGGGTTGCCCATATTGCCGAGGCCAATCCAGCCGAGTTGAGGTTGTGCGTTCATAGGTAGTGGTTGAGTGATGTAGGGTATACCATAAGAAGTGGAATTGGTTTGTTCTGCCGTGGAGACCCCACCCCCCCCAGCCCCCTCTCCCGGAGGG
>NZ_JAHWGL010000059.1 GCF_019334315.1 Hymenobacter profundi
GCTGGATATGCGCGCGAAGTAGAGGTTGTTTTTTTATTTGTCATCCTGAGCTTGCGAAGGACCTTCTCACGCATGAACAAGTCGTTGTTACGAGTATCTTTCATGCGTGAGAAGGTCCTTCGCAAGCTCAGGATGACAGCGCGTTTAGCACAGAATCACAGCTTGAACTGAAAGCTGACTTTAGCGCCGAAATTCCGAGCGCCGGGGGAGTCGCGGTAGGTGAGGCGGTGAATGAAATCGACACGCACTACCCTAAAGATATTCTCAACGCCATAGCCTAGCTCGGCATAGGGTGCCCGGCCTAGCGCCTGGAAGGTAGGGAGCGGCTCACCAAACTGGTTTTCGGTGGGGTTGATGGCCCGGTTGGCCCTGCTGATTCCCCCGTACAGCACGTTGCCAGTTACCAGTAGGCGCCAGTTCAGCTTGCGCAGCAGCGGCACGCTATTGATAAGAAAGCCATCCAAGTGGTTTTCGAGCTTGAGCGCCACGTATTTGTCGCTCACAAACTCAAAGTACCGCATCAGATTATAGGCGCCGGCATTGTAAAAGGGCGTTTGGTTGCCGAGGTGGTTTTTGAGCAGGGGGTAGGGCACCGTGCTCGGAATGTAGCCCGCGTCCAGAATATAATCGGTGCGGCCGAGCTGGCCTAATTTCACACTTTGCGTTACCAGAAAATTCAGCTTCTGATATTTGAAATCGCTACCCAGCACGTTGTTGAGGCCCACCGTGTAGCGGAGCGTAAACACCGGCCAGCGCATCAACCCAATAGAGTAGCGGCGGTTTTGCGTCTGACTCTGCACCAGCACCTGGTCGCGGGCGTAGCGCGATTCCACCACAACTTCCGACAAAGTAAAATTGTCTTCGGTGGGGGCACCAGGCGCGGGCACATCGGTATAGTAAGCAAAGGGGTAGAGCGGACGGAACTGCTGGTGGCGGAGTATCACTTTCTGTGTGAATCCCCGAAATAGGTCGCTTTGCAAGGATACGCTGCTCAGTTCGCGCAGTAGCGGTCGGCTGCTACGGATGTTGCCCAGGCGCGCCGAGGCTTCAAACAGTGGGTTTTCCAATGCGTAGGCGTTGTCGAGCAGGGCAATCTGCTCGATATCGTGCCGGCGCTCTACGGTAGCTACCGTCCAGGTGCGGCGGTCCAGAATGCGACTGACTTGCGCGCCGTACTTAAAGCGACCATCGCGGGTACCATAGGCCAGATAGGTGCGCAGCAGCCAGTTGCGGCTAATAGCGGGGGTAGTCCGAAAGCCGAACTGAAAGCGGTTGCCTTCAATGCTGTTGAAGGCGTAGGTGCTTAGCACGGGTCCCAGATCCAGCTTGCCCACGCGGTAGTAGCCGTTTACGGCAATGTCCATGATATCAAGTACCGTGCGTACTTCGGGTAGGCGCTGCACCGAGTCGAGGGTAGCAAAGGTGCCTTGCTCGCGGGCCGTGAGCGTATCGGGGCGATTGGTCTCCCAAAAACCGGGTGGCGTTTCGTAGGCGCTGGCCAGGGTCTCGATGGGCAGATTGTAGAATTCGGCCGGGCGGTCCTGGTTCACCACAAAGTCGGAATTGATGGTGGTAAACTCGGCCCGGAATGCCGGGCTTTTCTTGAGCGGCTTCACACCCAGCTCCACGTGCGTGCGGCGCGGCAGGCCCGGCCCAGCCGATGAGGCCACCATGTCCTGTTGCACCACAATGTTGTCGGCAAAGTTGAGGTTCACGGAGGGGCTCACCTTCAAATCCACCCGGCGCAGGGCATACGTTTCGGCGTTGATCCAAATCAGGCCCGTAAAGGCTAGGTCGGCCGGTCGGCGCGGCTCCACAGCAATACGATAACAGTAATCGGAACCCAGGAATACGGAATCTTGCAGCTCGTATTCGTAGGTGAATTTCCAGCCATCGGCAATGGGTGAGATGAAGTCTTTGCCCAACAACTGCTGCCAGTTGCGGTAGAAGTCCCAGTCCTGAAACGATGTGCCCATGATCTGCGACAGCACCGAGCCCTCACGTGGGGCCAGGCCGTGCATCTGCGTATGCCGGATTTCCTCACGCGTTAGGCGCGGCTGCGACTGCACGTAGAAGCGCGAAATGGCTTCGGAAGCGAAGATGGGTAGGGCCACCCGCCCGGTGGTGCTGTCGCCCAGCGCGCCCAGGCTGTCGGCCACGTTTTGGATCTGCTGGAACAGGCTACCCTCCTCCGGGTCGCGGGGCATATTGGCCAGAAACACCTGGAGGCGGTTGTAGCTGTCGAAATCGTAGGTGTTGAGGCTGCGCTTGTTGTTCTCGTTTTTGTGCACCTGCACCAGCCGCAGGATGCGGTAGGCCGGGTTTTCGACCTCGCCGGGCGGGCGTATTGTTACCTCTCCTAAAGTGAAGCCGCCCCCGCCGGCCAGGGCAAAATTGACGGTCTGCGTGGGTTGCGTCCCCACGGCTTTCTTCAATGGTGTAAGCCCCAGCGCCGAAGCACCCAGCGAATCGACGGGCTGTGCCACGGTGAGGGTGAAGCGGCCGTTTTCGTCGGCTGTGGTGCCTTGGCTGGAGCCCGGCACAAACACCGAGGCAAACGGCACGGCCTTGCCGGACTTGGCTTCCGTAACGCGCCCAGCAAAGCGTACCTGCTGCGCCACCGCCGACAGCATGCTCAACATCAGCAGCAGCCCTACCAGAAAATACACACGCGGCCGCAGCAAAAGCATAGAATAATATAACGAAAGGATGCCCGCCTCCCTTTACTGACAGACGAAGTTAAAGTTACGGTATATCCGGCAGGCAGGTGCCAACGTTCTCGGGAAAGTACTTGGTTCCGAAGTAGCTTCCCAAGAGCACGGCCATTTGCTCGTATCTTTGTCTGGAACGGTCCTGGGCCTTATATACTATACTCAACAACACGTGAAAATTCGAGAACGGGGACCGCGCCGGCCGGCGCGGATGGCTACCCTGGTAGCCGCTCTAGGGCTTATTAGCCAATCTGTGGTGCTTGCGCAGTCGTCGTCAACGGCGCCTCGCACCCGCACGGTAGCCGTGGAATACACCGCCACGCTCCACGACCTACCCACTACCACCCACTATCTGGACCTGTGGCTTCCCGTGCCGCACGACGATAAGTCGCAGGAAATTATCGGTGTAAGCATCACCTCGCCGTATCGCTACGAAATAGCGACTGGCCCCTACAACAACCAGATGGTGCACCTGCGCGTGGCGCAGCCCCCAGCCGATGGTTTCACGGTGAAGCTGCAATTCCAAGCCGTACGGCGCGAGCATTTGAACCCGTTCTTGAGCGCGGGTCGCAAGCCTACCAAGGCCGAAGCAAATGACCCCAATATGGCTCGGTGGCTCCAACCCGACCGCCTAGTGCCCATTGATGCCCAGATCAAGACTTGGGCCACGGAGGTAGTGACCAAGGCCAACGCCAAAACTGACCTCGAAAAAGCCCGCGCCATCTACAACCACGTAGTCAGCACCGTGCAATACGACAAAACCGGCCAGGGCTGGGGCCGCGGCGACATCTACTACGCCTGCGACGCCCGCCGCGGCAACTGCACCGACTTCCACGCTATTTTTATTGGCTATTGCCGGGCGCTGGGTATTCCGGCGCGTTTCAGCATTGGCTTCCCCCTACCCGCCGAGCGGGGGAGCGGCCAGGTGCAGGGCTACCACTGCTGGGCCGAGTTCTACACCAAGCAAACTGGCTGGGTGCCCGTCGATGCTTCCGAGGCAGCCAAGAACCCGGACCGCCGCCAGTACTTTTTCGGCGCGCACGATGAAAATCGCGTGGAATTCACCCGCGGCCGCGACCTGACCCTGACGCCCCCGCAACAGGGCGACCCGTTGAACTACTTTATCTACCCCTACGCCGAAGTAGATGGTAAGCCGTTCGATAAAATCGACCGCAAGTTCACGTATCAGGACAAGGTACAGGTACCGTAGCCGGTCCACCGCAATAAAGGCAAAGGCCGTGTTTCTGTACAGAAACACGGCCTTTGCCTTTATTGCGGTGTGCTGTTCTACTTCATCGAAGTTAAATTCTGCGTAAGCAACGCGGAGCCGTTCTGAAAGCTGCGCATGGCTTGGAGCAACTCAGCGTCTTGCTGCTGTACTACTTGATAAAAGGCCGTGTTGCCATAGGCATGACGGGCTATAAGTGCTTTCAACTGTGTGCGCAGCAATAAAGCAGAACGGTTTTGCTCAGCGATGGAAGCACGCGTACCAGCTTTAGCTGCCAGAGCAGCCAGCATTTTTAACTGCTGGTCCGTAATCTGAAATTGCTGGTTGAACTGCTCGAAGCGCAGGCCAGCCAACTCTGCTTGGTGGTCCTGATAGAAGTTTAGAGCAAACTCCCGGATCAGGTTCAGCTTTTGCAACTTAGTGTAATACGCCGATTGCAGCAGCGTGTCGCAGGGCACGAAGAGGTCGGGCATGATGCCGCCGCCACCATATACGGTACGGCCGTGGGCCGTGCGGTAGCGCAGGGAGTCAGCGAAGTGGATGCTGTCGGCGTGCAGGTACTCACCGTGGCGCTGGCGGTTGGCTAGCTCCTGCTCGTACGCCGTTGCTCCACCCTGGTACGACTTCTGAATGCAGCGCCCTGAAGGCGTGAAGTAGCGCGCAATAGTCAGGCGTAACTCCGAGCCGTCGTTGAGGGTGATGGGCTGTTGCACCAGACCTTTGCCGAAGGTGCGCCTACCTACCAACAGGGCGCGGTCGTGGTCTTGCAGGGCGCCGGCTACCACCTCGGCGGCCGAGGCACTATTTTCGTCTACCAGCACTACCAGCGGGCCTTCCTCAAACTCGCCGGTTACGCGGGCGAAGGTTTGGGTGTCAAACTGGTCGCCTTTGCCGTCGGTGTACACCAGCTTGCGGGTGCCGCCAATGAACTCATCGGCAATCTTGGTGGCGCGGTCGAGGTAGCCGCCGGGGTTGCCGCGCAGGTCCAGCACGAGGCGGGTCATGCCCTGGCGGCGCAGGTCGCCCAGCGCCTGCTTAAACTCATCGAACGTACCACTGGCAAAGCGGCTGATTTTGATAAAGCCCGTCTGGTTGTCCAGCATATAGCTCACATCCAGCGAGTTGTTGGCAATGCGGTTGCGCGTTACCAGCATCGTGAAGGGCGTGCGCTGATGACGGCGCATCACCAGCAGCGGCACGCGGCTGCCGCGGGGGCCACGCAGCAGGCCCAGTACTGACTCAAGCGACGTGTGTTTGCCCGAAACTGTGGTTTCGCCGATGCGCAGGAGCCGGTCGCCGGGTAGCAGGCCGGCCATTTCGGCGGGGCCGCCGCTGAGCGGGGCTACCACCGTTACAGTGTCATGGAAGATGTTTACCTCGGCACCTACCCCGTCAAAGTCGCTCTGTAACAACACAGAAGCCTGCTGCTGCTCGCGGGCCGGGATGAATACCGTATGCGGGTCCAACTGCTCCAGCATCCGGCTGATGGCGTAGTCCGACAGGGCTTCGGCATCCACCGAATCCACGTAGTCGCGGTCCACATAGCTCAGGATTTCCTTGAATTTGAGGTAGCCGCGGGAGGTACCGTCGGGGTTCTGGCTGGATGGCCGGAATGGGTTGGCGCCCACCAAAATGCCGCATACCAGCACAATAGCCAGTAGCAACGGTTGCCGTACCTGCCACTGCCGGTTGTTGGGCGCCTGCTCGGGTGCTACAGCTGGGCGAGGGGTAGGGGCAATGGTCGGCTCAACAGGCATAAGCAAAGGCGGCGTAACGGTTATGACGATAATGCAATCCTGAAGCGGCTACACTATTCAAGTGTAGTAAAACTTTTTCAAGAATAACGCCATAGTGTAATAAAGGCAGCTATTTCGGATAACAATACAATTTGATCTTGTTAAACGCCTATATATGCTGTTTTATTCTTTGATTTACGTAAAAATCCTAGTATCGGGTTGTATTATATAGATTAATTAAAATTATAATTTTAATAATTTACCCGTAGATAGTTTGATCGAAAATCTAATCAAAGCAGGCTGACAATAGCAATATTCTGGCAGTTCCGCTTGGCCATCGTATCTTTGTGCTACCCATGCCAAGAGGAACTATATGGCGCAGGTGGGTGGTTTTTTACAGCTACTAATGGGGCGGATTCTTGCTATTGACTACGGTCACAAACGTGTGGGCCTGGCGGTAACGGACCCCTCACAGCTCATTGCGTCGCCGCTGGATACGGTGCACAGCAAAGACTTGCTGGCGTACCTGAAAGCCTACCACCAGCGTGACCCGCTGGCTGCCTTGGTGGTAGGGATGCCGCGCACCCTGCTCAACGAGGCCACCGACGCCACCAGCGCCGTAGTAGGACTGGTGCGGCAGTTGCGGCGCGAGTTTCCGGCGGTGCCGGTACACGAGGTCGACGAGCGGTTTACCTCACGCATGGCGCACGCTACCATGTTGGCCGGCGGACTAGGCAAGAAAGCCCGCCGCGATAAAGCCACGGTGGACCGCATCAGCGCGGCCATCATTTTGCAATCTTTCCTTGAATCCCGATGATTTACCCTGTTGTTGCCTTCGGCGACCCTGTTTTAAAAGCTCGCGCCCGCGACCTGCCCGCCGATTTTTCGGCTGATGAGCTAAAGCAGCTCGTGGCCGATATGTACGATACCATGTACTACGCCCACGGGGTAGGCCTAGCCGCGCCTCAGATCGGCAAAAGCGTGCGCCTATTTGTGATTGACTCGGCGCCGATGGTAGACGAGGAGGACGAAAACGGCGAACCAGTGCAGCTGGAAGCCACCGCTCAACCCGTGAAACGCGCTTTCATCAACCCGCAGATCATTCACGAAGAAGGCGAGGAGTGGGGCTTTGAAGAAGGCTGCTTGAGCATTCCGGGCGTGCGCGAAATGGTATACCGTCAGCCCGTGGTAACACTGCGCTACGAAGACGAAAACCGGCAGTCTCACGAAGAAACCTTCTCTGGCATGACCGCCCGCGTGATTCAACACGAGTACGACCACCTGGAAGGTGTGCTGTTCACCGACAAGATTTCGTCCTTCAAAAAGCAGTTCATCAAAGGCAAGCTTGCTCGCATCAGCAAAGGCGACGTGAAAGCCGACTACCGGATGCGGTTTCCGCTGGTAAAGCAGCGGTAGAGAAACAGACTGATATATACATGAATAGTCACGGCCCACTCGAAGTATTTCGGGTGGGCCGTGACGGTTTGTGTGTGCCCTACTTGCTGGTGAGTAGGGGCAGTACGTCTTGCACTTCAAACAAAGAATTGTATTGCAAAATCGACTTCAAGAAAGCCACGTGACCTTGGCCGATCAGTAGCACAATGGCTTTGTCGTGCTGCACATACACGGCGCGGAGTAAGTTGTTGTAGATACGCACGTTGCGCTTGAAGAACTCGTCGGCCAAATCGGCGCCGGCATAGTTGGGGCCGCCACCTACGCGGGCTAGTTCGAGCAGATAAGTATCCATATTGCCCTGATCGGCTGCTATGGTGTTCATGCGGGCAAACTGAGTCAGGAGCGTATTGCTGGAGGAAATATAGGTAGAAGACTTTGGAGCAGTGCGTACACGGGCCTTAATCAAGCGGCCAACGCTATCTTGTGGTACTTCCAAGAAGGCATCTTTCAAGATTTGCTCCTGTCCGTGCTGTTTAGCATAGGCCTTGGTAGCATCGTAGTCGAACACGCCGTCGGCATCGGCGCAGTACACGCGGGGGCGGTTCAGCTTCTTGGCTAAGCGGTAGCCTACCTGGTACACCTCGTTGTTGCCGAGTGTGAACTGGTTTTGACGGTAAAGCGCGTAGGTGCTGTCTACAAAATGCCGGCGCTCTTGGGTCCATTGGTATTCAGATGCCGGAGCTGACGGGCCTGCAGTTCCTGAAAATCTGCGGCAATCGGTGCAAAGTGGTGCTTACCACCGCCTACCCCGAGTATGCCTTGGAAGGCTACGAGCACGACGTGGTGGACTACCTGCTCAAGCCTATTGCCTTCGACCGGTTTTTGCGGGCCGTGCAAAAAGCGCAGGCGCTATTTCCTGCGCCGGCCTCTGCTCCACTTCCCGCGCCTACCCCAGCGGCGCCGTCTATAGGCAGTTCCCTGTTTGTGAAAAGCGAAAGCAAGAACAAGTTTCTGCGCCTCGACTACGCCGACATTCTCTACGTAGAGGCCCTGAAAAACTACGTGTCCATCGTGACGCCGGGGCAGCGCGTGGTCACCTACCAAACCCTGAAAGACCTGAGCGAGCAGCTACCGCAGCCGCCGTTTCTGCGGGTGCACAAGTCCTACCTGGTGTCGCTGGACAAAATTCGGATGGTAGATGGCAACACCATTTACATTGCAGACCACACCATTCCGGTAGGCGAAACCTACCGCGATACGCTGTTTCGGCTGGTGCGAGAGTAAGGCTACTGCTGCAACTCCTCAAGTTTTGCGGCCAGTTGCTGCCCGAAATAGCTCTGTTTCAGCGAGTCAGGGAGGGCGCGGTAGTAGGGCTGGATAATCTTGACATCCGGACGGTTGTGGGTGTTATCCAGCAGGGCATACGCCGTGAGTTCGGAGTGCGGGTGTTGCTTCGCAAACAGCACCGCTGAATAAGCCATGTAATCCGGAAAGCGGGTTTCAAATTTTCGGGCCGAATCGGACCATTGCTCTATGAGCGCACGGTTGCCGGAGTCGTAGGTTTGTACCATCTTGGCGGTCAGCAGGCTTCTATCCACGAAGTATTTGTTCCACAGGCTGTCGTTGAGGTAGAGGTAACGTTCCAACTCTTTTTGCTGCGGCGAGGTAGAAAAAACGGTGGCATTGCGGAGGTAGGAGCCAATTTCCAGCCGCTGATAAATGTGGTAGAAAGTACGCTTTTGCTGGTCTTTGGGCAACAGGGTTATCTGGATGGAATCGGCAGGAAGGTAGATTTCTGCATGAATATTTATTGTTTTGTCTGTATCACTGCGGACGTTTACACTATACACATCTGGCTGTGTAACGGTACCCGCAAATACCAATTGGCCCGCACGAATTTCGGCCGTATCTATTGGGCCGGGGTGATGCAGACGGGCGAAGCAATCCGGGCAGTTGGCTACTTTAATGAGGTAGGGATAGTGTTTTGCTTGTTGCTGGCAACTGGTTAATAAAGTTAGAATCGAGAAGAGCGAAAGAAGGAATTTAGACAGCATAAGCAATAGTAGATAGCGTGAGGAATCGGTAGCCAGCATCAGAATATAGCAGTCTGCTAGTATACGCGACGCAGACAGGCAAGATGCTTGTAGTGAGCCTCCTGTACTTTCTTTATTTCTCGAATGCGCGCTACTATTATTCTATTCTCTGTATGCTGTTTACTTCTACTCCCCACCGCACCTACCCACGCCTGGGGCTTCTTCAGCCACCGACTGATTAACCGGCTGGCGGTGCTTACCCTACCCCGCGAAATGATTGGCTTCTACAAAGCCAACATTGACTACCTCACCGAAAACGCCACCCGGCCCGATTCGCGTCGCACGGTGGTGCCCGGCGAGGCCGCCCGCCACTTCCTGGATGTGGACGTGTACGGCGATTCGGCCCTCACCAAAAACGGCCTGCCCCGCAACTTCGCCGACGCCGTAGCCCGCTACGGCGAAGACTCCTTGATGCGCCACGGCATTGTGCCCTGGCAGGTAGCCCAGATGAAAGGCCAGCTCACGGTCGCCTTCCGGGAGCACAACACCGACCGCATCCTGCACCTCTCCGCCGACCTGGGCCACTACGTAGCCGACGCCTGCGTGCCGCTGCATACCACCCGCAACTACAATGGCCAGTTTACGGGTCAGCGCGGCATTCATGGGTTGTGGGAAAGCCGCTTGCCGGAGCTGCTGAGCACCGAATTCGACCTGATGGTAGGCCAGGCTGCCTACCTCGACCGACCCACGGAGGCCATCTGGCAGGCCGTGGCCGCTTCGCACGCCGCCGTCGATTCAGTCCTGCGCTTCGAGCGGGAGCAGACGCTGCTGTTTGCCGCCGACCGCAAGTATGGCTACGAGGAGCGGGGCGGCCAGACCATCCGGACCTACTCCCGCGATTTTGCGCGCGCCTACCACCGCCAGCTCAATGGGCAAGTAGAGCGTCGCATGCGCCAGGCTGTGCGTCTGGTAGCGGCTTTTTGGTACACGTGCTGGGTGGATGCTGGTCAGCCCGATCTGGACAAGCTGCCCCGCACACCCTCAGCCAAGGAGCAGGAGCGTTTAGCCCAGGAAGCAGCTCGTCAGCAGGCACCAACCCTACACGTACCCGGCCATGAGGACTAACCAGTAGCGCCACAAATTGGTGGTTTGCCCTGGATTCTCTACCTTATTTCGCACTTATACTCCATTTATCCCTTTTTCACTTCTATGGAAAATACCTACACTTCGCCTACCGGATTTACCCCGAGCGGCCCACCTCCCAAAAACTGGCTGGTTGAGTCTATTCTGGTTACGATTTTTTGTTGCCTACCCTTTGGTATTGCAGGCATCGTGAATGCGGCCAACGTTAATTCCCGTTGGGCTGCTGGCGACCGTGACGGCGCCTTACACGCTTCGCAGCAAGCTGGTAAATGGACGAAGATTGGCTTCTTTGTGAGCATTGCGGGCACTGTTGCCTACCTGGCGTTCGTTTTCCTGTTTGGTGGCTTAGCAATGCTAAACGGATTGGGGTCTGGTAATTAAGTAGTTGTGAACGAGTCTGCTGAGCCGCGATGGGGTAAGCTGGCCAGCCTACTGGTGTTGGGTGGGGTAGGGCTTCTACTCCTATACTTTCGCCTCAATCCGGCGCACTACCCTTTCCCACGCTGCCCGGTGCACTGGCTAACGGGGCTGCACTGCCCTGGCTGTGGCACCCAACGCGCCTTGCACGCGCTACTGCACGGTAGGGTAGGGCAGGCGGTCCACTACAATTTGCTGGCCGTAGGCTACGCGCCGGTGGTGGTGGTAGGCGCCTTCGAAGAAGCTTGGCTGCGCGGCGGAGCATCGGCCCGCAGAACCTCCTTTCTGTATAGCGTCTGGTTTGGTTGGTTGACGGTAGGTGGGGTCGTGTTGTTTACGATTCTGCGCAATCTGCCAACCTCTGTTGGCTATTGGCTGGCTCCATAACACGCTGTGGTATACAACTTGCGAAGCCCGACGTAAGCTCGTCGGGCTTTCGTATAACAGTCGAGTAGCAAACCGTTTGGTGGTGTAGCGAAAGCCGGGCACAACCCGGTTCCGTCGGCTGCGTACGAAACTCGCTGCCGATGTTGCAGCCTTTCCATATCACTATATGAAGAAACAGTTCTGTTTACTTGTTGCCCTGCTGCTGAGCCTGCTAAACTCAGTATACGCCCAAAAGGTAGGTCTTGTACTTAGTGGCGGCGGCGCCAAAGGCCTGGCACACGTGGGCGTGTTGCGCGTGCTGGAGCAAAACCGTATCCCCATCGACTACATTGTGGGCACTAGCATGGGCGCCATTGTAGGCGGCATGTACGCAGCCGGATACTCGCCCGACGAGATTGAAGAAATTGTACTGAAGCCAGAGTTTCAGAACTGGGTGAGTGGCTCGCCGGTGGAGGGCAAAGTCTACAATTATTACGACATCGACCCCACGCCCGCTGCCCTGCACCTGCGCCTGGCCATCGACTCGACGCTGAAAACCCGCGTGACGCCTAAGCTCGTCAACGACGTGACGCTCAACTATGTGCTGGCTACCATGCTGGCACCCGCTGGCGCCATTGCCAACTACAACTTCGATAACCTGCTGGTGCCCTACCGTAGCGTGGCCTCGGAGGTGTTCACCCGCGAGAAAGTAGTGCAAAAGAGTGGTTCTTTGTCTGATGCCGTGCGCAATTCCATGGCGTTTCCGCTGGCGTTCCGGCCTATCCGGCAGGAAGATGGGCGCTACCTGTTTGATGGGGCCGTGGTGGATAACTTCCCGACAGACGTGATGCGGAACGAGTTCAAGCCCGACATCATGATTGGGGTGAACGTAGGCGACGTCGCTTTTAATAAATACCCCAAGGACAAAGACGATAAACTGCTGGCCAGCACGCTGATATTCCTGGGCTCCAACGTAGCCGATACCACATCGGTAGGCCCCAATGGCATCTATATTCAGCCCAACCTGAATGACATCACGGCGGCTGACTTCAACAAGGTAAAGCAGTTGATTCAGTATGGCGCGCAAGCCGCTGAGCGCAAGCTTCCTCTGATTCTGGAGCGCATCCAGCGGCGCGAAGATACCGTGGCGCTACAGGCGCGGCGCCGGGCTTTTCAGGAACAGGCTCCGCGCCCTGTGTTCAAACGTATTGATGTGCAGGGCCTGCCTCAACGACAGCAAGGCTTTGTGCGCCGTTTCTTCCAGAAAACGGGGTCCAGCTACTCGCCTAGCGATATTGAAGAAGGCTACTACCGCCTAGTCAACAACGACTTCTTCAACAACGTGTATCCCCGCATCAGCTACAACGACCAGTTGAAAGGCTACGTGTTGAACGTAGATGCGCGCCAAAACTCCAATCTTACTACTGATCTGGGCGTGTTGCTTTCGACGCGCTCCATGAGCAATATCTATCTGGGCCTAGGCTACCGCTACCTCAACAAGTACCTCTACTCGGTGCGGGCCGATGCTACCATTGGGCGCTTCTACAACGGGGCGCGGGGCTCGTTCCGCATCAGTATTCCCGGCAATACGCCCATTTACTTCGAGCCAACGATTACGTTCAACAATTTCAACTACCAGGATACGGGCGGTTTGCTGGGTGCCTCGGCCCAAAATACCCAACTTCAGCAGCGTGACCTCAAAACCTACCTGCAAGTAGGCTTCAGCCCCAACTACCGCAGCCGCTACGTGTTGAGCGTAGGCGCTTTCACCAACCGCGACCGATTTGCCAACACCAGCGACATCAACACCAGCGCCACCCTGGACCAAGACCGCCTACAGGGTGCTACCGGCGCTATCCGCTTCGAGCGCAACTCCCTGAACCGCCGGCAATATGCCGTAAGTGGCCGGCGCGTAGAGTTTGGTTTCCGGGGTGTGGCGGCGCGGGAAAAATACGCGCCCGGCAGCACCGCCGACAGCTTGCAGGGACTTAGCCGCAACCATCAATGGGTGAAGTTGGGTATCTACAACGAGCAGTATTTTACGTTCAATAAAACCGATTCGGTAGGCAGTAGGGTGCACGCCTGGGGCTACCTGGTAGAGTCGCAGATCAGTACGCAAGGGCGCTTTGCCAACTACCGCGCCTCCCTGACGATGGCCCCCGCCTTCCTACCCCTGCCCGATTCGCGTACCATCTTCCTGGACCGCTACCGGGGCACGGCCTACGCCGCGGCGGGCCTGCGCTACATCAAGGCTATTGTAGGTTCGCTGGAGTGGCGCACCGAAGGCTACGTGCACGTGCTGGTGCGCCCCTGGGAACGGCAGGATAATAACCCGCTATTAGCACAACGTGGCCCGGCCATCAGCCGTCCCTACTTCACAGCCATGACGGGCTTCGTGTACCAAACGCCCGTTGGCCCGGCCTCGCTGCAATTCATTCATTACGACGCGCCTACCCGGCAGTTTAGCGTGTTTGCGCACATCGGCTTCGTGCTGTTCCGCGAACGGTCGTTGGATTAGGGTAGGGCGGTCTGCCGAAGCCGTGTGGCTATTTTGTATCTTTGGTAAGCACCTGCTTTTCTATATGCTATGACACTTGCTGATATCCATGATAACGCGGTGGTGCTGCGCGGCTCCCTACTAGCCCGCCTGACGGATGAGGAGTTTTTCGACTTCTGCCAGCAAAACCCCGACCTGCGTTTGGAACGTACCGCCGACCACGAAATCATTGCTATGCCTCCCGCCGGAGCCGAATCCAGCCGTAAATCGAACGAAGTATTATTTCAGCTGACGCTGTGGAACCGTCAGCACCAGCTGGGCTATGTGTTTGAGTCCTCCGCTGGGTTTACCCTACCCGATGGTTCGGTTCGCTCGCCTGATGCCTCATGGGTACCCAAAGCCGCCTACGATGCTCTTACGGAGCAGCAACGCCTGCGTTTTCCGTCGGTTTGCCCCGTGTTCGTGGTGGAAGTCCGCTCGCCATCCGATGGGTTGACTGCATTACGCCGCAAGATGGAAACCTACCTGGAAAATGGTGTAGCTGTAGGCTTCCTCCTCGACCCCAGTACCGAAACCGCCACCATCTACCGCCACGGGCGGGAATCAGAAGAAATTTCCGGATTTAATAGCACTTTAAGTGCTGAGCCAGCATTGCCGGGGTTTGTACTGGATTTGCGGCCGCTGCGGTAGGATAGTTGGCTGCGCGAGCTTAATACAGCTAACCCCCGTCAATAAGAAATACGCGTACTCAATGAAGCACATTACTGAGTCTTCGAGTACATAACACGACCATTGGGGTAAGCTTTTGCTGTCGTGACTAGTAAGTTAAACCCTGCTTGCGCAGCCTTACTACCTGACTTCCCGAAAATATATGACTCCGAGTTGGATTTATGCTTTCGAAGGTTTGCAGTAGGGAATGTACTCCGAGTATCAGTTATGCTGCTTCCACTTAATGTAAGAATGCCGGGTACTATTTGAGAAATAACTACTGTCACATTCGCTGCATTCAATCTTCGATTTTCTGAATTATAGGGCAGGGCAAGGTAATCGGCAGATAACCCTATCTGCTTCTGATAAGCAATTTGAAAACCGTGGATTTGTAGCAAAGCAGCTATTGCACGCAAGGCTATTTGCGCGCTGTCAGTTGTGTATAAAATAACCCGATCGGCGCCTTCACTAGGTAGTATGGTTGGCTTCTGCCAATGTTCTGGTAATTGAGCCAACGTTTGGCTGCATAAGCAAAGAAATAAGCCAGCCGTGCATAGGATCTTCATTACGTAACAATATCTATGGTGTATAAAAAAACCGTTGAACAGCCCAAGATCAGGCCATTCAACGGTTTTATCAAACTAAAGCTTAGCGCTATTGCGCCTTATACTCGTTCCAACTCTTAATCTTCAAATCCGACATTTCCAGCTTGCAGAACGCTTTGATAAACGCCTTCGCCAGGCGTGCGTTCGTAATGAGTGGCGTGTTGAAATCGACGGCAGTGCGGCGGATTTTGTAGTCGTTGTCCAACTCGCCCTTGGTCAGGTTCTTGGGTATGTTGATGACTAGGTCGATTTTCTTCTCGCGCAGGTAGCTGATGACGTTCGGTTCCTGATAGTCATCGGGCCAGAAGAGAAGCTGGGAAGGCACGCTATTTTCGGCGAAGAAGCGGTGCGTGCCCTGGGTGGCGTAGAGCGTGTAGCCCTTTTGCACCAGCAACTTCGCGGCGGATAGAAGTGCCACTTTGGAGGCAATTGGCCCGCCGGAAATCAGCACCGACTGCTTCGGAATGCGGTAGCCCACCGACAGCAGCGACTTTAGTAGCGCCTCCTCCGGCGAGTCGCCCAGGCAGCCTACCTCGCCGGTTGAGGTCATGTCCACGCGCATCACCGGGTCGGCGCCTTGCAGGCGCGTGAAGGAGAACTGTGAGGCCTTCACGCCCACGAAGGTAGAGTCGTACACTAGCTCGCTGGCGTCGCGCTCCACGGGTAGGCCCAGCAGCACTTTGGTGGCCTTCTTGATAAAATTGTGGCCCGAAATCTTCGACACGAAGGGGAAACTGCGCGAGGCGCGCAGGTTGCACTCAATGACGCGGATTTCGCCGTTCTTCTCCAGGAACTGAATGTTGAACGGCCCGCTGATTTCAAAGCGCTTGGCAATCTGCTCGGCAATGGTTTTCAGCTTGCGCACCGTGCCCACGTACACCCGTTGGGGTGGGTAGTACATGGTGGCATCGCCGGAGTGCACGCCGGCAAACTCCACGTGCTCGGAAATGGCATAGCTCACGATGTCGCCGTGGTCGGCCACCGCGTCCAACTCAATTTCCTTGGCATCCTGAATAAACTCCGATACCACCACGGGGTACTCGGCGCTAACCGCCGAGGCCAGGTCCAGGTAGGCTTCCATCTCGTCGCGGTTCGATACCACATTCATAGCCGCGCCCGACAGCACGTAGCTTGGCCGGATCAGCACCGGGAACCCTACCTCCTGCACAAACTCATACACGGCATCCAGGGTCGTCAGTTCGCGCCAGCGCGGTTGGGCAATGCCTAGTTCGTCGAGAATAGAGGAGAACTTGTGACGGTTTTCGGCTTCGTCGATGCGGGCGGGGGCAGTGCCCAGCACCGGCACCTCAGCATCGGCCAGGCGGGTAGCGAGGTTGTTGGGAATCTGACCGCCGGTAGAGAGAATTACGCCGGTTGGCTGCTCAAAATCCAGAATGTCCATCACCCGTTCGTAGCTCAACTCCTCGAAGTAGAGCCGGTCGCTCACATCGTAGTCGGTCGAAACGGTTTCGGGGTTGTAGTTGATAATGATGGACTTGTAGCCTTCTTCGGTTGCCGTTTGGGCAGCATTCACGCCGCACCAGTCAAACTCCACCGACGAGCCAATGCGGTACACGCCCGAGCCCAACACCACCACCGACTTATCGGTTTCGGGTTCCAGGTCGTTTTCGGTGCCGTGGTAGGTGGTGTAGAGGTAGTTGGTTTGAGCCGGGAATTCGGCGGCCAGCGTGTCAATCTGCTTCACTACGGGCAACACGCCCAAGGTCTTGCGCTGCTCGCGTACGATTAGCTCGTTGGCTTTTACGTCCTGGTTGCCGTAGAGCTTCACAGCCAGCTGCTGGTCCGAGAAGCCGGCTTTCTTGGTTTCGCGCAGCAACTCGGCGGGTAGGGCGTCGGCCGAATTCAGTTCACCTACCTGGTTGCCCAACTCGAAAATGGTGTAGAGGCGCTGCAAGAACCACAGGTCAATCCTGGTCAGATCGTGCACCTGCTGGATGGTATACCCCGCCTCGAAGGCCAGATTAATAGCGAAAATGCGCTCCTCGTTCGGCTCGCTCAGTAGCTTGTCAAGGGTAGCGTTGTCCACGGTTTCAGCGGCATTGCCCACGAAGCCGCGCTTGCCGGTATCCAGCATCCGCAGTCCCTTCTGAATGGCTTCTTCAAATGATTTGCCGATGCTCATCACCTCGCCCACGCTCTTCATGCTGCTGCCAATCTGCCGCGCCACGCCCGAGAATTTGCCCAAGTCCCAGCGCGGCAGCTTGCACACTACGTAATCGAGCGCCGGCTCGAAGAAGGCCGAAGTGGTCTGCGTCACGCTGTTTTTTAGCTCCGACAGTGCGTAGCCCAAGCTCAGCTTAGCAGCTACAAACGCCAGCGGATAGCCCGTGGCCTTGGAAGCCAGCGCCGAGGAGCGCGACAGGCGCGCATTCACCTCAATCACGCGGTATTCCTCGGAAAATGGGTCCAGGGCGTACTGAATGTTGCACTCGCCCACAATACCCAGGTGGCGAATGGTCTTGATGCCGATGCTGCGCAGCTTGTGGTACTCGCGGTTGCTCAACGTCTGCGACGGCGCCACCACGATGCTCTCCCCGGTGTGAATACCGATGGGGTCGAAGTTTTCCATGTTGCAGACCGTGATGCAGTTGTCATATTGGTCGCGCACTACTTCGTACTCCACTTCCTTCCAGCCCTTCAGCGACTCTTCCACCAGAATCTGGTCGGAAGTGGTGAAGGCTTTTTCGGCCAAAGCTGTTAGTTCTTCGTCATTGTTAGCGAAGCCGCTACCCAGGCCACCCAGCGCAAACGCCGCCCGCACGATGATGGGGTATCCGATTTCTTCGGCGGCTTTCAACGCATCGTCTAGGGTCGTCACGGCCCGGCTGCGGGCAATGAGCACGCCGATCTGGTCGAGCTTATCCTTGAAAATGTCGCGGTCCTCGGTGTCAATGATGCTCTGCACCGGCGTACCCAGCACCTTCACGTTGTACTTCTCGAAGATTCCGCCCTGGTACAGGGCCACGGCGCAGTTCAGAGCTGTTTGGCCGCCAAAGGCCACCAAAATGCCATCGGGCTGTTCCTTCTTGATGACTTCCTCCACGAAGTAGGGCGTCACGGGCAGGAAGTACACGTCGTCAGCAATGTTGTCCGACGTCTGCACGGTGGCGATGTTGGGGTTGATGAGGATGGTGCGGATGCCTTCCTCTTTCAGGGCCTTCAGGGCCTGCGAGCCAGAGTAGTCAAATTCGCCGGCCTCGCCGATTTTCAGCGCGCCCGAGCCAAGGACCAGGACTTTTTGTGGTTTGTTCATTCTAAGAGGTGGGTCACAAACCGCTGGAACGGTTATGTTAAAAGGCAGTCGTATAAAGTCGGCTATAGCCGATTCGCTTTGTGGCGGAGTACGTTTTATTTAGTAAAGAGAGTGTCGCTTCTCACTATTTTCCAGTTGCCGGACGGCCGTTTGGTCATCCAGATTTTGATAGCTGCATCGGCGCGTTCACCATCTAATAAAAAGCGAAAAACAAGAGAGTCTTTTTTGGCATTCAGGTTTTCAACCTTAAAGTTTTTGGCCGTTATCCTTCCTGTTCGACTAGTTATTCGGGGAGAAACTCTGGCCGAACTCATGGCTTTTGCAATCAAATCAGCTGGTTCACCGAGCATTGCTTTCATGAGTGTCTGCTGTCCCATATTCTTGAAAAAACAGAACGCGGCAAAAGCCAAAACACCCAGCAGCATATACCCCCAATTTGGAAAACCTCTACCTTTTGCTTGCATAAGAGTAATGGTCTAGGAAGTGATGAATCAGGAGAAAGGCACGCCATGCTTCGACTTTGCTACGCTCCAGTCAGCATGACGTTCTTTTTCGGCTGATTTACTTACCCTCCTTATATTCCTCTACCGCCTTCAAAAAGTCATCAAACATAAACTCCGTGTCCTGGGGCCCACCGGCGGCTTCAGGGTGAAACTGAGTGGAGAAGAACGGCTTGGTTTTGTGCTTGATGCCTTCGCAAGTGCCGTCGTTGAGGTTTTCGAACAGCATCTCCCACTCGGCAGGTAGGGTGTCGGTGTCTACCGCGAAACCGTGGTTTTGGCTGGTGATGTAGCTGCGCTTGGTGCCCGTGAGTAGGACAGGCTGGTTGTGGCTGCGATGGCCGTATTTTAGCTTGAAGGTGTTGCCGCCCGCGGCTAGGCCCATGAGCTGGGAGCCCAGGCAGATGCCGAAGATGGGCTTGTCTTGCTGCAAGGCGGTTTGGAGGTGGCCGATGGTCGCCTCACACATCTTCGGGTCGCCGGGGCCGTTGCTGAGGAACAGGCCGTCGTAGTCGAGCTGGGTGAAGTCGTAGTCCCAAGGCACGCGAATCAGCTCCACGTCGCGCTCTAGGAAGCAGCGGATGATGTTGGTCTTGGTGCCGCAGTCTACCAGCACAATTTTGTTGCTGCCGCTGCCGTAGTGCTTCACTTCGGTGGGGCTCACCTGGGCTACTAGGTTATCTTGGTTGGGGTCGTGCAGGGGCACGTCGTCCTCGGCCACAATTTTGCCCAGCATGGCGCCTTTCTCGCGCAGCTTCTTAGTGAGTAGGCGCGTGTCGACGTCAAAAATGCCGGGGATGTTGTATTCCGACAGCCAGTCGCCCAGGCTCTTGGCGGCGTGCCAGTGGCTGTGTTCCTCGGAGTAGTAGTTCACCACTAGCCCGGCCACGTGAATCTTATCCGATTCAAAAATCTTGGAAATAGACTCATACAGGTCCTCGCCGGGTACGCCGTAGTTGCCTACCATCGGGTAGGTGAGCACCAGAATCTGCCCGGCAAACGACGGATCCGTGAGGTTTTCGGGGTAGCCAGTCATGGCTGTGCTGAACACGACTTCGCCCGCGGCCGATGTGAAGGCGCCGAAGGATTTGCCCTGAATTTCGGTGCCGTCTTCCAGCACCAGCTTCACCGATTTAGCGTTTTCCACTCTGTTTTGCGTAAAAGGGTTTACTCTGTTATTTAATTTCTGCGGTAGTCAGGCAGGCTGATTTCTGCTATGTTGCAATAGACTGAAGTGGCAGGTGCGCCATCGTTCCACGCAACGCTGATCGGGACCTTGCCATCGGAGCAAAATGCGTCAATTTATCTCCCGTGCCAAGCATCTGGCGGGGGCGCCGCTTGTCCTCAGCCAGCCTTTGGAAACGACCCGATATTTTTTCGGCTGGAACAGGACCGAAAATCAGGGGTCTGTTCCAGCCGAAGCAGGATGAAAGCCAAACGGGAGCAAAGGAATGCGTTTCACGAGGCCCCGCGCACTGCCGCTTCCGAATGTCAGGCATCGGGAAGTCGGGCGGGCACGACTGCGGGAAGGAAAAAGGAATGGCCGTTCTTTCAAGGAAAGAACCAGCCGGCTGCTGCGTACTGGTAGCCAATGGCAGCGTGCAGCTAATCAGAAGGGGAGCGTGGCTCGTGAGCTTCGTCGTGCTACTCATTGGGGTTGCAAGTTAGGCCACAAGTCGCTTACTTCCTCGCCTCCGCCGGAATAAGTGTATACAACGCTTCCAAAAACCGGTCTACTTCCTCCTTTGTGATATTCAGCGGTGGTAGCAGACGCAGCACGCCGGGGTCGGAGGCATTGCCTACAAAGATGTGGTGCTCCGACAACAGCTTGTCGCGCACCTCTTTTACGGGGAAGTTGTACTTGATGCCAATCATCAAACCCCGACCGCGGATTTCCTCAGCGCCGGCGTTGGCTTCTAGCTCCTGCCGCAAGTAGTCGCCCATCTCATGCGCGTGCTCCACCAGGTTTTCCTGCTCAATGACTTCCAGCACGGCCAGTGCGGCAGCGCAAGCCAGGTGGTTGCCGCCAAAGGTAGTGCCCAGCAGCCCATACGAAGCTTTCAGGGTAGGGGCAATCAGAATGCCGCCGATAGGAAAACCGTTGCCCATGCCCTTCGCTACCGAAATAACGTCGGGCTGAATGCCTGCCCACTGATGCGCGAAGAACTTGCCACTGCGGCCGTAGCCGCACTGCACTTCATCAGCAATCAGCAGGGCACCGTATTGCTTGCACAGCTCGGCTAGTTCGCGTAAGAAGTCGTCTGAAGGCATGATGATGCCGCCTACCCCTTGAATAGGTTCGATGATAGCGGCGCATACATCGCCCGCTTGCAGGGCTTGCTCCACCTCGGCCAAGTCGTAGGGTAGGAAGCTCACGGCGTGGTTAGCGTTGAAAGGCGCCACAATCTTCGGGTTATCCGTAGCCGCCACCGCGCCCGACGTACGGCCGTGGAATGCGCCTTTAAAGGCAACAACTCGGCTCTTGCCCGTGTGGAACGATGCCAGTTTCAGCGCATTCTCGTTGGCCTCGGCGCCCGAGTTGCACAAAAACAGCCCATACTCCGGGTAGCCTGACACCTCGCCCAACTTCTGCGCCAGCTCCCGCTGAATCGGAATCTGCACCGAGTTGGAGTAGAAGCCTAGGTTCTGAAGCTGCTCGGTGAGGCGCTGCACGTAGTGCGGGTGGCTGTGTCCGATGGAAATCACGGCGTGGCCGCCGTAGAAGTCGAGGTATTCCTGCCCGTTGTCGGCCCACAGCTTCGCCCCAAGCGCCCGTACGGGCGTGATGTTGACGAGCGGATAAACGTTGAAGAGGTCCATGATGATAAGCAGTTAGCGCCGTTCTGGTACCCAGGGTAGAAGCCCTGGGCTAATCAGCATTTCGGCAAATTTCGTTACGTAACCCAGGGTTTTAACCCCAGGGTATCCGAGCTGTTAAAACAACGCCGCCTTCAATCCTAGCCCCGTCGTTTCTGGTAGCCCAAAAAGCAAATTCATATTCTGCACCGCCTGCCCCGAAGCGCCTTTAATCAGATTATCGAGAGCCGACGTGATAAGTAGTTGCTTCCCGAATTTCTGCACGTGCAGCAGGCACTTGTTGGTGTTCACTACCTGCTTCAAGTGGATTTCCTTATCCGAAACCGTAGTAAATACCGCATCGGCGTAGAAATTTTGATATAGCTCCCGCGCCTCGTCCTGGCTCAATTCCGACGGCGTGTAGACGCTGGCGAAGATGCCCCGCGTAAAGTTGCCGCGGTAGGGAATGAAGTTAATATCAACTTCTGCCTGGGGCTGGAGGTACCGCAGACTCTCCCCAATCTCGCCCAGGTGTTGGTGCTTGAAAGGCTTGTAAATGGAGATGTTGCCCGTGCGCCAAGTGAAGCCCGTGGTTTCAGTTAGTTCTCGGCCAGCACCGGTGCTGCCAGTGATGGCCGAGACGTGCACCGCATCCGTGAGCTTACCTGCCGCCGCCAGGGGTAGAAGCGCCAGCTGAATAGCCGTGGCAAAGCACCCCGGATTGGCAATGCTCTGCGCCTGCTGAATGCGGCTGCGGTTCATCTCGGGCAAGCCGTACACAAACTCCCTACCTTCAAACTCGGCGTCAGCTTCTAGGCGGAAGTCGTTGCTGAGGTCGATGATGTGGGTGGTTTCGGGCAGATTGCTCTTTTCCAGCCACGCCTTGGAGTTGCCGTGGCCCAGGCACAGGAACACCACGTCCTCATCGCCAGCCAGGTCCGACGCAAATCGCAAATCGGTATCGCCTACCAGGTCGTCGTGGACTTGGTAGACGGGATTGCCAGCGTTGGACGAGCTGACGATGGCACTCAACTCCGCGTATTCGTGGTGCAGCAGAATGCGAATCAGCTCCCCGGCCGTGTAGCCAGCGCCGCCCACAATGCCGACTTTGATGTTGTGATTTTGCATGGTCTAGTTGCCCTCCTAGGTGGACCCCACCCCCCGGCCCCACTCTCCTTGATATGGAGAATCCTTCGGGAGAGGGGGAGCCACGGTGGCGTGAACAACAGTTAGGACTAAAAAACTAAAAGTAGAAACTAGTCCCCCTCTCCCGAAGGATTCTCCATATCAAGGAGAGTGGGGCTAGGGGGTGGGGTTACTCGTTGAACGAGCTGTGAATCCGCAACTGATTGCTGAAGATCTTGATGAAGCCCCGCGCGTCGCGCGAATCCCAGGCGTTGTTTTCCTCGCCGTAGGTCGCCACTTTGGACTGCATCATGTCGTATTTCGACTCGATGCCTTGCAGTTCGAACTGGTAGGGCTTCAGCGTCACGAACACCTTGCCCGACACCCGCTCCTGCGACGATTCCAGCAATGCCTCAAAGTCGCGCATCACCGGGTCGAGGTATTGGGCCTCGTGGAGTAGGGTGCCGTACCAGTTGGCCACGTATTCCTTATGAATCTGCTGCCAGCGCGAGCTGGTATGCTTTTCCAATAAATGGTGTCCTTTCAGCAAGATCAGCGGAGCGGGTGCCTCGAAGCCCACACGGCCTTTGATGCCCAGAATGGTGTCGCCCACGTGCGTGTCGCGGCCGATGGCATATTGACCAGCCAACTCGTTAAGCTTTTGGATGAGTGCCACGGGTGCCATCTGCTCGCCGTTCAGCGCTACGGGTTCGCCCTTCTCGAAGGTGATTTCCACGTTCGTCGGCTCGGTCTGCGTGAGTTGGGTAGGGTAGGCCGATTCGGGTAGCGCCTGGCGCGAAGTCAGCGTTTCAACGCCGCCTACGCTGGTGCCCCAAATACCCACGTTGATAGAATACTTCGCCTTCTCCCAGCTCATCTCGAAGCCCTGCTGTTGCAGGTATTCGATTTCCTGCTGACGCGAAAGTTTCAGGTCGCGGATGGGTGTGATGATTTCCGTATTGGGCGCGATGACCGCAAACGCCACGTCGAAGCGCACTTGATCGTTGCCGGCGCCGGTGCTGCCGTGGGCAATGTACTCGGCCCCGGTGCTGCGGGCGTACTCGGCAATAGCCAGCGATTGGAACATGCGCTCGGCACTCACGCTCAGCGGGTACGTGTCGTTCTTTAGAATATTCCCGAAAATCAGGTAGCGCACACACTCGTGGTAGAATCGCTCCGTCACGTCGATAACTTCGTGCGTGGTAGAACCCAATTCGTAGGCACGCTTTTCAATAGCGGCCAATTCCTCGGGCGAGAAACCGCCCGAATTCACAATTACCGTGTGGACTTCCAGCCCAAGTTCGCGCGACAAATACACGGCGCAGTAGGACGTGTCGAGGCCGCCGCTATAGGCGAGGACTACCTTTTTCTTCATTTCAGAGAGTTAGAGGATGTATGCGAAAATAGGGAGAGGGTAGGAGAACGTCATTCCGATTAACCCCACCCCCGGTCCCTCCCCTCCGGGAAAGGGGGGCCAGACGGTATCAAAACGGTTCGTCAGAACGCACCCCTCTCCCGGAGGGGAAGGACCGGGGGTGGGGTCACGCTACCGCAGAATCTCGATAGATTCCTGCGCAATCTTGCCGTACTGGTCTTTCAGATTGTCGTAGACCATGCCCGTGCATAAGCACATTTTGCGCTCGTTTTCCTGCAAGATGGGGTAGTTCTTGCAACTCATGCAGCCTTTCCAGAAGTCGTCGCTTTGCGTAAGCTCAGGGAAGGTGGTAGGGCGGTAGCCCAGCTCGCTGTTGATTTTCATCACAGCAGCGCTGGTGGTAATACCGAAAATCTTGGCTGCCGGGTACTTCGTGCGCGAGAGTTTGAACACCTCGTGCTTGATGGCTCGGCCTAGGCCTTCCTTGCGCAGCTCGGTGTTCACGATCAGGCCCGAGTTCACCACAAACTTGGCGTCGTCGAACGTCTCAATGTAGCAGAAGCCGGCCAACTCACCTTCTACGAAGGCGATGATGGCGTCACCGTTCTGGATTTTCTTGATTAAGTAATTCGGCTCGCGCTTGGCGATGCCAGTGCCCCGCGTCTTGGCCGACTCAACGTACCATTGGCAAAGGGTGTCAACATATTGAATGTCGGCGAAAGTAGCGACGCGTAAGTTCATGGAGATACGGCGATGCTTGCCTACGCAGGGGTAGGCAAAATGTCTCGAAAAGCAGGATTGCGAAAAGAGAGCCGTTGCTGCCGAGAAAGGCAGTTTTAGGCAACCGGGGCCGGCGGGACGGGTACTCGGGTAGGACTTCCATAGCCGGCTAGCACATGCTGGTAGCCGGGCTGACTGGGTCGCCAGAAGACCCATAATCAGCGCATGAATAACTGTCCTACACCCGTCGTCGCATCATTTCGGTTGAGTTTGTTTCCGGCCGGCTACCGAGCAGGTTAGGTGCACAGCGGAAAATTTTTGCAAACATAAACCCCGTAAAGGATATTGCAAGCTTTTACTGAAATTTACCCTCGTTGGTTGTGGAATTAACCAATTCTTAATCAAGGGGTTGTCAGCGTTGCAAAAATCACATTGGGATAATAAAGTTTGAGCAAGTAACGCGCCAAAGCGCTTTTGAGTACTGGCAAGTGCACGTAACCAATATGTTACGTATGTGCTCCGAATAGGACTATTCGGTTGCAGCTATATAACACACGCTAGCTGTAGCAGTTCATTTTAAAGACAAAATTTTACCTGGCCGATACTGTTGCTTGCAACGCGCAGATCATAAATATAAAGCTACTCAAGAGCGTCATGTCGAGCTTGTCGAGACATCTTGCGCGCTGATATCAGATAGTAAATGCCTTGCTAAAGGATAAAACTGCTTGCGGACGTTAGCACGTAAGATGTCTCGACAAGCTCGACACGACGCTTTACTTACTCTCTACCCGGTTTCTAATGACAGCCGTCAGTACGAAGCTCGTTCAGCAGAATCCCGTCAGGCGACTACCGGCGTCGGACCGGTAACGTAAGCATCTCTTCCATGAAAGAACAACTGAAAATAGTAAAGATAGGCGGCGGCATTCTGGACGATCCAGAGAAGCTGTACCAGTTCGTAGCCGAGTTTCACCGCCTACCCGGCCTGAAGGTGCTGGTGCATGGTGGTGGTAAGGGCGCTAGTACCTTGCTGCAAAGCCTCGGCATTGAGCCCCAGATGGTAAACGGTCGCCGCATTACCGACGCCGCCACGCTGGATGTGGTGACGATGTTCTATGCTGGCAAAACCAACAAGCTGCTGGTGGCCCTACTTCAGGAGCGTGGCACCAATGCCCTAGGCCTTTCCGGTGCCGATGGCAACGTGCTGCGCGCCACCCGCCGACCGATAGGTGCAGTCGATTACGGCTACGTTGGCGACCTGACCGATCAGAGCGTGAACACGCCACTACTGCAAACCCTACTCAGTGGGGGCCTCACGCCCGTGTTCTGCGCCATCACCCACGACGGCCAAGGACAACTGCTCAATACCAACGCCGATACCATTGCCAGCGTGTTGGCTCGTGCACTAGCACCATTCTATGAGGTAGCCCTGCATTTTTGCTTCGAGAAAGACGGCGTATTGGCCGACGTGCACGACGACAGCTCGGTGATTCCGCAAATCACGCTCGCGCTGTTTCAGGAGCTGAAAGCCAGCGGCGCTATTGCGGCCGGTATGCTGCCGAAGTTGGAAAATGCCTTTGCCGCCTTAGATGCAGGGGTAGAAAAGGTAATCATCGAAAACGCGTTGAAAATCAACGAACCCGTGAAAACTGTGCTATGCCAAAGCTAGTAGACCAGTTGACCGAGGAAGCCATTCAACTGCTGATGGCGTTGATTCGCACACCATCTTACTCGCGGGAGGAGGCGGATACGGCCACGCTGCTAGAGCAGTTTCTGCAAGCACACGGTGCCGAAGTGCACCGCGACGCCAATAACGTGTGGGCCATGTCACGCCACTGGCAGGAGGGCCGCCCAACGGTCCTACTCAACTCCCACCACGACACCGTGAAGCCCGGCGCCTCCTGGACCGCCGACCCATTCGGGGCCGCAGTAGTAGGCGACAAGCTCACCGGCTTGGGTAGCAACGACGCGGGCGCTTCCGCCGTGAGCTTGCTGGCGACGTTTCTCTACTTTGAGGAAAACCCGTTGCCCTTCAACTTGCTCTGCGCCATCACGGCGGAGGAGGAAGTATCGGGCGCTAACGGTATCCGTCGCCTGCTGCCCCTACTCCCCACCATCGACTTGGGCATTGTAGGAGAGCCGACACAGATGGACTTGGCCATTGCCGAAAAGGGCCTCGTGGTGCTGGACTGTATAGCGCACGGTCGCACTGGCCACGCCGCCCGCGAGGAAGGCGACAATGCCCTCTACAAAGCATTGAATGACATTCAGCTACTTCGCAACTACCAGTTTTCCCGCGTGTCGGAACTGCTGGGGTCAGTGAAGCTCTCCGTCACGCAAATTCAGGCCGGCACCCAGCATAATGTAGTACCCGACCGTTGCACGTTCGTGGTCGATGTGCGGACGAATGAGCTGTATTCCAATCAGGAAGTAGTCGATATTATTCGTACTATGGTAGGTGCCGAGGTGACGCCGCGCTCTACCCACCTCAATTCTTCACGCATTGCCCTGGAGCACCCGTTGGTGCAGCGTGGGTTGGCGCTGGGTAGGAAAGCATTCGGCTCCGTCACGCTCTCCGACCAAAGCATGATGCCCTTTACGACGGTGAAAGTAGGCCCCGGCGACTCGGCCCGTTCCCATACCCCCGACGAGTTTATTTATTTAAGCGAGATTCGCGGCGGGGTGCGTGGCTACGTAGAGCTGTTGCAGGGACTAGAATTAGAGACTAAAAACTAGAAGCTAGTTTTACCTTTTAGGAATATGAAAATCTGGGAAAAAGGCATTCCTGTAGATGCCAAAATCGAGCAGTTTACCATTGGTCAAGACCGGGAACTGGACCTGTATCTGGCCAAGTTCGATGTGCTGGCTTCCAAGGCGCAGGCCAATATGCTGGCGCAGGTAGGCCTGCTCACGTCGGAGGAAAACCAGCAGCTGCAACAGGGCCTCACGGAACTGGCCGATCAGGTGGAAGCCGGCACCTTCACTATTGAGGACGAGTTTGAGGATGTGCACTCCAAAATTGAGTCCTACCTCACGGAGAAGTTCGGCGACGCGGGCAAGAAGATTCACACCGCCCGCTCCCGCAATGACCAAGTGCTTACGGCTATTCAATTGTTTTTCAAGGACTACACCGAGCGCGCCGCTGCTAAAATCGTACAGCTGGCGGAGGTAATGCTGCAAAAAGCAGAAGTGCACAAAGCCGATTTACTACCTGGGTACACGCACTTCCAAGCCGCCATGCCCAGCAGCTTCGGGCTGTGGTTTTCGGCGTATGCTGAGCACTTGCTGCTGGATTTGGCGTTGTTCGAAGCCGCCCACACCGTAGCCGACCAGAACCCGCTGGGCTCCGGCGCTGGCTTCGGCAGCAGCTTCCCCATCAACCGCCAGCAGACTATGCAGGAACTCGGCTTCGGCAACATGGCCGTGAGCAGCGTGGGCGCCCAAATGCTGCGCGGCAAGACGGAAAAAACGCTGGCCTTCGCGCTGGCCGGGTGCGCCGCTACCCTCGCCAAAATGAGCTACGACCTGGTGCTCTACAACTCCCAGGACCTGGCCTTTGTGGAGTTGCCGGCCGCCTTCACCACGGGTTCCAGTATCATGCCGCACAAGAAAAACCCCGATGTGTTCGAGCTGATTCGGGCGCGGTGCAATGCGTTGCAGGCCCTGCCCAACACCATTACGCTCACCATCAGCAACCTGCCCAGCGGCTACCACCGCGACTTCCAGATTCTAAAGGAGCTGCTCTTCGAGCCCATGACGCAGTTTCTGGATATTCTGGACATCGTGCTGTTTGCCCTACCCCGGCTGCGCATCAAGCCCAACCTGCTGGCCCAGGACAAGTACGACGGCGTGTTTTCAGTAGAGAATATCAACCAGCTTATCCAAACCGGTACGCCCTTCCGCGAAGCCTACCAGCAGGTAGGCCGTGCCGTGAACGAGGGTAGCTACGTGCCACACAAGGAGTTTCAAACCAGTCACTTGGGCAGCGTGCACAACCTGGGCTTGGAAGAAATCGAAGCCAAGCTGGCGCGGGTGCGGCAAGGAAGTAGGGTGCTGGGCGGAGAGCAGTAATCAGCTGTCATCCTGAGCGGCGCGAAGGACCTTATTACGTTGGCACGAGTCGTTCGCACGATATTGTTCAGCGTGATAAGGTCCTTCGCGCTGCTCAGGATGACGACAGGTAGGTCATTACTTACTAACCTTCACGCGCTTCACAAGCGGCACCGTGAACTGAACGTTCACTGGCTTGCCGTTCTGCCGGCCAGGCCGAAACTGCCCCACAGTGCGGAAAGCCTCGGTCAGCGCCGGCGCCACCGCTTCTTCCGACTCGACGTAGGTGCCCCCCAGTGCGGGCCGCCGCACCTTGCCGGCTTTGTCGATGATGAAGGTGACGTAGGCCTGCGGTCCGCTGGCCGCACCGCCGGACACGTGGCTGGTCACGAAGGCTTGCAGACCATCCTGTCCACCGTCGAGGTAGGCGGGCATCTGCTCCACATAAGTATAGATCTTGTCGCCATCCAGCAGAGATATATCCGGCTTTTGCGGTTTGACTGCGTTTGGCATGGGCGTCGGCGTGGCTGTTTGGGCCTGCACATTGGGGCTGAGCAGCGTCAGGACACCAACAAGGCTGAGGGAACTGATTAGCTGGAGGGGTAGAGAGATAGGCATATGAGCTAACTTTTAAACTGAATGTGTCATTTTTTAGTCTGAGTAGTAGACTGCGCATTATCTAGAAAAGGTAATAGGTAGCGTGTAGTTGACGTCATCTTTAATCGGAATCCATTGTCCCATAAGCTTGGCAACACGTAGCGCTTCTCTATCGAATGGCTCACCCATCCCTTTTAGTATAGAAAATCTCCGGGCATATCCCTGTTTGGTAACAACAAAGCCTATAAAGACTCTCCCACTCTTCTGTTGGCCCGGTGGGTAGCGCAAGTTGTGAGTGATGAAGCGTCGTAAACCTTCTGTGCCACCGTTCTTATATTCTGGCATCTTCTCCGGAGACATTCCTAGAACTCCAGGAGGAAATGTTTGTGCGGCTTCTGGCCTCTTCGTCCCCGCCAGCACCTGCGCCCACGCTTCCCTACCCGACAACCCCAATCCGCATACCAGCACCAGTGCCACCAGAAACCGCCGCAGCTTGGAGCGCAGCCGCGGCTGTGGACCCGCGGCCAACTGGCTTTGCCGGAAGCGGCTACACAACTGGCCATCGGGCGAGGCGGTGCGGGCGGCGGCCAGGTCGGCGGCGGCGCTGTTGGTGAAGTCTATTACCTCGCGGTTGCAGTGGGCGCAGTGGCGACCCTGAGTGGTGGGCGCCATTTGGTGCCAGTCTGCGGGGCAGGCGTGCACGTGCACGTTGAGGATAGGTAGGAACAGCATAAAGACAATATAGATAGTTGTGTAGAGTACGTTACGTTGGAAGGGTAGAGCTTATTGCAGACGCACATGCTACGCCCTAAGGGAATTTCTGTAAGGCTATTTATGGAGTGCGCGGGAGCTGTTCACGTCATCTTCACGCAGCGCAAACCAGCTTTATTGTAGCTTATTCGAAACAATCTCCGTTTTTTATGTTTTATGTCCGCATCTAACGGCTACGATTGTGTGAGTATCTTTGCCGCCTACCCCGCAGGGGGTGTTGTTTCTACTTTGCCTTATGTCATCTCTTCAGAATTATCCCCGCTTCACTTTAGGTAATACGCTGACCACGGAGCAACTGGAGTTTTTTCGGCAGTATGGATTTCTGCATTTTCGACCTTTTCTGACCCCCGATACTGTGCAGGATTTGCTGCGCGCGTCGGAAGACGTGCAGAGCAAATGGCTGGCCGAGGGGGTAGAGAAAGTAAACGGCGTGCCCATCAAATACGGTAAGGATGTGGACGGCCAGCCCATTGTGCAGCGGTTTGCTTTCGCCTCACACCATAGCCCCGTACTGCGCGAGTTCCTGAAAGACCCACGCCTAGAAGCGCTGTTTCCGTTGCTGGAAGCTCCCGGCGGGCGCATCGGCGAAAACGAGAAGGACGGCCTTGTCATTAACCACTACGTGAACGTAACGGGCTCCGAGTTCTCGCAAATGGGTTGGCACACCGATTCTCTGCGCGACGTGTTCTACGGCAAGCGCATTGGTCCGATGCTGAACGTAGGTGTGCATCTCGATGGCACGCCGGCTACCAATGGCGGCCTGCGCCTGCTGGTAGGTACACACACGCAGAGCCTGCGCAAAATGCTGTTTCGTAAGAAATACTATAAAGACGTAGACTCTGACCCCAACGAAATAGCCGTAGAAACCGAGCCCGGCGACCTGACCGTGCACGACGGCCGCATGTGGCACCGCGTGGCCCGTTCGCCGCTGGTAGGTGAGGTGTCGCGCCGCCGTGTCATGTACATTCCTATTATCTCGGGCAAGTACGAGCCCAAAAACGAGGAAAGTCCTACGCCGTTTTACCTGCGCTTTCTGCATTTGGTGAAGTAGCGTAAGGACTACAAGGCTGTCATGCTGAGCGCAGCCGAAGCATCTCTACCGATAGTAATTCATAATGAATAGAATTAGCGCTGCGATAGAGATGC
>NZ_JAHWGL010000005.1 GCF_019334315.1 Hymenobacter profundi
TAGCAACGACTCGTTCTCACGTGATAAGGTCCTTCGCAAGCTCAGGATGACACACAGTTTTTAACTCCTAAACTCACCTTTATTCTCCATAACCGCCGGGTAGGCCAGGGGCAGGGTTGCCTTGGGCGGCGCTGCCGCTAGGTACACCCATTTTCTCTTCGCGCTTGCGCTGGTAGCGGTCAAACTGGGTAGGCGAGAGCACCTCCTTCAGCGCGGCCAGGCGCGACTGGCCTACGTCTTCCACCACGCCGGCCATCTTGCGCAGGTCGCGGCGGTACTGGGCGCGGGCGGTTTCCACGGCCCGAATGCTGGTAAGGTTGATTTTCTGTACTTTCTCTACCTGCTGCGGATTCAGGCCCAGACCTTTTTGCATATTGGCGGTGAGGCTAGTGGCGCGCTCCGTGAGCTGGGTTTCGTTAAACAACGGCGTGGCGGTTGAGGCAGCCGACGTGTTGGTTTTGCTGGGCAATGGTTTGGTGTTTTGCGCCAACAGGGTAGCAGGTGCGGCCAGCAAAAAGACCGATAAAAGCAGGGAGGTTGATTTCATATCGAATGCAAAACTACGGCAGAAAGCGAAAGGTGGGCTGGGCGTAAGCACGCCGCCTGTGCTACTTCCTCTAAAGATAGTGCCAGACTATCTGGCTTAGCCCAACACACGACCGGTTGTTTTGATGCCCGGCACCGCAGAATCTGTGCGCGCCGGGCGTAACCTTTTGGGCGCACTTTGCATACAGCTTTCTATTATGAAGCGAGAAACCCGAACGAACTGGCTGACCGCCCTAGGTGCGGGCGCCCTGTTGGCCGCTGCCACGTTGTATACTAACCGCCGGGGCAGCTACGAGCTGCGCAACCGCGTGGTGCTCATCACGGGCGGCTCGCGTGGGCTAGGCCTGCTGCTGGCCCGCCAGGCCGTAGCCGAAGGCGCCAAAGTAGCCATCTGCGCCCGCGACGCCGACGAGTTGGAACGCGCCCAACGTGAGCTGACCGCCGACGGCGGGGAAGTAATTGCCTTGGTGCGCGACCTCACTGACCCCGTAGCCGTGCGCACGCTCGTCACGGAAGTGCAAGGGCAGCTTGGGCCGATTGATGTGCTGATCAACAACGCCGGCATCATCTCCACCGGTCCGCTCGATAACCTGGACGAGCGCGACTTTCAGGACTCGATGAATACGCACTTTTGGGCGCCTTTGCATGCCATGCAGGCCGTACTACCCGATATGCGCCGCCGGGGCGAAGGCCGCATTGTAAACATTGCTTCCCTGGGTGGCAAAGTAGCCGTGCCACATCTGATACCTTACAGCGCCAGCAAGTTTGCGTTGGTAGGATTGTCAGAAGGCTTTCGGAGTGAGTTAACTCAGCACGGCATCAAGGTAACCACCGTATGCCCCGGCCTGATGCGGACGGGCAGCCCCCGCCACGCTATTGTGAAGGGCCAGCACCGCAAGGAGTACGCCTGGTTTATGATTGCCGACTCGCTACCCGCCATTTCCATGAATGCTGAAACAGCGGCCCGCCAAATCTGGAACGCCTGCCGCCGCGGCGACGCCGAGCTGATTCTGGGTCTGCCCGCCAAGCTGCTGGCTACCTTCCACGGCCTATTCCCCGGCCTCGCCGCCGACGTGCTGGGCTGGGTCAACCAAACCCTCCCCGACCCCGCCGGCGACCTAGGCGACGTGCGCCGCCGCGGCAGCGAACTGGAATCTGACATCACGCGCTCTTGGATAACTACGCTGACACAAGAAGCGGAGGAGGAAAATAACGAGGTATAGGATATTGTTGCTGATTAGACTGTGTTTTGTGAAACGAGGCTCCACGTGGTTTTGCATGAATCATGTTGGAGCCTCGCTTCAGCGTTTTGGTACACTGACCTATACAAAGACAAGGGCATTAGACGTATTCTTCAAGAACAAGTCTATTCTGTATCTGCTTCAAAAAAACAGGCAATAGGCTGTTAAAGAGATGAATAGCGACTGTCGGCAGGCCGCGTTCTGGTGCCTATAGGTGCTTTGCTGAGTGGCAATATGTCGCGGATGTATTTCCTACTGACATAGGTGAAAAGCGCGGTTGTTTTGTTTCTTTGCCTGTATGGCGCAACGGTATCCATTTGGTTTCTGCTGGATCATCCTGTTGCTGCTATACCCAATTGTTGGTTTCAGCCAAACCGTGCCGCTTCCCCCGGTTCCAGACAGTTTGCGTGCCGTAGTATCGGCCACCAGTCCTCCCGCTGCCGCGGCGTTGCTGCGGGTAGCGCAGGCCTATTTGGCACCGTTCGACTCGGCCGGCGTGGTAGGGTACGCACGCGCGGCTGAGCGCGCCGCGCGCCGTGCCCGGCAGCCTCATATTGCCGGGCAAGCACTGGACTTGCAGGGCGACTATTACCGCCAGGCTGGCCGGCCTGCGCTGGCACTGCCGCTGTTGCAACGCGCCGGGCAACAGCTTATTGGTGCCCCGGCCCGGCTGCAGGCCGAGACCCGCTACCACTTGGGCATGGCCCTGGGCGACCTGGGCCAACCCGGCCGGGCCCTGGTGCTATACGGCGAAGCTGGCCGCCTGGACCCCACCAACCGCGAGCTGCAGGCACAGCTGCTAAACTCCACGGGCCTGATTTACGCTCGGCAAAGCCAGCTCGATTCGGCGGCAGCCTGCTTTTTCCGTTCGTTGCGGCGGGCCGAGGGGTTGCCGGCGGGTACTGGTCCTGCGGCCGCCACACTGGGTAATCTGGGGAGGGTATACCTGCGGCAGGGCCGCTGGCGCGAGTCGGCCCGCTACTTGCGCCGGGGCATGGCCCTGGAAGCGGCTGACCTCGACACGATGGGGCTAGCCTCCTCCTGGCAGTTTTTGGGCGAGGCGCTGCTGGGTCAGCCCGATAGTCTAGCGGGAGCGTTGGCCTGCTTCCAGCGCTCGGAGCGGCTGGCCCGGCGCAGCCACTTAGCCAACTACCTACCCGCTGCCTGGCTACTGCTGGGCAAGGCCTATGAGCAGCGCGGCCAGCTCGACTCGGCCCAACACTATCTAACGCGAGCCGTAGCGGCCCAGCAGGCCCGTGGGGCGGCGGGGACGCTGGCCCCGGCCCTGATGGCCCTAGCCGAGTTTCGGGGGCGGCGGGGCCAATGGCAGGCCGCCGAGCAGGCGGTCCGGCGTGCCGAAGTAGCCCCCGGCGCCACCCTACCCCTGCGGGCCCAGGGCTGGGAGGTGCGCCGCCGCGCTGCCCTGGCCCGCCACGACTACGCGGCCGCCTACGCCGCCCTGGTGCGCCAGCAAGCCGTGCTGGATTCCGTGCGGGCCCGCGACAATCAGCAACTCACGGAGCTGATGCGGGCCGCGTACGAAACCGATGAGGCTGAGGCCCAGGTAAGTGCTCTACGCCACGAGGGCGAACTGCTACGCCTGCGCCAGCAGCGGCTGCTGTTGGTGTTGGTGCTGGGTGCAGTGCTGCTACTGGCAGGCGCGGGGCTGCTGCTGAGTGCCTACCGCCGCCGCCAGCTGCGCCAGGAGCTGGCCTTGCGCACCCGGCTCTCGGCCGATTTGCATGATGAGGTAGGGGGCTTGCTGACGCAGATTTCAATGCAAACCAACCTACTGGGAGCCGGTCTCTACTCGCCCGACGAGCAGCAGGTGCAGCTGCAAGAAGTAGCCACGGCTAGCCGCGCTGCCGCCGCCCAACTGCAAGACGTAGTGTGGGGCTACGATGCCCACAACGACACGACCAATAGCCTGCTCGACCGCATGCGCGACTACGCCTACGAGCTATTAGGCAGTGGCGAGCGGACCCTGTTCTTCACCGCCGACACGGCCCAGCTACCGCCGCAGCTGCCGATGGAAACGCGCCGCGCCCTGTATCTGATTTTCAAAGAAGCCCTGCACAACGTGGCCAAGCACGCCCCGGCAGCCCAGCAAGTAAGCGTGGCTCTGGCTGCCACGGAAGCTGAGCTGGTGCTAACGGTGGCCGACGATGCCCCCGCCCCGGTTCGGGCGCCGCGGGCCAGCGGCCACGGCCTGCGCAACATGGCCGCCCGGGCCGAGGCGGTAGGCGGTAGTTGCGTCAGCGGCTACGGCGCCGTGCCGGGCCACCCGGGCTGGGGCGTGCAGGTACAGGTACCAGTGCACTAAGGACGAGCCTGGCTGAGCGTAACGGAGTACATCAAGATGTACTTACGCCGTATGGGGGTAGGACCGTGCTTTGCAAACATGAAACATCCCTACCTGCTCGTCGCGCTGTTGGCCCCGCTGGCTGCTACGGCCCAAACCGGCGGCGTGGGCATCGGCACGAGTGCGCCTGATGTCTCGGCCGTGCTGGAGCTGTCGGCTGCGAACAAGGGGCTGCTCGTGCCCCGGCTGGATTCGGCCGCACGCGTGGGCATTGCCCATCCGGCCACGGGCCTGCTCGTGTTCCAAACCGCGCCACGTCTGGGCTTCTATTACTACGGCGGCGCGGCCGGCTGGCTGTTTCTGGCTGATAAGGCCCGCGGCGGCGACAACCTAGGCAGCCACACCGCCACCCGTAACCTGAACCTAGGCGCCAACCAGCTGGTGGGCAACGGCGGCACAACGGGCCTGACCGTCAGCAGCACCGGCCGCGTGGGCATCGGTACGGGCAGCACTGCCCCGCGCGGAACGCTAGACGTGGCCGGCGCGGGCGACACGTATCTGGTAGCGGACCCCAGCAAAGGCAATGGCCAGAGCGTGTACTTGCCCGGCCACCTGTATCTGGCTCCGTACAGCAGCGCCGATCCGGTGGCCTATGTGCAGGCCCGCGTGCCTAATCCCATAGCCAGCACCAACCTGGGCCTGACCTTGCGCACCACCCATGCCGGCACGCTCACGGATGCCCTGATCCTGAACGCCGATGGCAGCGCCAGAACCGCTGGCCCGCTCAGCACCCAGGGCAGCGTAACGGTACCCGCCACTAGTGCCTTCGCCTATGCCGCTCCCAAAGCCTACGTCCTGCACCTGAGCCGGGCCGACTTTACGGCGCAGAGCGGCGGCGGAGCGCGGCAGGACGGCGTTCTGCGTACCTTTTCCCTGAGCAGCGGGGAAGGCGTATTCGAGGCCCCGGTGCATCTGCCTCAGGGAGCTACCATTACCAGCTGCGACGTGTTTTTGCGGGATACTAATGCCAGCAGCTCCCTTACCGTGTCCCTGCAAGCTGCCGACTTCACGGCTAGCACCCAGATTACGCTAGGGGCCTTATCGTCGGTGGACAACGCCAACTACCAAACCGTCAACATGCCGACGAGGGGGGTAGTCGACAACACCACGTACAGCTACTTCCTGCTAGTGCGCTTTCCCGCCAACAGCGCCAACCTAAGCGTGGGCAGCGTACGGATATACTACACCATTACCCAGGCCGAGTAAGCCCCGGCTGGGCCGGGTCGCTGACGCTTTACAACGGACTGGACTTCGTTAGCTTCGCGGGCGGTAGCAGCACTGGAAAGCTGCTGATGCGCACCTACAATGCAGGCGGCACGCTCACCGACCGGGACTTCATTTTTTGGTATTTCAACCCTGATATTTCTACCGTTCTTTATGGCTATGTCGTTGACCCTGGCTATCATCGAAGACCTACCCGCCGTGCGCCGGGGGCTGGAAACCTACCTCTGCGCCCAGCCCGAGTTCAGTTGCACGCTGGTGGTGGGCTCGGTGGAGGAATTCCTGGAAAAAGTCGGGCAGGAGGCTACGCCGCCCCGGCTGGTGCTCTCCGATATTGGCCTACCCGGCCGCTCGGGCATCGAGGGGGTGGCCCTGATCAAGCAGCGCCTACCCCACACCGAGGTAGTGCTCCTCACGGCGACTATGGGCGACCCGGCCCGCGTGTTTCAGGGGCTGTGCGCCGGGGCGGTAGGCTTCTTTCTGAAAACCACCCCGCTGCCCGACCTCAAGGCGGGACTGTTGGCCGTGGCCGAGGGCGGCAGCAGCATGAGCCCGGCCGTGGCCCGCGAGGTGGTGAAATACTTCCAGCCTGCCCCCGACCCCACGCAGGTGCTCTCAGCCCGCGAGCTGCAAGTGGTGCGCGCCATCGAGCAGGGCCTGAGCTACAAGCTGATTGCCGACCAGCTCGGCATCAGCCTCAACACCGTGCGCCGCCACATCAAAAGCGTGTACGCCAAGCTGCACATCAACAGCAAAGGCGAGCTGCTGGCCCGCAACGTGCGCCGCGGCTGAACCCGCCCGGCAGGTACATCAAGATGTACTTTCGCCATATAAAGTAGGACGCGTGCTTTGTAGACATGAAAGCACATCTCCTCCCTACCCCTTGCCGGCTGCTGTTGCTTGTGCTGCTGAGCGTGCTGGCTGGCCCTACCCTAGCGCAAACGGGCGGTAGCGTGGGCATTGGCACTGCCACTCCGGACGCCTCGGCCGTGCTCGACTTGTCGGCCTCGAACAAGGGCCTGCTCATCCCGCGCCTGGACTCGGCGCAGCGCGTACGCATCGCGGCCCCGGCCACGGGCCTGCTCGTGTTCCAGACCAGCCCGCGGGCGGGATTTTACTACTACGCCGGCCCGGCCGCGGGCTGGCGCTACCTGCCCGACCAGACACGCAGCAGCAGCGGCGACAACCTGGGCAACGGGGTAGCCACCACCACCGTGAACCTGCAAGGCAATGCGCTGGTGGGCAGCGGGGCCGAGCTGCCGGCCGGTGTGCGGGGGGTAGGCGTGCGCGCCGATGGAGGCTTGAATATAGCCCAACACACGCCAGGCGACAACCTGTACCTGGGCTACCAGGCCGGGCAAGCCAACACGACCGGTTACTACAACCAGTTTATTGGCTACCAGGCCGGGCAGGCTAACACGACCGGCAATTACAATCAGTTTATTGGCTACCAGAGTGGCTACCACAACACGACCGGTAGCTTTAATCAGTTCAGCGGCTATGGTAGCGGCTATAGCAACACGACGGGCGACCAAAATCAATTCAGCGGCTACGAGAGCGGTGTTCTTAATACGGAGGGCAGCAATAACATATTTAGTGGCTACCAGAGTGGCTACCACAACACAACGGGCAGCTATAACCAGTTCAGCGGCTACCTGAGCGGCTACTACAACACGACCGGCAGCTATAATCAGCTCAGCGGCTACCTGAGCAGCTACAGCAACACGACCGGCAGCTTCAACCAGTTCAGCGGCTATCGGAGCGGCTACTACAACACAACGGGCAGCAATAACTGGGCCTTCGGCTACCTGGCCGGCCCTACCACAGGCAACCTGACCAACGCCGGGGCTATCGGCTACCGAGCCCAGGTTAGCCAGAGCAACTCGCTGGTGTTGGGTGGCACGGGCAGCAACGCCGTGCGCGTGGGCATCGGTATCACGGCGCCGTATTCGCAGCTCAGTAATACGGCCGATAACGTGGTGGGCAGCAACGGCTTCGGCGTGAGCAGCCCCTCGCTGACGTGGAGTAGCCCCGAGCAGGGCTACACGGCCGCCTTCTACAACGGCAATACCAGTGGAGCCGGTGGCGGGGCGCTGGCCGTGAAGGTGGCTTCGGCCTCGGCCGGTACCGCAGTCCTGGACGTGAGTCGGGGAAGCACGCAGAACGCCACCGGTACGACGCTGCTGCTCGTGCGTGCTGATGGCAATGTGGGCATTGGTACGAGCAGCCCTGGCTACACGCTGGATGTGGCCGGTACCATTCGCGGCAACAACGTGTCGCCTTCTGATGTGCGCTTCAAGCAGCAGGTGCGGCCGCTAACCGGGGCTCTGGCCGGGGCGCTGGCTTTGCACGGGGTGCGCTACCGCTGGAACGCGCTGGGTGTGGCCCACGGCGGGGTAGCCGGGGCCGAGCAGGTAGGCTTGCTGGCGCAGGAAGTGGAGCAGGTCTATCCGGAGCTGGTGAGCACAGATGCGCAGGGCTATAAGGCCGTCAACTACGCCCAACTCACGCCCGTGCTGCTGGAGGCAATCCGGGAGCTGGCGGTCCAAAACGAGGTGCTACAGGCGCAGCTACGCCTACAACAGCAGCGCGCCGATACCAGCACAACCGCCTTCGAACAGCGCCTGCGGGCCCTGGAAGCTGCCGCCGACCGCGCCGCCGTCCGCTAGCCCGGCAACCGTCGCCGCCATTTCTCTTCCGCACTTCCACACTTCACCTATCACGATATGAAACACACTCTACTACAAGCCTGCCTGCTACTGCTGCTGAGCCTGCTGGCTGGCCCTACCCTGGGGCAGACGGGCGGCAGCGTGGGCATCGGAACCACTACGCCCGCCGCCTCCGCCGCCCTCGACCTGACGTCGACGAGCAAAGGCTTTTTGCCGCCGCGCATGACTGTGGAGCAGCGCAACGCTATTGCCAGCCCGGCGGCCGGCCTCAGCATTTTCAACACAACCAGCGGCCAGCTGAACTATTACGACGGCAAGCAGTGGCGTGAGTCGGTGGCGGTAGCGGCCGATAATACGAATGTACCGACCGGAGGTACCTACACGTACACCGTACCAGCCGGCGTTACCAGCCTGCGGGTGGAGCTGGCCGGAGCTAGCGGCGGCAGTTCCGTTGGCAATGGTGGGCGGGGTGGCCTGGTACAGGCGCAGCTCAGCGTGAAGCCAGGGCAGGTACTGTACGCCGTGGTGGGTAGGAGTGGGGTCCAAGGGCCGATAAAGCAAGGTGGCGGCGGCATAATTCTCCGTACCACCGATAATGAAGGCAGCGGCGGCTTCAACGGCGGCGCTAGTACGATGTCTGGCGTTGCGGGCGGCGGTGGCGGGGCCAGCGACCTGCGCGTGGGTGGTACGGCGCTGGCCAACCGGGTGCTGGTGGCCGGCGGTGGCGGTGGCGGCGGCTACTACCTAAACTCAACCGGGGGCGAAGCAGGCGGCAGCGGCGGCAACCAGACCGGGGCTACTGGTCTCTACCATGGAGCCCTCACCGGGGGGAAAGGCGGTAGCCAGACGGCGGGCGGAAAAGGCGCGACCAACGATAATCCCTACTGGGTAGGAAACGACGGTGTGCTGGGCGAGGGTGGTATTGGGGGTGGCGGTGGGGGCGGCGGCGGCTACTACGGCGGGGGAGGCGGAGCTAACTACCGAACCCGATACGCTTACCAGGAGTACGGCAGCGGGGGTGGCGGCGGGAGTTCCTACGCCGCTGCTTCGACCTCCGAGCTGGGCATCAGCAACGTGACGATGACGCCGGGCGTGCAGTCGGGCGATGGGTACGTAACCATCACGCCACTCTACGCCAGCTACCCCGCCCCGGCCCTGGACGTGCGCAACTTCGTGAACAGCCCTTGGCGCAAGCAGGGTACTATGGTAAGCACAACGGTGGGGAGCGACCTGGTAGGCATTGGCACCAGCTCGCCTTCTGCCCAGCTTGAGGTGCAGCTGCCTGCATCCACGGCCGCCGCCTCGCTCAAGCTTGAGCACCGCGGCTCCAACCTGATTGTGCGCCCGCTCAACGGTGGCAATTCGGCTAGCATCATCGAAAACACAGCCGGTAACCTATTGCTCGAACCCAGCGGCCAGGGCAACGTGGGCATCAACCAGACTAACCCTACCTACCGCCTCGACGTGGGCGGCAGCATTTACGCTACGGGGGTTATCATCTCGTCCGACCAGCGCTTTAAAACGCAGATACGCCCGCTTACCGGGGCCTTGGCCGGGGTGCAGCAGCTACGCGGGGTGCGCTACCGCCTCAACGCGCTCGGGCTGGCCCGCGGCGGCAATGCGGGCGAGCAGGTGGGCTTTCTGGCGCAGGAGCTGGAAAAGGTGTACCCCGAGCTGGTGAGCACCGATAACAGGGGATACAAATCCGTGAACTACAGCCAGCTGACGGCCGTGCTGGTGGAGGCTCTCAAGGAGCAGCAGCGCCAGCTCGACCAGCAGCAGGCCCAGCTCACGGAGCTGCGCGCCCGCCTGGCCGATCAGCAGGCCGACCACGCCGCCCTACTCACGCTGCAAGCCCAACTGGCCCGGCTTCTGGGCGAGGCCCCGCCGTCTGCGCCGGCCCCCGCGGCCCGCTGATTCGCCCGTGTTCCACGTCTCAGCGCCTACCCTCATTCTTTCCGCAACGATTAGCACGCTTACTACATGAAAAAAGTATTCCTGATACCCCTGGTAGTCCTGCTACTGGGCCACCGACCAGCGTGGGCCCAGCAGGAGCGGGTCGGTATCGGCACCCTCAACCCGACCCAGACGCTCGACGTCGACAGCTCCCTGCGGGTACGCACCCTTACGCCGCCCGGCGGAAACCAGCTGCTGGTGGCCTTGTCTGATGGTACGCTGGGCCTGAGTGAGCCACTGGCGGCCACGGCGGGCCTGGGGCTGTATGCCCAGGTAGCCGGTACCAACCCAATAACGCTAGGCCCTGCCAGCGGCACGGCCTACAGGCGGGTGGCGGCGGCCGGGCGCTACCTGTTCGTGGCCGGCGGCGACCAGTTCAAAGTCTACGACGCGCAGGCTACTCCCACCTTACCCGTCTACACGGGCATCAATTCGTCGATGAGCGGTACGGTAGGCGCGCTGGCTGCCAGCGGCAATACCCTATATGCGGCCTCTACAGCGGGGCTGGACAAATTCACCATCTCCAACGGCTCCACCTTGGCGCTCTTCGCCCAGTACAACCTGCCCCTGGCTCCGGCCGGCACCACCAGCACCGCTATCTATGACGCTGTAGTGGCGGGTCGCTACCTCTACGTAGCGGCCTGCTTCAGCAATTCCAGCAACACCGTGGTGCGCGTTCTTGAGTTGAGCACCGGCCAGCCCACGGCCGTGGCCACGCTGCCGCTGGGCCTAACTGGCCGGGTGCAGCTGGCGGCCGACGAAAGCCGCGGCCGCCTGCTGGTAGCGCCCGATGCAGGGGCTTTGCAGGTGTACGCCCTGGCCACGCCGACGGCGCCTACCCCTGTGCTGGTTGCCACGGCTCCGGCTACGGCGCCGAGCCTGCCTACCTTCGAGGGAGGGGTGGCGGTGGTGGGCGGTATCCTGTACGGGGCCAACAACGCCACCACCCCGCCTACCCTCGACGTGTACGACGAAGCCAGCCCGGCCAACCCCTCGCAGCCCGCGGCGCTGGGCGCGGTGCGCCTGCCCAAGAAGGTGCGCGACTTGGCCGTGGCCGGCGAATATGCCTACCTGCTCACGGCCGATGCCAGCAGCTACGAGCTGGTGGCGGTGCGGGTGGCGGCCCCGGCCCTGGTGGGCCTCGACGCGGCCGGCAACGTGGCCAGCGTGGCGCCGGTGCTGCCACCCGCCGACAACCTGGGCAACCACCGCGCCACTCAAAACCTGAACCTGGCGGGCTTCCAGCTCGTGGGGAACGGCGGTAGTCAGGGTCTGCGCCTCGACGCGGGCGGGCGAGTAGGCGTGCTGACGGCCTCCAGCAACAACTTCCGCCTCGACGTGGGTGGGACGTTGCGTGCCACCAATATAGCGGTGACGGGCACCCTCGCCGCGCCGACGCTCACAGCCACTACCAGCCTAAGCACGCCCAGCCTGCTGGCCCCCGTTACCGGTGCGCACCCGTGCCTGGCGGCGGCTACCGGCCAGGTAATCGTCAGCGGGAACAACACGGCGAGCAGCGGCAGCGACAATTACTCGGTGGCGCGCACCGGCGCGGGCACCTACCGCCTCACGTTCACGGCCGGCCCGCTGGCGACGGGCAATCTGCAGGCGGCCGCATTTTTGGCCGCGCTAGTGGGCACCCCGGGGTTCGTTACGTTCACCGCCTCCACTACCAACCCCTACATCGACGTGTACACCCGCAACCCCAGTGGGACGCTGACCGACCGGGACTTCACCTTCAGCGTGTTTCTACCTTAACCTCAGCCTGCCTTTTCCTTCTATCCACGCTTTTTTCTGATATGACTACACCTTCTACCCTCTTATGGTGGCGAATGGGGCTGTTGCTAGTGAGCCTGCTGCTGAGCGGCACCGCGGCTCTGGCCCAGCACATTGGCATCGGCACCAACGCACCAACCCAAACCCTCGACGTGAACGGCAACCTGCGCGTGCGGGGCCTGAGCAACCCCGGCCGCAACGGCCGCCTGCTCTCGGTGAAGCCCGATGGCACGCTCACGGTGGGCGATACGCTGGGCAGGCTGTCGGGCCTGGGAGCCAGCTCGCAGTTGCTGCCCGCGCCCGTGCTATCCCCAATACCCCTGGGCAACAACACGTACTACACCGATGAGGCAGCCGATGACCGCTACCTCTACCTGCTGGGCAACAAAGAAGTGCGCGTGTACGACATGGCGCGGCCCACCCAGCCCACGCTGGCGGGCCCGCCGTCGGCCATAGTCCCCAATCGGGGAAAACGGCTAGTTGTAGCCAACGGCTACGCCTACGTCTTCAACTTTACCGATACGCTGGACGTGTACCAGCTCACCACACCCACCACCTTCGCCTTCCGGCGCACCGTCATCAACCGGCCGCCCGGGGCCTCCAGAACGGCGTATATGGACGTAGCAGTGTCTGGCAACTACCTGTATTACGTGGGCTACTTCCCCGGTCTTAGCCCAACCATTAAGCTGCTGACCTATGACCTGACCGACCCGGCCAATCCCACGCTGCTGAACATGCTGGACGTGCCCAATAGCCAAGGGGAAGTCCGCCCCGTGCAGCTGGCCGCCGACGAGCAGACCAATACGCTGTACGCCCACATCGGGGGGTACCCCTATTCACTATACCAAATGGCCGCGCCGGGTAATCCCACGTCCCTGCGCACCACGGGCCCCTTGAGCGTCACGAGCCCGCGCTTGGTGGAGAAAATGGGCGCGTTGGGCGGAATGCTCTATCAGATAAATATCGACCACGTCCACCTCCACATACTCAACGTAAGCGGTAGCCCCGCTGCTCCGCAGGACCTCGTTTCGATACCCATTCCCACCCGCGTTTATGACGTAGACATTATCGGCCGCTACGCTTACCTTTCTGGTTCTACGAGCGGCGGGTATAGCGTATACGCGGTCCAGATAGCGGCGCCCTCGGTGCTGGCCTTCGACCCCAGCGGCAACATCAGCACCCAGTCGGCGGTGCTGCCTACCAACTCTGATAACCTTGGCAACCACACGGCCGTGCAAAACCTGAACCTGGCCAGCTACCAGCTCGTCGGCAACGGCGGCGGCAGTGGCCTGAGCATCAGCAGCAGCGGCCAGGTGGGCATTGGCACCACCACGCCCGCTGCTACCCTCGACGTGAACGGCGCCACTCGCGCCACCAACCTAACGGCCACCGACGCCATCCAGGCCGCTACAGTGCTAGCCAGCACTAACGTGCAAACCTTCGCCGTGCTCACGCCCGCCACTGGCAGCCACAACCTGCTGGTGCAGGCCTACGGTTCTATCGGCAGCGCGGGCAATGCCTATGGCTCTACCGACAATTATTCTGTGAACCACACGCCCGGCAGCAACACCTACCGAATTCGTTTCACCCCCGCCAGCGGCCTGGGTACTACCGTCCTCAGCGCCGCCGTGGTCAACCTTACACTTTACGGTGCTAACCCCGGCTTTGCCACCTACACGGCCACCGAGTCGGGTAGTATCGACGTGACGACAACCAACGCCAACGGCCAGGCGGCCGAGCGGGGTTTCAGCTTTACCGTGTACCTACCCTAACCCGTCATCGCTATGCAACAATTCATTTCAATGGCGGGTCTGCTGCTAGGACTCACGGCAGGCACCGCCGCTGCCCAAACCCTTACGGCCACCACTGGCAGCAGCCTGACCGTGCAAAGCGGCGCCACGCTCTACGTAGTGGGCGGCGTGCAGCAGGCCAGCAGGGCTACCCTCACCAACGCTGGCACCGTGCAGCTTACGGGCGACCTACTCAACGCCGGCACGCTGACTTCGCCAGGCCTGCTGCTGTTTAGTGGTAGCCAGGACCAGACCTTCTCGCCCGGCTCCGCTACGGTAGAAAAGCTGACGGTGGCCAACACCGGTGGCGCTGGCAATAATCGCCTGCTACTGCCGGCCGACCTTACCATCGGCACCCAGCTCACGCTCACGCAGGGTTTGCTGCGCACCCAGGGTAGTGCTACCCTGCTGATCCCCAACGGCGCCCGCGTGGAGGGCGAGGCCGACGGCCGATACGTACAGGGCCGTCTGCAAGTGAAGCGAACAGCGGTAAATGGCACCGTGGACTTCACCAACGGCTTCACGCTCACTACCAACGGCCAGAACCTAGGCACCGTGACAGTAACGCGTACGGCGGGTCTGCAAGTAGGCGGGGTCAGCTACGGGCAGAGCGGAAGCGGCACCAACCAGGGCATCGACCGAATGTGGCAGGTGGAGGCTACCCAGCCGCTCGACCCGGCTACTCCGGCCACTGTGAAGGTGAGTTGGGTGGCCGACGACGACCACGGACTGACGCTGCCGACCACAGCGCAGCTCTGGCGTGCCGAGCAAGGCACGGGCCCTTGGGCGCCGCAGGGTGCGCCGGTCAGCGTCAGTGCCCGTTCGTTTACGGCCAGCGTTGGGCAGCTGGGCATGCTTACCCTTAGCAGCTCCAATCAGCCCCTACCCGTGGAGCTGGTGCGCTTCACGGCCGAGCGCCGCGGTGCCGCGGCGCTGTTGCGGTGGAGCACCGCCTCGGAGGTGAACAACGACCGATTTGAGGTAGAAGTGAGCGAGGATGGGTACGCGTTTCGGCGTATTGGCCAGGTGTCGGGGCACGGCACGAGTAGCCTATCCCACGAGTATCAACTGCTTGACCCAGAGTTAGCTCGCTACGGGGCAGCGCTGGTGTACTACCGCCTGCGGCAGGTAGACCACGATGGCACCACCCACTTTTCGCCGGTGCGCACAGTAGTTGTAAGCGGGCAGCCGGAGCTGGCTTTGTTTCCAAACCCAACCAGTGAGGCTACCACACTAACGGGTGCGCTACCCAGCGCAGCGGTGAGCGTGTATGACTCTATGGGCCGCCTGGTGCACACGAGCACCGCCGATGCAGCCGGCTCGGCCCAGCTACGGCTGCCGGCTGGCAGCGCCGCGGGGGTATATATGGTGCGAACTGGTCAGCACGCCCTGCGCCTGATAAGGCAATAGGTAGGCAGTAACTATTCCCTCATGGGCTTTATTCAGCCTCCACAATCCACCCGCCGACGTGCTGGGCTGAGTTAAACCGTGACGCAGGAAGTGGAGAAGTAGGAAGGGTAGCGCAAGAAGTTGAGCAGTGCAAACTACTCAGGCCTTCAACCCGTTATGCTGAGGACCTGAGTAGTTTCCGTATATTCCATCAACAAACCAAGCCAAACGCATGAAAACCATCTCGATTCTCCTTGCTAGCGCTGCGCTGCTTTATATCTCGGTTTCGGCCGCTGCTCAAACAGCTCCGAAACCGAAGGTTAAAACAACTACATCTTCTCAACCGCGCACCACTAAGAAAGTGCCTTCTAAAAATCTGGCTGTTATTAGAGATACAGCTACCTTCCTGCGTTCGAGCCAGCCAAATGATGGCCGGATACGTGTTCCGATCCTGTGAAAGTTAGAAGTATCGGGTAAGCCTTACTTCAATATAACTACCTGTATAGTTTTGGCAGGCTCCGCAGTGGTAGCCATGCTTACGCACTCACTCGGCACGGTCGAAGCCCTAAATAAACTAAGATAATACTATGAAAACCCTATCCATGCTTCTTGTAGGCGGCACTTTGTTGTGCCTTTCGCTATCAGCCGCCGCACAAACAACGCCGGCTGCAAAACCGAAGGCTAAGACAACCATTGCCGATCAACCGCGCACCAATAGAAAAGCGGCTTCTAAAAATCTTACTGTTATTAAAGATACGGCTGCTTTCCGCCGTTCGAGCCGGCCCGGCATGATGCCTATTCGTGTGAAGCCTAGTCTTAAGTAGGCATTACTCAGCTCACAGCAATAATGGAAGCCGTGGAGCCACGGATAGGCCGGAAGTAAGTAGTGCTGTCTCTCAGTTCGATATAGCTAACAGGCGTGCCGACCACACCGCCGCTACGGTGGTAAAATACTAAGAATGAGCTCGGTGTAGGGTAATGTTGATGTAAAGAACTCTCTAGCTTAACAAATTCTCCTCGTAGCTGGCAGAATCGGCTACAGCACTGGTTTCTGCCGGCGTGGTCAGGTGCATGCTATTTGGCTGTACCCGCGTAGCCAGTGTAGCGCTGAGCGCCTGCGCCGCCGCTACCACCTGCGCCGGGTAGTGTAGGCGCGCCAACAGCCGAATAGCATTGCGCGTGGTGAGCGGACCCGCTTTGAGGCGGTAGTCGAAATACCAGTCATCCTCCGTGACGGTTTCGCAAAAGTGGTACTCAATAAAGCACGACTGCAAAAGCGTGCCCAGCTCCCCGTCGTGGGTGGCTGCTACTACCCAGCTGCGGGGCTGCAAGTATTCTAGCACAGCCTTGTTGGCAGCGATGCGCTCCTGCGTGTTTGTGCCTTTGAACAGCTCATCCAGCAGCAGCAGATAACTGCCGGGGGCCGCGTCGCAGGCCAGCAGCAACTGCCGCATGGTTTCGGCCTCGACCAAATAATAGCTTTTGCCCGTGGACAGGCTGTCGGCCAAGTTGAGGCTGGTGAGTACCCGGCAAAAAGGGGCGCGGTAGGCAGTGGCGGGGCACGTGGCTATTGTTTGTGCCAGTAAGGCGTTTATGCCCAGCGTGCGCATGAAGGTGGTTTTGCCCGCCATATTCGAGCCGGTAAGCAGTACGCCGAATTCGGTCAATGTGAGGTCATTGGGCACGCACCCTGGCACCAGCGGATGGTAGCCGCCTTGCAGTTGGACACCCTCGGTAGATGGCCCAAAGTGCGGAACGCAGGTAGCGTGGCGCTGGCGGAAGCTGGCTACTGCCAGGGCACAATCCACGTAGCCCACGGCCTCAAAGACGGCTCGAATGGCGGGCGCCTGCCGCTGTATAGCCACCCGGCAGCGGGCATACAACAGCTGGTCAACTAGCAGCAGCATCTTGAGCAGTTCCAGCAGCCCCATATTATCCTCTACCTGAAAGAAAGCCGCTTGCCGCAAAACACCTCCCAATCGGGCCAGCGGGGCGGCCAGCAGTTGCAGCGGCCGTAGGGGTAGGGCTGCCCGCTGCAACTCTCGCCCTGCCCGGTGCAAGCGGCCCAGTTGCAGCAGCGGACGAACATAGAGCTGAATCCGGGCGCGATGCCGAAGGTGAAACACCGCATTGAAGCAACCAAACGCAAGCGTGCCCAACCAAAGCACGGGCAGCCAAAAGCCCCCGAGCAACGTGGTCAACAGCCCCAGCGCGAGCAGCGCCGCGAAGCGTACGTTGGGCAACGCGGGCAGGGGCTCCTCGCCCAGCAAATCAACCAGGTAGTACGCCTCTGGGGCCGTCAGCTGGTCGAGGGCGAGTAGGGCTTGCCCGCGGGCTGCGGGTTGCTGCGCCAGCAGGATAGCAGCGGCATCAAACTCCTGTAGGGCAGTCTCGTCGGCGAGCGGGCTGCGCAGGCGGTGGTAGAGGCATTGCTCGCCTACCGGGCTCACAGTGGCATCGAGCAGACCGAAGAGCGCGTCGCCGTTCAGGTCGACCCAGGTTTGGTCGGGTAGGCGGTGGTAGGCGGGCTCGTGCTGCACATGGTTGTAGTAGCGGGCCACTAGGGGAATACGAGGAGTGTGCGCAGCCGGCTGTTGCCAGGCCGCTTCCAAGCGGCGTAAGCGCTTGCGGGAAGAAGTCCACATAAGAAGATAGGGTAGCTATCAAGGCACGGGCAGTGAGGTGGTGCCACTGGTCATTATAAGTAGCGCGAAAGGTAGCGCAGTAATGATTGTAATGAATATGCTACTCTAGGTGCAATGATTGAGCGGGCTAAAACTGTTATTATTCTGAGACTAGTTCGGAAATTAAACTTTACATTAAGCAACTTTTAAGAATGATATTATGGCTATTTTATTTACATGCGCTCACTAATATCATATTTCCAACGCAGTAATTCAGTAGCTAATATGAAATCATTTATAGATGCATCAAGAACCGCAGTCATTGTCACAAAGTATATCGTGCATCACAAATCGCCTATTCTCTTTGTTTACCACTTTGCCGATGGCTTTTGACAATTTTCCGGGCAAGAAGAGCATGTAACAGACGCTGATTATCTCGTCCTAGGACTAGCCCAAGTTACCGCTTTAGACTCCTCCATCTTGGAGGTGGCTGACCTTCCCTTAGGCATGAGTGCTTCTAGAGTGAACAAAGGCGCGGAATGGACTTTTGAGAAGTTGATCGATGCTTAATAGCTATCTTGAAAAGCTGTCTGATAAGTAAAAGAAGACGTCTAACGCCCCTACCGCCACAGCTTCGGTAGGCTCCGCAGCAGGGCCCACGCTACGACCCCGCTCACGGCAATAATAGACGCCGTGGAACTGCGAATCGGCCGGAAGCGGGTAGTGCCTTCCTTCATCTCGATATACCCAACAGGCGTGACAACCACGCCTCCACCGCCGCCCGAACCGGCTGCTTCGGGTAGGCGGCCGCCGCCACCACCGCCAAAACCATAAACGACCCGCGCCACGGGAATCACGGTGGTGCCGTTGCGTTCTACAGGCTCTCCGTATACGGTGCGGGCAGTGACGGTAGTGCTGAGTTGTTCGGCCAAGTTTTGGGCGACTGTGAGGGTAGGGGAATCAGAAGGAGTCATGAGAAAATCATTTGATAAAAGAACGTCATGCTTCGGCAAGCTCAGCATGATAGTCTAAAGAAAGTAAACAAAAAGAAGCCAGCGGCATACACCGCTGGCTTCTTCTCTATTCAACTGAAAACCTGTTTTAGAAAGCCGCCAGCAGCGTTTTCAACCCAGCGGCGGCGTCGTTGCCGAGGTGCACGTGCAGGGTACGGCGGTCGGCGCTTTGCAGGGCTTCCAGGTCGCCTTGGGCCTGGGCATCTTGCAGGGTGCCGAAGGAATAGGAGCGACCAGGTAGGGGCAAATCCTGCGGGTGGCCCGCCGTCAGTTGCAGGAACAAGCCCGTGTTGGGGCCACCCTTGTGGTACTGGCCGGTAGAGTGCAGGAAGCGCGGACCGTAGCCAAACGTGGTAGCCACGTGCAGCTTGTCCTGAATCTGCTGACGCAGCTCTGCCGTCTCTTCGTTCACCGCTGCCGATTCCGTGAGGTAGGCTTGGATGGATACGTAGTCGCCGGCCTTCGCTTGCGCGAAGAACTGCTGCACTAGCTCCTTAGCCGAGCTACCCGATACCGATGAGTAGTAATCCAGCCCGCCTTCCGACAGGGCTTTTTCCTGCTCCGGCAGGCTGCCTTTTTCGGCTACCTCCTTCATAATCTTGTCGGTAGCCGTTTTGGCGGCTTGCACGTTGGGCTGGTCGAAGGGGTTGATGCCCAGCACCGCGCCGGCAATGGCCGTAGCGGCTTCCCAACGGAAGAATTCGGCACCCAGGTCCAGGGCATCCCTCATGCGGATAGTGATAACCGGGTGGCCGGCCTCTTGCAGCGCCTTCAGCTTCTGCGTGTTATCTTCATCGGCTTCGTTTTCGTAGCCCACGTACACAAACACGCGGTCCTGGCCGTACACCTCGGGCTTACCCAGGTGCTCGCCGGCAACCGGCAGAATGCCTTTGCCTTCTTTGCCAGTGCTTTCAGCCAGCAATTGCTCCAGCCACAAGCCCAAGTCGCTGAGCGACTGAGGTACTACCAGCGTGAGCTTGTCGCGGCCTTGGGTAGATAGTACGCCCAACGCAGCACCTAGCTGCAAGCCAGGGTTGTTGTCGCTAGCACCGTAGGCGCCACAGGCACGCATCATGATAACGGCACGGGCCAACAGTTCGCCTACGTTGATGCCGTAGAGCGCAGCCGGAACCAGGCCGAAGAACGTGAGAGCCGAGAAACGGCCGCCTACCTCAGGGAAGTTGAGGAACACCTTGCGGTAGCCCAATTCCTTGGCCGTTTCGATGAACGGGGAGCCGGGGTCGGTGATGCCGATGAAGTTTTCGCCGGCTTTATCGCCCTTCACGGCTTTCACCTTCTCGTAGAAATAATCGCCGAACGCCAGCGGCTCGGCCGTAGTGCCCGATTTGCTGGCTACAATGAAGAGCGTCTTTTCCAGAGGCACCGCCTTTTCAATCTCCTGCACCGTGCCGGGATTAGTGGTGTCCAGAATCAGCACGTCGAGGCCGTTTTCACCTTTTGGGAACGACTTCTCGAACACGATGGGGGCCATGGTGCTACCGCCCATGCCCATTACCACTACGTGGGTGAAGCCGTCGGCCTTGGCTTCCTGAGCAAACTGCTCCAGGCGGCCTACCTCGTCTATCATGGTTTCGGCTACGCGCAGCCAGCCCATGTAGCTACGGATGCTCTCCTGACCTTTAGCGTCTTGCGTCCACAGATCGGCCTGCTTGTTCCAGAAACCCGTGATGAAATCCGACTTCTTATACTCCTCAATCTTGGCGTCTACCTCTTGCTGGTACTCGCCTAGTTGCATCTCAGCTTCTACCGGCTGCAAGTCCAGGGCTTGCACGCGCTTTTTCTCAATCGAGTCGATCAGCTTAGCGAAGGGTTCCTTGAACTTCTTACCGCCGTCTTCTTCCAGGAACTGGGTACGCTCTTTCAAGTCGATGCCCAGCTTGGGTAGGGCGTTCAGCACTTCTTCTACTTGGTCGAGGTTGGTTTCCAGCGTGTTGGCTACTTTGCCTTTCTCGCGGAACAGGTCCAGGGTTTCCACCGGAATGGTATTTACCGTCTCCGGACCAATGAGGCCGTCTACGTAGCGCAGGTCGTCGTACTTGGGGTTTTTGTTGCCGGTGCTGGCCCACAGCAAGCGTTGCGAGTTGGCACCTTTCTCCTTGAGGGCTTCCCAACGTGGTCCGGCAAAAATGCCTTTGTAGAGCTGGTAAGCCTTCTTGGCGCTGGCCAGAGCTACCTCACCCACCAGGGGCTCGGCCAGCTTGGCCTTCTCGCCGCCTTCTTCCACCATTTTCTCCAGCACGGGATCCAACAGCACGTCGATGCGCGAGAGGAAGAAGCTGGCTACGGAATTGATGTTGTCGATGGCGCCGCCGGCTTTCACGCGGTCTTCCAGGCCCGAGATGTAGGCTTCGGCTACGGCCTCGTAGCGCTCCAGCCCAAAAATGAGCGTCACGTTCACGTTCACGCCTTCCGAAATGAGCTTGCGGATGGCGGGCAGGCCTTCGAGGGTAGCCGGCACCTTAATCATCACGTTGGGGCGGTCTACGGCTTTCCAGAAGCGCAGGCCTTCCTCAATGGTACCCTCAGTATCGTTGATGAGGTTGGGGCCTACCTCCAAGCTCACATAGCCGTCGCCGGAGTTATCGTGGCTGTCGTAGAGGGGGCGGAACAGGTCGCAGGCGTGCTGCACGTCGGCCACGGCCAGTTCAGCGTAGATGTCGTCGGCCGATTTGCCTTGCAGGGCTAGGGCCCGGATGGTGGTATCGTAGTCGTCGCTGCCGCCGATGGCTTTCTCGAAAATAGCCGGGTTCGACGTCACGCCACGCAAATCTTCTTCCTTGATGCGCTTTACCAGTTCACCGTTGATAAGGATTTTGCGACGGATGAAGTCCAACCAGATGCTTTGGTCGAATTCGCGAATTTTGTTGAGTGCGTTCATAAAAAATGGGTAGAAGCTGGGGCCGGAGCCCCGGCCGGAAATGTGTTAGGACAGTTCGCGGCGCTAAGCTAGGGAAAACCAAATATTCAGGCTAACGGATTTAAGAGGGAGAATACCGAAACCGTTGCCGAGGTAGGGCAGAAGAGTTGTCATTCCGAACGTAGTGAGGAATCTGAGTAGCAAGTAGCTGTTTTCCTCAGATTCCTCACTGCGTTCGGAATGACAGATTACTTCAGCACTTCCTTCTTCTCAATACCCACGTCGTTGCCTTTCAACAACTCGCGGGCTTGCTTCACAACGTTTTCTACGCTGAAGCCAAATTCGGCCATCACTTCCTCGCCGGGGCCCGATTCGCCAAAGCGGTTCATGCTGATGGTCGTGCCTTCGTCGGTCACATATTTGTGCCAGCCAATGGGTGAGCCGGCCTCAATGGCAATGCGCTTGCGCACGGCAGGAGGTAGGACTTTGTGCTGATATTCAGTTTCTTCCAGCTCAAACAACTCCCACGAGGGCATACTTACCACGCGCACGGCCACGCCTTCCTGCGTCAGCTTCGCCTGGGCTTCCAGCGCCAGCGACACTTCCGAGCCGGTACCAATCAAAATTAGCTCTGGTTGGCCGTTGTCGGCGTCTTTCAGGATGTAGGCGCCTTTAGCCACGCCTTCGCGGGCCGACCCCATCGTTTCCTGGTCCAGCACCGGCAGTTTCTGACGGGAAAGGATAAGCGCTACCGGCGTTTCGGCCTGGGTAAGCGCAATGCGCCACGATTCCACGGTTTCGTTGGCGTCGGCGGGGCGCAGCACAATCAGGTTGGGCACCGTACGTAGGCCAATCACCTGCTCCACCGGCTGGTGGGTAGGGCCGTCTTCACCCAGGCCAATGCTGTCGTGGGTGAACACAAACGTGGCCGTGGACTGGGCCAGCGCCGTGAGGCGGATAGAGCCGCGCATATAGTCGGAGAAGTTCAGGAACGTACCGCCGTAGGGACGCACGCCGCCGTGGCGGGCCATGCCGTTGAGGGCACCGCCCATGGCGTGCTCGCGCACCCCAAACCAGATGTTGCTGTCCTCGTAGCGGCCCGGCTGGAAGCTATCCTCGCCCTTGGTCGACATCTCGTTGGATGAAGCCAGGTCGGCGGAGCCGCCGAACAGGTAGGGCACGCTCTTTTTGAGAGCCGTAAGGGCTTTACCCGAAGCCTGACGGGTAGCCAAGGGGCCATCGGCGGGCTTGAACACGGGCAGTTCGGCATCCCAACCCTGGGGTAAGTCGTGGCTGAAAGCGGTTTCGAACTGCTGAGCTTCGGCCTCAAATTCCTTTTTATACGTAGCAAACTGCTCGTTCCATTCCTGTTGCAGCTTGGCGCCGCGCTGGCCGGGTTCCAGCAAGTGTTGCTTCACCTCATCAGGCACAAAGAACTTCTCGTCCGGATTCCAGCCCAAGAACTCCTTGGTTTTGCGCACGTTTTCAGGGCCGAGGGGCGAGCCGTGCGACTTATTGGTGCCTTCCAGCGGCGAGCCGAAGCCGATAATCGTTTTCACGGCAATAATCGACGGGCGGTCCGTCTCGTTTTGCGCTTCACGGATGGCGGCCTCAATGGCGTCCAGGTCGTTGCCGTCGCCTACCGTCTGGGTGTGCCAGCCGTAGGCGTCGAAGCGGGCCATCGGGTCTTCGGTGTACGCGAGGCTAGTAGGGCCATCGAGCGAAATGCTATTATCGTCGTATAGATAAATCATCTTGCCCAGCTTGAGGTGACCCGCCAGCGAGGCGGCCTCCGAGGCAATACCTTCCATCAGGTCGCCGTCGCTCACCAATACGTAAGTATAATGGTCGACTACATTGTGGCCGGACTTGTTGTAGATGGCGGCCTGGAAAGCCTCCGTCATGGCCATGCCTAAGCCGTTGGCAAAGCCCTGGCCCAATGGTCCGGTGGTTACCTCCACACCCGCCGTCAGGTTCGACTCGGGGTGGCCGGGCGTTTTGGAGCCCATCTGCCGGAAGCGTTTCAGTTCCGACATCGGCAAATCGTAGCCGTAGAGGTGCAACATGCTGTAAAGCAGCGCCGAACCATGCCCGGCCGACAATACAAACCGGTCGCGGTTGGGCCACTCGGGGTCTTGGGGGTTGAAGCGCAGGAAGCGCGACCACAGCACATAAGCCATAGGAGCGGCACCCAATGGCAAGCCGGGGTGGCCGGAGTTGGCCTCCTGCACCATATCAACGGATAACAGACGTAGGGTATTGACGCTCAGCTGGTCCAGGGATTGTTGGTTTTCGGGCATGATACGGAAAGATTGAAAGAAATTTAGGTGCAAAAGAAGCGTAACCGGCATCGTTGCCAGTAGCCTTGGGGGCTGGTTGCGCCCAGAGACGTTACTACTTAGTACGGGAAAAACCGTGTAAACGATGAATAAAACCTGGGGCTGACGGGCAGAAGCGCAGCCAAAAAACCAGATTCGTCGTTATACCTTTGCGTATACAACGCTCGTTCTCGCACATCACCCCGCTACTACGTATAATGTTCCGTTTGCATCTCGCGTTGCCTGCGCTGTTGCTGCTGCTGTGCCTGGTAGGCGCTACTCCGCCCCAGTCAGCAGCGCCCGCGCCCCTTACCATTGCCGCCGCCTCCGATTTGCAGTACGTGATGGATTCGCTGCTCACCATCTACCGCCGCCAACAGCCACAACAGCAAGTGAAGGTGGTGTACGGCTCCTCGGGCAAATTCTACCAGCAGCTCAGTCACGGCGCCCCGTTCGATATCTACTTCTCCGCTGATAGCAACTACCCTCGCAAGCTGTACCAGCAGGGCCTCACGGCCAGCGCGCCCCAACGCTACGCTACCGGCCGGCTGGTGGTGTGGAGCAAAAAGCTCGATCCACGCCCGCAGGGTATGAATATCTTACTGAACCCAGCCATTCATAAAATTGCCATGGCCAACCCCGCCCACGCCCCCTACGGCCAGAAGGCGCAGGAGGCTCTGCAACACTACGGCCTGTACGATAAGCTGAAACCGCGCTTGGTGCTGGGCGAAAACATCAGCCAAACGGCCCAATACGCCACTACCGGCGCCGCCGACGCAGGTATACTCGCCTTGTCGTTGGCCCGTAGTCCGCAGCTACGCCGACAAGGGCACTACTACCTCATTCCTGCTGACGCGCACACGCCTTTGGAGCAGGCTTATGTGGTGATAAAGCGAGCCGCCGGCAATCCGGCGGCAGCTTCGTTCACGGCGTTTATCAGCAGCGCCTCGGCCAAAGCCGTGCTGAAGCGGTATGGGTTTGAGTAGGGTAGGAGCCTTGAAAGTCGTCTGTCATATTTATCTGTCATCCTGAGCGGAGCGAAGGACCTTCCCACGGCAGAACAAAGTCATTCATTAGTAACTCCAACGTGAGAAGGTCCTTCGCTCCGCTCAGGATGACAACCTAAGAAAACATAAAAGAATACCGCTTCCACTTTGTCCGACTTCTCCCAAACCCTACTGCTCACCGCCAAGCTGGCCGCTCTCACTACCCTGCTGCTCTTGCTGCTGGGCGTGCCGTTAGCCTACTGGTTGGCGTATGCCCGGTTTCGGGGCAAGGCGGTGGTAGAGGCGCTGGTGAGTTTGCCGCTGGTGCTGCCGCCCACGGTGATTGGGTTTTACCTGTTGCTGGCTTTCAGCGCCGATAGTGGGGTAGGACACTTCCTGGTGCACACGCTGGGACTAGAGCTGAACTTCACGTTTGGCGGCATTCTGATTGGGTCGTTGGTATATAGTCTACCCTTTATGGTGCAGCCAGTGCAGGCCGCTTTGCACAATGTGCCCCGCTCGTTGCGGGAGGCCGCGTACACGCTGGGCAAGTCGCGGCTGACGACCTTGTGGCGGGTGCTGTTGCCCAATATCCGGCCGGCGTTGCTGAGTGCTTCGGTGCTGACCTTTGCGCATACGGTGGGCGAGTTTGGGGTAGTGTTGATGATTGGCGGCAACATTCCGGGCCAGACGCGGGTTGCTTCCATCGCCATCTACGACGCCGCCGAAAGCCTCGACTACGCCCGCGCCAACCACTACGCGCTGGTGTTGGTAGGACTATCCTTCGCGGGGCTATTGCTGCTGGCCGCTTTCACCAAACGCTCTGCCAGCCGCCTGCTGTGATTGACCTGCACCTCACCAAGCCCCTGCAAACCGCGCACGGCCCGACCCTGCTAGACGTGCGCCTGTCCGTAACAGCCGGTGAGTTGGTGGCCGTATACGGCGCCTCGGGCGCCGGCAAAACCACGCTGTTGCGCTTGCTGGCGGGCTTGAGCCGACCGGCCAGTGGCCATTTACGGGTAGGAAACGAGGTGTGGTATGACCAGCAAAGCGGTATCTGGCTGCCACCCCAGCGCCGTAGCATTGGCTTCGTATTTCAGGACTACGCGTTGTTTCCGAACATGACGGTGCGCCAGAACCTAGAATTTGCCCTACCTGATGCGTCGGGCAAGGCGTTGGTAGACGAGCTGTTGGAACTAATGGACCTAGGCGAGCTGGCCCGGCAGCGGCCGCAGCAGCTTTCGGGGGGGCAGCAGCAGCGCGTGGCCCTGGCGCGGGCGCTGGCCCGGCAGCCCCGCCTGCTCCTGCTCGATGAGCCCCTGGCTGCCCTGGACGTGCCTACCCGCCTGCGGCTGCAACAGGCGCTGGCCGCGGCGCACCAGCGCTTTCAGCTCACTACGCTGCTCGTAAGCCACGACTACGCCGAAATAACGCGGCTGGCTACCCGTGCCGTGGAGCTGGACGGGGGTAGGGTAGTGCGCGACGGCTTGCCGTCGGCGGTGCTGCCCGGCACTGACACAGCTCCCAACTTCCAGTTGACCGGCACCGTAGTAGCCGCCGAGCCTTCGGCCACTGGCCAGACATTGCAGGTAAGGGTAGGAGAGGAGGTAGTAACCGTGGCAGTAAGTGCCGCCACACCCTATCAAGTAGGCGACACGCTAGTGCTAACAGGTAGCGTGCAACGGGAGAGGTAGCTATTGTTTGAGTTAACTATTGTCCGGTGTGGAGACGCATATTTGCGTCTCGTCGTTGTTGATGTTGTTTGCTGAAACGGTGCTGATGCGAGTTGTTCAATGAAGAGACGCAAGTATGCGTCTCTACACATCTTTTTAGCTAATTCAAATAGCCGCTACAGCAAAGGCATTTGAGTGTATGAATAAAGGCGAAACTCCACAGTAAGGCAGCGCGTTTCTTACGCATCATTCGACCACTCACCATTTCCTGCCCGTGCCCGAACTACCCGAAGTCGAAACCTACCGCCGGTTTCTGGATGACCTTATTCTACATCAACCCATTACGGCAGTAGAAGTGCGCGACGCCCATGTGCTCACCACCGATGAGGACACGCTGCGGCGCTACCTGGTGGGTAGGCAGGTAATGGCCACGCGTCGCTTGGGCAAAAACTGCTTTCTCGAACTCGACAACGACACTGTGCTGGCCTTGCACTTTGGCATGACCGGCGACGTGGGCGCCTACCGCGACGACCCCGACGCCCCGCGCTTCACCCGCGTGGCCCTACACCTGGCCGACGGCATGCGCATCGCCTTTGTAGACCCGCGCAAATTCGGCCGCATCCGGCTGGCCGGCAGTGTGGCCGAATACCAGAAGCTGAAAAAGCTTGGTCCCGATGCGCTCGATATCACTTCTGAGCAGCTGCAAGCGGCGCTCAGCAAAAAGAAAACGCTGCTGAAGCCTGCTCTACTCGACCAGCGCATCACTGCCGGCTTGGGCAACTGGATTGTGGATGAGGTGCTGTTTCAGGCTAAAATCAACCCCGAACGGCTGTGCAATACGCTTACCGAGAAGGAGTTCAAAGCCCTGCACGCGTCCATTCAACTGGTGCTGAAAACGGCTATCCAGCAGGAGGCCACGTACCGCAACTTCCCGGCGTCGTTCCTGATTCATGCGCGCGAGTGGGACGACTCGGCCACGCCGGGTACCGACAAGCACCGGTTTTGCCCGCGCCACCCGCGCACCGAAATTGAGAAGAAATACGTGGGTGGTCGGGCTACCTACTACTGCCCCAAATGCCAGCCAGTGCCCGTCACGGCCAGTGAAAAGCCAACGGCCAGCGGAACCCAGGGGTAGGGAAAGCGTAAAAAGTAGCCCCTCCACTTTTAACGAATTCGCTTATGTTTCGCGCAGTTGATTATCCCGATGAAAACCTGCTGGCCCTTTATATCGGTGGCACGCTCACCAAAGCCGACTACCAAGGCGTGGTGCCTACCCTCGAAAAAAAGGTACAGCAGTACGGTAAGGTGAACGCCTACCTTGAATACCAGGGCATTGAAGATGTGACTTTGAAAGCGCTCTGGGAAGAGTTGAAAGAAGATGTAAAGCACTTCACCAGTTTCAACCGCGTGGCTGTGGTCAGCAACGACAATACATTGGTGAAAGCCGGGGCGGCGCTCAGCTCCGTCATCACGCCCAGCGATGTGAAGCACTTCAACCCCGACGAAAAAATGGTAGCCCTGCAATGGGTGCGCGGCGAAAACGCCGTGGCCTCACCGCGTACTGTAGACGTGTATTCCTCGTAGAATCAGTAGAGGAGCGTTACGCGCGCCCATCGTTGCGTCTGTTTTGGTGGGAAAAACCAAGTTTTCAATGCCAAGTCAGTTGAATATGAAGCAACAGACGCGTGCAACGCGCCCTTACAACGCAAAAGAGCCAACCGCACGCGGTTGGCTCTTTGTATTTCCTGCTACGCCTTCTTTTTGCTTACGAAGCGTCGGTGAGCATCGCTACCAAGCGGCCGTTGGGGTTGTACACCGCTCCAGAAGTATCGATGTATAGGCGGCGCTGCTTGGAATCAACCAGGATCAGGGGGAAGTCCTCGTCGTCGGAGCGAGTGATGCGGCCCACTACTTCGGCGGTGCGGGTGCCGGGCTCTACGTGCACCACGTTCAGGCGGTCGGTGAGGTAGAAGGGCTCATCCGGAGCGTCGCGGAAAGTAAGCTTGCCCACAATGGCGGTGCGGTTAGCTACGTTGCGGGCCACGGCAGGCGCCGTAGTCTGCGGACGCAATACGGCCGGCGCGGACGAAGGAGCCGTAGTACGCGTACTGGCCGCAATCTGGGTGTTCGACTGCTGCCAGCCCCGGCTGATGGCCGCGAGGCGTTGGCTACGGCCAGGGTGGGTTGCGGAGCCATGCTCGTCCGATATCACCGCCATAGCGGCCTGCGCTTGGGCCAGGCTGGCGCCCATCTTGCGCAACACAAAGCCCGAAAACTCATCGGCCTCCAGCTCGTCGGCGGGGTTAGAGCCGCGGCTCGTGAGGGTATGACCGTTGAGGTGGTGCCCCATTTCATGGGCCAGAATGCTGGTGCCGGCCCAGTCGGTGCGGCCGGCGCGGTTTACGGCTGCCACAAACTGCGGATTATACAATAGGTAGCGCTGGCCATTGTAGACCACGGCCGCGGCATTGTCTACCTCCGAGGTAGCCTGCAACTCGAAACGCGGTTTCAGGCCTACTACCGAGGTGATATCGCGCAGCACGTCGCGCTGACCGGTGGAGGATTGGGCGTAGGAAGTGCTGGGCAACAGAGCCCCCAGCACCAAGAAAAGACCCGCCAAGCGGCGGAAAAAGGCGTAGGACATGGAAGTGAGTTCTGAGTGGCTGATAACAGAAGGCAAATAATACGCCATAAAATCCTATTTGGCAGACATATCGGCTTCTATCTATACAACGCAGAACGCTACCTTTTTCGTTTACTTTTCCTGCCCTGGGGAGCCTTTTTTACAGAAAAATCAACCAAAATACAGCGGGGCGCCTCCCATCCGGAAAGCGCCCCGCTGTATGATAGGTAGTAGGGCTATAAGCGCACGCCGATACCCGGCCCAAAGAGGAAGAACAATTTCCCGCCATTTACTAAGTAGCCTCCGCCAAGATAGAGTGGGAACGTAAGCTTAGCGTCGCTGCGGGTCGGGTAGACCGAGCCGAGCACTACAATACCCAAGTCGCGGTTGGCATTGCTAGTAGGACTCAGGTTGAATGCATTGAGTGCTACGAAACCTGCACCTACTTTATAAGGGCGGGGCTTGTTGATTTTATTGGGATTGTAAAACGTTAGTTGGGCCAGCGTGGCTAGGCTGATGCCGCTAAAGGCTGTATAGTTGTTGTTCTCGCCGTTGCCATTTATTTGCTTGGTAAGCAAACCGGCCGGGAAGCTAATGTCGATGTCAAACTTCACCCTACGCTGCAACACTAGGTCTAGCGTTTGCGAGTAGCCCTTGTCGCCGTACTGGCTGGCCACGTGCTGCACGGTTACGTAGATGTGCGCCCAATCGTCGAGGTCGTAGGTTTTGCGGGAGAGCAGGCTGTTGAGGTTGATGTTGCCGACCTGGCACTGCGGGTCGCGGTAGAAAGCGGCCCGCAAGGAGTTGTCGCCGGGACACACCACCACGTTTTCAATGGTGCGCATCTCAATCAGGTTGCCTTTGGCGTCCTGGGTTCTGATCTGAAACGTGAGGTACTGCTTCCCATACAGCTGCTGGTCAGCGTCGATGGCGTTGGCATCGAAGGAAAACACCACGTCGCGCACGGTACGGGGGTAGAGGATGGGGCCGTTGAGGGTCGTAACGGGGCGCGCTGCCTCCCCAAACGTCACCTTCACGAAGTCCAGCGGGTGAGGGCGCTGAAACTCGCGCACGTTCAGGCCCTGGCCCGTGTTTTCATTGCCGTTGTAAATGGCCACGCGCTTCTTATCAATCCCAACGGGCACCTGCAAGCGGTAAATCACCGCCGACTCCGAGCGCACCGATGAGTCGGAGGGAACCACGCGCACATCCTCGAAGCGAAAAGGCGCCTTCAGCAGCGACTCGCCCTCTAGGCGTACATCTACCGTTTCGCCGGGATTCACGTTGGTGTTGGTGGTCCAGTCGCCGCCGCGGTGCCGCACGCTCACCGTAGTAATGGTGGTTTTGGGCGAAATGTTGAGGTTGGTGATGTATTTGGGCTGGTCACCGTCCTTTATATATAAGTAGCTGTCCGTTTGGCGGTGGGTGTTGTATACGCGCAGCCAGCACAGCACCCGGTCGTTGGAAAGGTACTGGCGCGTGAAAATTTCAGCAACGAGTGCCCCGCCGGCTTCTTCCTGATCTTCTACCCGGTAGGTGTGCTTCAGGTCGAAGGTGCGGCCGTTGTCGAGGATGATTTCTACGCCTTTGCGGCGGGAGCTTTCATCCAGCGTAATTTCTTTTTTGTCGACGCTCAGGAACCGTAAGCGGCTGCTCTTCACCGTGAATTCCTGCCGGATAGGAGGTAGGGAATAGCTCAGCTTTCGACCATTCTCAATCAGAAAGGGCCGCTCGGTTTGCATGCGCAGCGTGATGCTGCGCGTGCCCGTTACGTTGGGCAGCACGTGCAGCTTCAGGCCGCCATTTTCCTGCGCTATGCGGTAGTCGATGTCCTGGCCGTGGGTCCACTCACCGGTGGCGCGCACGTTTTTCACGTTGTTGCTGGTCAGGTCGAACACCTTCTCCTCGCCCACAAACAGCTCCGTATCGGTAGGGCGGAAGTCGAGGGAAGTGCGAGTGACAGGCAGCAGCTGCACCGTTTGGGTGAACTGCGGGCCGCGCAGGCTGTCGAGGTTGGCCTGGGCAAAAGTGAGGCTGAGGTAGCGCACCCCGGTCAAGGCCTTGAAGCGAATTTTGGTGCGATAGTACTCGTTGTTGACCGGTGTGAGCGAATCCAGCTGCTGGAAGTCGGCGGAGCGCACCAGGCGCAACGGCGCACTGGGGTTCATGCGCACAGGATAGGCCATAATTTCGGCCGTTTCGTCTTCCTGACGATAGTAGAAATACAGGTTCAGCTCGCCCTGCACGGCAATCATGTTGCGGCTGAGGGCGTAGTTGGTGGTGTCGGTGCGCAGCAGCAACTCGCGTAGCAGCGTGGCGCTACGGGTGGCCGCAGGGCTAACTGTCGTTGGGGCCGGCGCTTGGCTGGTGCGATAAGTAGGGGCAGGGGTAGAGGCTGGCACATCTGGCACCGGGGCCGGGCTGGTAGGCTGCTGGGCCCAGCTACGAGAAGGAAACAACCACAACAGCACAAAAAACGACAACCAACCTGTGCCCCGTAGGGCACGACGCAACAAAGTAGGCAATAGCACGGGCAGCAGAACAGAGGCGAACAAACAAAGCAAGCGCCGAAGCGCAAGCAAAGGTAGGGCCACGAGGCCGATTCGCGCGGAAAATTCGGCTTGCTACCCCTCTACATGCCGGTTCCTACTGGAAAGGCAGGCTTGCACATCGAGTTAATTTCAACTTTTTATTGTCCATAAAAGCCCACGGAGCGCAGTCATTTTCTCCAACTTCTAGCCTACCCTTGAAGAGGGACCAAACGGACTGATACGGTGTGTATAGGGGCAGATAGCAAGCCAAAGAAGAATAGGCTATATATAAGAATAATTATATCGATAAAAAGAGCTGTATACTCAACAGTAAATTGATTTTCAATAACTTAATAGGAGAGGTCGCGTAAGATAAGACAGATAGTTTAGAATCTGATCCAGGTTAAAAGCCTGTTGCCAATGCCTACCAACGACCTTGCTAATCAGCCGCCACTTTCGTCAGCGAAAGTCCCCATAATAGAGGAGAGGGCGGTGATTCACCGCGAGGTAGTGGAAAGTGGTCGGGTGCGGTTATCCAAAACCGTACACGAGCACCAAGAGGATGTAGACGTCATCCTACGCCACGAGGAAGTGCAGGTAGAGCGCGTCGCCGTCAACCAGTTTGTGGCCGATGGCGTGGCCCCTCCCACACCGCGATACGAGGGCAATACACTCATTGTACCAGTAGTACGCGAAATCGTGATGAAACGTCTGCTGATTGTAGAAGAGCTACACATTCTGAAACAACAAGTGGAAACCCGTGAAACGGAAACCGTAACGCTACGTCACGAGGAAGTGAACGTGGAACGCTACCCCGCCAACGAAGCAACTAACGCTTCTCCTGATCAGTAACATTCTCTCATACTTAACCACCACCTAACCCCTAAAAAAATGACTCATACCGTAATTGGAATGTTCGATACCGCCGACCAGGCAAAATCTGCTGCTCAACAACTTGCTAGTGCTGGCTTCAGCCTAGACCATGTAGACGTAGCCTCGCGTAACGACGATACAACCGATACTAATGATGTAAATCGCGGCCGGTACCGTAGCAATACTAACCGCACCGAAGAAAGCTCTACCGACAGCATCGGCGACTTCTTCAGCAACCTGTTCAGCGATGATGACGACAACGCTAATCGCTATGCTCATGCAGCCCGCGAAAGCGGCTCGTTGGTAACCGTACATGCTCACTCCGACGAAAACGCCCGCCAGGCCGCCGAAATTCTGGACCGTTGCGGCGCTGTTGACGTGAACGAGCGTGCCGAGCAGTCGGGTTATAAGGGCAAGGCTACGAATACAAACGCAAACAACGCGAATGCCAACGCCAACGCAACCAATCAAAACACCAATGATCAGGTGTCGGCGAAGGTAATCGAGGAAAACTTACAAGTAGGTAAGCGCGTGGAGCAAACGGGCGGTGCCCGTCTGCGTAGCCGCATCATCGAGCGCCCCGTAGAAGCCAGTGTGCGTCTGCGTGAGGAGCATGTGAACGTAAACCGCAAGCCGGTAGACCGTCCTGCTTCGGAAGCTGACTTTGAAGCTTTCAAAGAAGGTAATATCGAAGTAACCGAAAGCGCCGAGCGCGCTGTAGTGGGCAAAGAAGCCCGCGTGGTGGAAGAAGTAACGCTGGGCAAAGAAGTAACCGAGCGCGAAGAAACCATCCACGACACTGTGCGCAAGACGGAAGTAGACGTAGAGAAGTTGAACAACAACGACCGTCCTGCCGGTGACCCACGTCGCTAGAATCAAGGACTAATCCTTATAAATACGTAAAAAAGACGGCTGCTTTGCAGCCGTCTTTTTTATGCTCATTGCCTAAGATTTACTGCTGTAGCATGGTAAGAATGCCGCATTGCGCAACCCAACACTAGCCTGCACGGTATTAGAAAAGCACTAGGTACCTGCCATAGTGGCCGGGCCATTCCTTTCACTTTCCCGAATGACCACACCTCCCCCTACCTCCCGCACCCATACTTACAACATGGGCCTGATTGGCAACTGCGCCTTCCTAGGCCTGATTGGAACTGATACGGCCGTGCGCTGGCTGTGCTGGCCGCGCTTCGATAGCAGCTTTGTGTTTGGTAGTCTGCTTGACTCTCACAAAGGCGGTGAGTACAGCATCCGGCCCGCCGAGGGGGAGTTTCGGAGCAACCAGTACTATCTCGACAACACCAACGTGCTGTGCACTGAGATTGAAACCCCTGACGGCCGCTACCGCGTCACGGACTTTGCCCCGCGCTTCACGCAGTACGAACGTAACTACAAGCCCCTAATGTTTGTGCGGAAGGTGGAGCCCTTGCAGGGCACGCCCCGCGTGCGGGTGCGCTGCCAGCCGGTAGGGCAATATGGCGAGCAGGCACTCAGCCGCCGCCGCAGCTCCAACCACATTGCGTTTCTGGGCTTGGAAGAGGAAATTCGCCTCACTACCAATATTCCACTTACCTACGTGCTCGATGACCAGGATTTTGTCCTGAACGACACGTTTTATCTAGTGCTCACCTACGGCGCTCCGCTGGAAGCACCCTTGGAAAGCACCGCCGAACGGTTTCTGCGCGAAACCACCCAGTACTGGCGCAAGTGGGTGAAGAGCATGAGCATCGGCACGTTCCATCAAGCAGCCGTAATTCGCTCAGCGCTAGCCCTAAAGCTGCACCAGTACGAGGACACAGGCGCTATTATTGCCGCCACTACTACCTCTCTACCCGAAGCCCCTGGCTCGGGCCGCAACTGGGACTACCGCTTCTGCTGGATGCGCGACACCTATTATATCCTCACGGCCTTCAACAACATTGGTCACTTCGAGGAGATGGAGCGCTACTTCCACTACATCGCCAATATCTCGACCAAGGTAGAAGACAAGTATCAGCCCCTGTACAGCATCAGCGGGGCTTCCAAGCTGATTGAGGAGGAACTGGACCTGGAGGGCTACCTTGGCAACCGCCCCGTACGTATCGGCAACGATGCCTACACGCACATTCAGAACGACGTGTATGGGCAAGTGCTGGTTGCGCTGCTGCCGCTCTACGTAGACCGGCGCTTCATCGATTTTGAACGCACCCACACCGAAAAGCTGATCTACGACGCCCTGCGCCTGATTCGGCAAACCATGAACCAGCCCGACGCCGGGCTGTGGGAGTTCCGCACGTTGTCGCAGTACCATGCCTACACTTACCTGTTCCATTGGGCGGGTAGCCACGCGGCGTGCAAAGTGGCCAGCTACTTCCAGAACCCCGAAATCCAGCGTATGGCGCAGGAGTTGATGGACGAGGCGGCTGATAAAATTGAGCAGTGCTACAACCAGCAGCGTGGTGTATATACCAACGCCATTGGCTCGCCCCACCTCGACGCCAGCACCATGCAGTTGATCCTGATGGGCTACCTCGACCCGGCTTCCGAAAAAGCCCGCCAGCACTTGGTAGAGTTGGAAAAGGAGTTGATGACCCCCGAAGGCCTATTCTACCGCTACCGCCACGCCGACGACTTCGGCACGCCCGAAACCACGTTCCTAATTTGCTCTTTCTGGTACGTAGAGGCCCTGGCCGCCGTCGGCCGTCTCGATGAAGCCATACGCGAGTTTGAAAAGCTGCTCAAGTACACCAACCATCTGGGCCTGCTTTCCGAAGACGTAGACGCCAAAACCGGCTCGCAGTGGGGCAACTTCCCGCAGGCTTACAGCCACGTGGGCTTGGTAAACGCCGCCTACCGTATCTCCAAAAAGCTGGACCGCCCGAACTTCTTGTAGGGTTATAAAAAAAGCTGTTGGCCGTTAGCTGATAGCTGTTAGCTTCTCTAAGAGATAGAAAGCTAACAGCTATCAGCTAACGGCCAACAGCTTTTTTACAGTAATACTACTGCGGCACGCTCACCTCTGCCAGGCTTTGCAGTAGCTCCTGCACCTCTGTGGTGCCGGGCACGTGGAAGCGCGCCAACGAGCGGCTATTGCGGCCTACCTTAATAGTGAAAGCATCTTTGGGCATCGCGCCGAAGGTATCCTCGTCGGTGCGGTCGTCGCCGATGGCCAGGATGAAGTCGGGCTGGTAGGTGGCCACCCAACGGGCGGCGGCGGTACCTTTGTTGAGACCGGCAGCCTTAATCTCAATCACTTTGTTGCCCTCCAACACTTGCAGGTCGCTGTTGCTGGTCAGGAAGCTGAGGTGGCTGATGAGCTCGCGCACGCGTACGGCAGCTAGCTCGGCATCGGCGCGGCGGTAGTGCCACACCAGCGAGAAGTCTTTGTCTTCAATAAACGACCCCGCCGTGCGGCTCACATACAACTCCAGGGTAGGGCGAATTTCCTTCATCCAGTCGTTGCGCATGGGCTGAAACAGCGTCCAGTCATGGCCTGCGGCCCGCAGCCACACGCCGTGCTCGGCAATGAAATCGACGGGCAAATGGCCCAGCCATTTCTGCAGCGTCTGCCGGTCGCGCCCGCTGATAATCACCACGCGGTTGTGCGGGTCGGCGCTTAGCGTAGTCAGGGTTTCCAGTATTTCCGCCGAAGGCGCCGCCTTCTGTGGGTTGGGGTGGAAGGGCGCCAGCGTGCCGTCGTAGTCGAGCAGCAGCAGGCGTTGCGAAGCGGTAGTATATTGTTGGCGGAGCGTGGTGGCTTCCGTCGCATCCAGCATTTCGGTGGCGAGGGTCATCTGTTTGATTTTAGTATACGCCAGACGATTCATAAACAGCTCCGTCCAGTGGTAAACGTTGTAGTGCTGCACCAAGGCCTGCATATTGGCTAGGCGCATTTTCTGCTCCTCCTCGGGCATTTCCAGCGCCTCATGCATGGCTTCGGCCAGCTGGTTCATGTCGGAGGGGTTGATAAGCAGGGCGTCGGACAGCTCGCGGGCGGCGCCGGCCCGCTCACTCAAGATTAGCACACCGCTACGGTCGGCCTTGCTGGCAATAAATTCCTTGGATACCAAGTTCATCCCGTCGCGGATGGGCGTTACCAGGGCTACCTCCGCCATGCGGTACAGGGCCGTTAGCTCTTCCAGCGGCAGCGAGCGGTAGAAATAATGAATCGGGTTCCAGGTGATGGTGCGGTAGTCGGCATTGATGCGGCCCACCAACTCGTCAATCTCCTCCTTCAACTCCTGATACTGCGCTACCTGGTCGCGCGAGGGCACTACCAGCATAATCAGCGTAGCGCGGCCCTGCCATTCGGGGTAGCGCTGGAGCAGCAGCTCAAAGGCCCGCAGGCGCTGGGCAATGCCCTTGGTGTAGTCGAGCCGGTCGATGGATAGGATGATGCGGGCGTTGGGTAGGGCCGCCAGGTAGTTTTGCTCGTGCTCCTGCGCCACCTCCGAGGCCGCGGCATTAGCGTAGCGCTCGTAGTCAATGCCCATCGGGAAAGCATCAATCAGCACCGTACGATTCTTCAACTCCAAGCGGCCGTTCTGGCTGGGGTAGCCCAGCAGCTGCGACACTGAGCTGAGGAAGTGACGCATGTAGCCAAAGGTGTGGAAACCAATCAGATCAGCGCCCAGCATGCCTTCCAGCAATTGCGTGCGCCAGGGTAGGGCGCGCAGCAGCTCATACGACGGAAACGGAATATGCAGGAAAAAGCCAATGGTGCTGTGCGGCCGGGCCTTGCGCAGCATTTGCGGTAGCAGCAGCAGTTGGTAGTCGTGTACCCAAATGGTATCATCGTCGCCGGCTGCCTCCAGCACGGCGTCGCAGAATTTCTGATTCACGGCCACATACGTCTCCCAGTGCTGCTCATTGTACACGGCATACTGGCTGAAGTAGTGGAAGGTAGGCCACAGCGTTTCGTTGCTGAACCCCTCGTAAAAACCCTTTATTTCGTCGTCGTTCAGGAAGACCGGCTGCATGCTGTCGGCCTGTAGTTTGGTGGTAATCTGCTGCCGCTCCGTTTCGTCGTCTGCTACCAGGCCGGGCCAGCCAATCCAGACGTTGCCCTCGGCCCGGTAAATAGAGCCCAGCCCCGTCGCCAATCCGCCTTCACTGGGCGTAAAAGCCAGGTCGTCGTCGGTGCGCTGTACTTTGGTAGGCAAACGGTTAGAAACAATAATAGTACGCGACATAGAAAGAAAGCTTGGTGAAAGAAAGAGTAGGCATTCAAGTAATAAGTAGTACGGAGTAGAATTGTTTATTACCGAATGGGAATAACGATTATTACAAACGATAGGTTAGGGTAAGGTCATCAGGCACAAGTCAACACCGCAGCAATTCTGTTTTTTGGTATAATGGCTGATCTTATTGCTACTCACAGAATACAACAGAAATTACTATAGTACTACTGTAATCATCAATAATACTATCGTGTTGTGCTTTGCTGCACGATTGTTCTGTGTGGTGCAGTTATTCCAGTGGTCGTAGGTAGAGAAGACTATTGGTTTTTAGGGGTGATGTGCTGTACATAAGTAGAGCATTGAAAATCTATCAACATTTTTTCAATAGAGAAAAATACTATTGCCCTTACGCGGTATAGAATATCCTGCTGTCAGAGTACATAAGCAAGTAACCCGCATTTCATGAGTTAATTGCTGTGGTACAGTTGTAGCGAAGTGTAGCTTGGGGTAGATGAACCAGTAGCACTAAAAATAAAAGTCCGATTAGCGGCAGCTAATCGGACTTTTAAAAACAGGGGCCGGATAAATTACTCGGCAGTTTCGGCTTTGCGCGGGCGGCCAGGCTTGCGGGCACCTTCGGCACGAGGCTTACGCTCCTTGGCGGTAGGCGTGTAGCCGGGCTGTAGCATTTCGTTTAGCTCTTCTAGCAGCGAATTTACTTTCGTAACGTTTTTGCGAATCTGATTGAGTAATTGCTCGTTGGTGGCGGCATTATCAACAATTTCCTGCAGGCGGGCAATATCCATGGTTGCCATTATGAGTTAAGTTGTGAGTTTAAATTAACGTGTTGTAAATGTTACGTGACAAATATAGTGTTAGTTCCTGAGTGGTAATAATAAAAAATAAATTAATTAATAGATGTATGAATGATATGGTTTGCACAAGATTGTGCCTGCGGTTTCTTCTCTTGTTTTTTATTATTACGTCAATGCGTGTAATAGTTATGCTGAATGGTTGAAAGACAATTTTTTAATGACGCTGCTATCTGAAAAGATGAAAAATACGCTTACAGCTTACTTAGATATACTTGAGATAAATATATCTAAGTAGTTCAGTAGTAGTAGCTAAAGATGAGTGTATTCCGCAACACATTGCAAATGCTGCTTATAGCCACAGCAGTAGACTATACTTTTCTCGCAGCTGAACTAGTATTTTCACTACCGCTCAGCAAAAATTCGCGCAGCCGGTTGATGTGGCGTTTTATTTCTTCGATGCGTTCTTCCTGCTGGGCGCTCCAGTACCCTTCGCCGTGGCTAGCCATATTGCTGAGTAGGTTTTTGCGCTCTTCCATCATGCGCAAGGCCACCCACAGCGTTTCCTCCATTTCCTGCTGCGAAGATTCGAGCAAGGCCTCGGCGGTGTAGGCGTGGCCGGTGTGGCAGCGAAAGCGCAGCACGCTGCCTTCATTCACCTCCCAAAGATTACCGCCGCAGCCGGGGCACGTGAGGGGCACTTGGTGCCCAATCTCACTAACTTCGTCTACTGTACCCATAACACGCTCGGCAATAGCCGCTTCTAGTTGTAAGTCGTGCGGAATGTGTGGGCGATGCTCCGGTTTACTGACCTGCTGACCTACCAAATCCATCAGCAGTGCCCCCATCTGGCTCATGGGCACCACGTAATCGACGGCCACGTGGCGCAGGGCGCTTTCGGGCATGCTGGCAAACTCGGCGTCGGCGGGGTCTTGCACCACGGCAGTGCCACCGCAGCGCTTCACAAAGTCGAGGCCAGCGGTACCATCGTGCAGCATACCCGTTAGGACCACGCCAATGACATGGGAATCGAAAGCCACGGCGGCCGAGCGAAATAGCGCATCGGCGGCCGGGCGGTAGTTGTTTTCGTGCGGGCCTTTGGTAACCAGTATGCGGTCTTCGTGCGTGAGCAGGTGCCGGTCGGGCGGGGCCAGGTAGAGGGTACCTGCTTGCAAAGGCGTTTGGTCTACTGCCAGCTGGCAGTGCAGGGAGGTGTGCATGGACAGCCTGTGCACCAGGGGCTGGCCCGTCGAGTCGGGGGCCAGGTGTTGCACTACCAATACGGCTGCCGGAAGCGTAGCAGGAAGTTGCGCTACTAGGCGCGTGAGAGCCGGCATACCACCGGCGGAAGTGCCAATAACAATAAGATAAGAAGGAGCAGCCACGGAAAACGTAAAAGGTTAAGATAGAACGCCAGGCGCAGGGCGGTTGTATACTACGCACCAAAACCACAAGCGGGCTATGTCGAATTAACTTATTTTTAATTGAAATTTGTCGATTCTGTGCCCTGGGACGCGTTTACTGTTCTGCTTATTTTCTTCTTCTATTCCCTTCTGATTGTGTATGAGTTCATCTAAACAGCCTTCCAAGCAACAGCACAGTGGCTTAGCTGCCCGACCCGTGGAGGAGGCCACAACTGATGCTATGCCGGCTCATCTGATTCAGGAGCCGTTGGGGGTAGGCGTCGCGCCTGTCCGCCACGAGGAAGACCGGTTTACGGTGGTGGCGCTGGGGGGGTCGGCGGGCTCTTTGGAGGCATTCAAACAGTTTTTTCAGCATTTGCCCTCGCATACGGGCCTGGCCTACGTGGTGGTCACGCACTTGTCGCCCACACAGGAGGGGGAGATGGCGCAGGTGATGCAGCACTTCACCACCATGCCCGTTATGGAAGCGAAAGACGGCATGCGGGTGCGGCCCAACCACGTGTACGTGATTCCGTCCAACCACGACCTGAGCCTGCTGCACGGCATTTTGTACCTGCTCAAGCCCACCCAGGCGCCGGGGCGCCGCCTACCCATCGACTTTTTCTTGCAGAGCCTGGCCAAAGACGTACGCGAGCGGGCGGTGTGCATCATCTTCTCCGGCATGGGCTCCGATGGTAGCCTGGGCCTGAAGCTGGTGATGGAGAACTTTGGGATGGTGATGGTGCAGGACCCCGAAACGGCAGCGTACGACTCGATGCCCCGCGCCGCCATGGCCACCGAGTTTGTAGACTTTGTGCTGGCGCCGGAAATGATGCCCGCTAAGCTGCTCGACTACGTAGAGCGGCCCCTGCTGGGGCGCCCGCCCCGTCTCAGCGAAAATCGGGACGACGCCAATAGCAAACCGGCCCACGCCCTGCAAAAAATCTTCCTGCTGATTCGCTCCCAAACCGGGCACGACTTCAGCTACTACAAGCGCAACACGGTGTTTCGGCGCATCGAGCGGCGCATGAACGCGCACCAGATCAAGGAATTCACCCACTACGTGCGCTATTTGCAGGAAAACCCCCACGAGGTAGAGCAGCTGTTTCGGGAGTTACTGATTGGCGTCACCAAGTTCTTCCGCGACCACGAGGCCTTCGAGCACCTGAAAACGCATCTGCGGCCCGTGTTGCAGCGCAAAGAAACCGATAGCACCATACGCGTGTGGGCGCCCGGCTGCTCTACCGGCGAGGAGGCCTACTCGCTGGCCATGCTGCTGCTCGAATGCCTGGACGCGGTGGACCCCAGCCGCTACCTTAAGATTCAGATTTTTGCCACCGATATCAGCGCCGAGAGCATCGACTTTGCCCGCACTGGGCTCTACCCCGAGAACATCGTAGCCGATGTAAGCCCGGAACGCTTGGAGCGCTTTTTCCAGAAGGTCGACGGCCACTACCAGATTCGCAAGGAGGTGCGCGATTTGGTGGTGTTTGCCCTGCACAACATCAACAAAGACGCGCCCTTCACGAAGCTGGACCTGCTGTGTTGCCGCAACCTGCTGATTTACCTGAGCGGGGAACTGCAAAAAAACCTGCTGCCCGTGTTTCACTACGCGCTCAACCCCAACAGCATTCTGTTCCTGGGGCCGAGCGAAAACATCACGGGCTTTCAGGATTTGTTTCAACCCCTGGATGTGAAGTGGAAGATTTCGCGCCGCACCGAAACGGCCGCGTCGTTGCCGCGGCTTGCCAATTTCCCGTTTTCTCTATCAAGCCATCCCATGGCTTTGCCCGTACCGCCCGTGCTAGTTCCTGCTTCTTCTTCTGCCCGCCGCGATGGTGGACCTTTTGCCTCCCTTATTCAGAAAGAGCTGCTGCGCACGTACGCGCCGCCGGCAGTGGTTATCAACAGCAAGGGCGAAATCCTGTACGTGAATGGCCGCACGGGCAAATACCTGGAGCCTGCCCCCGGCCTGAGCGGCATGAACCTGTTTGAGATGGCCCGCGAGGAGCTGAACTTTGAAATCAGTGGGGCCGTGTTCCGGGCTACCCAGTCGCGCGAGGATGTGGTGGTCGACAACGTGCGGGTGCGCACGGATACGGGCCAGCAGGTGCTACGCCTATCGGTGCGGCACCTGGGCGAGACCGACAACCTGGCGGGCTTGCTGCTGGTGGTGTTCGAAGATCAGCCTACCCCCCGACGCTTGCGCCTGGGCAAGCAAAGTGCTTCCCTTGAGCAGCGCAACGACGTCGCCTCGGCCCTCGAAAAGGAACTGCAATACACCAAGCACCGCCTCCAGACCACCATCGAGGAGATGGAAAGCAGCCTGGAAGAGCTGAAAAGCACCAACGAAGAGCTGCAATCGGCCAACGAGGAACTGCAAAGCACCAACGAGGAGGCCATGACCAACAAGGAAGAAATGCAGAGCCTGAACGAGGAACTGCTGACCCTGAACATGCAGTACATGGCGCGCACGGAGGAGCTAACGCAGTCGGCCAACGACATGAAAAACCTGCTCGATGCCACCGAAATTGCCATTATCTTCCTCGATAACGACATGCTGGTGAAGCGCTTCACGCCGCCTGTAAGCCGCATCGTCAACCTGATGCCCAGCGACGTGGGTAGGCCCCTCATGCACTTTGCTTCCAACCTGCGCTACGAGCACCTCGTTCGCGATGTGCAGCAAGTGCTCAGCCGCCTCACCCGCCAGGAGGCCAACATTCAGGCCGTAAACGGGCAGTGGTACACCATGCGCATTTTGCCCTACCGTACCCTCGACAACTACATCAGCGGCGCCGTCATCACCTTCACGGAAATCACCAGCCTGAAGCAAATGGAGAAGCAGCTACAGGAAAGTGCCCGCTTTGCGGCCAGCATTCACGAGGCCGTGCGCGAGCCCCAGCTCACGCTCGACAAACAGCTGCGGGTGCTAACGGCCAGCCGCTCGTTTGCCGAGGCATTTCGGGAGCAGGCCAGTGAGCTGCCGGGCAAACCACTGGTTAGCCTCAATGGCGGCGCCTGGGACAAGCCCGCCCTGCGCCACCAGCTGCACCAGCTGCTCGATCCTGAATCGGACCAAATGGAGTTCAACGACTTGACACTGGATATGGCACTGCCAGAGGTAGGGCGGCGGCAAGTGGTGCTGTATGGTCGGCGCCTGCTGCACTTGGAGCAGCCTACTAACCAGGTGTTGCTAGGCGTGAAAAGCATAGCAGAGGATACCACTCCCTAAGCCGCGCCGCCGCGCCAGGTTGCGTACCTATTGGTTCTTTATAGGGTAGGAAAAGCCCGTATATCTTTAGCAGGACAGAAAGCGGCTGCCTGGCTTTTTCAACTACACTCCGGCTCTGTTCCTACCCCCACTACCTACCAAATTCATTATCTATAACCGGCTTGTTGTATGGGAAGGCTTGAAGAAGGAGAGCAACCTCAAGATGTTTCCCGCGCTAAGGCAGCGCTGGAGAGCCTGCGCCAGCGCACCGAGCAGCGCCGCTATCTGGTTACGCAGCCCACACCAGTTGATACGCCGGCCGAAGTGCGGCAACTGGTGCAGGAATTGCAAGTGCACCAGATTGAGCTGGAAATGCAGTACGAAGAACTGCTGCTGGCCCAAATGGAAGCCGAAAAAAGCCGGGCGCAGTACATTGATCTATACGAGTTTGCGCCCATTGGCTACTGCACCATCGCCGCCAATGGGCAACTGCAACAGCTAAACCTGCGCGCCAGCCAGCTATTGGGCGCCCCAAGGCAGCAGTTGCTGGGGCGGCGCTTAGCGCTGTTTGTGGAAATGAGCAGCCGGGAGCCATTCGTAGAATTTCTGCAACGGCTACTCAGCACCGGACATCGGCAGACCCTGACGCTGCCCATGCGCCGTGTCGACAACATTTTGTTTTATGCCCGCCTGGAAGGCATGGCCACGTCTGCGGACCTATCTGAGCTATGCTGCCGCTTGGCTTTGTTTGATGTAACGGAGCAATACCAGGCGCAGCAAGCATTGACCATCAGCGAAAAGCGGTTCCGAACGCTCTTCGAGCTGAGCGAAGACGGTATGCTGCTGCTGCGCGACAATCGGTTTGTGGACTGCAACGACAGCGTCCTGCGCCTGTTGCAGCTACCCGATAGAAAAGCCTTACTTGGCCAGCATGCCTCGGCCTTCTCGCCCGAGAAGCAGCCTAATGGCCTGCGGTCCTACTCCCTGGCCAATCAGTATTGGGAAGAAACGCTGCTGCGCGGCTCTTTGCAGTTTGAGTGGTGCCGCCTGCGGGCCAACGGCGAGCCGTTTTGGGAGGAAGTGCTTCTTACCAGTATTCCTGAAGAAGTGGGTAGCGCGTTGGTGCACGCCAGCTGGCGCGACATCACAGACCGCAAGCTGGCGGAAGCCGAGCGGGCTACCCAGCAGCAGCGCCTCGCCGATGCCGTGCTGAACGCCCAGGAAGTTGAGAAGCGCCGCATTGCGGAGTCGTTGCACAACGGGCTGGGGCAGTCGCTGTACGCCGCCAAGCTGCACCTCGACCATATTCAGGTAGGGGACGACCAAGTTTCGCAGCAAGTGAAAGCGAAGATAGAGCAACTGTTGTCCAGCGCCATCAAGCAGGCCCGTACGTTGTCGCACCAGTTGGTGCCCACCACGCTGGAAGACTTTGGCCTGGAGGCTGCTATGAGGGATATCTGCCAGATTTGCAGCAGCCCAGCCTTGCAGCTACGCTGCCACGTGCAGACCCTACCAACCAGCATCCCCAAAAACCTGCAAATTGCTGTGTACCGAATGGCGCAGGAGCTGACCAACAACATCGTGAAGCACGCTCAGGCCACGCAGGCAAGTTTGTACCTACGCGAGGAACACGGCTACCTCATCCTCCAGGCCCGCGACAACGGCCAGGGCTTCGACGCGCAACAGCCCTCTTCCTCCGATGGCTTGGGGCTGAGCGCCATTCGCGACCGGGTGCGCTTGCTGAACGGTACCCTGAACGTCGACTCGGAGAAGGAGCAGGGGACGGACATTACGGTTTTCCTACCCCTGACCCCGGATAGGTCGGCTACCGTGCCAAGCATAAGCTGAGCGGCACCTAAAGCGACTGACGGTCGGAGCCGAAGGGTACGGGTGAGGGTAGAGCGCTGGGCGCAGCCAGCAAGTCGCAGACTTCCTGCCAACTCAATTCGCCAGCCACGTACCGTTGATATAGGGCCTGAGCGCGAGTTGGCGTTTTGAGCCCCATATTTTCCCGCACAATCAGCATTTGCCGAAGCACGTGCGCCCGCTGTTGCGGCGTCTGGGCAAAGGGGCCGAATTTAGGATTGTGAGCCATAAGAATAGTGGAAAGGGGAGGATAGAACGAGTAACAAAATTGCCGAATAGTGTAGAAAGATTCAATCGTATAAACCCGTAAGTGACTTAGTAACAACTACGTAATTAAGGTAGCTGTAAAAAATACTATTGGCAGAACTGGTAGCACCGTAGTCAGTAAATACACAGTTGCAGTCAGTAAAAATACCTTGTTTGAGCAACAAAAAAGGCCTTCTGCTGGGGAGCAGAAGGCCTTGCAAAGCGGGGGAGTAGTCCGTAGGGGAATCGAACCCCTGTTGGTAGAATGAAAATCTACTGTCCTAACCCCTAGACGAACGGACCAGATAACTAAACCCTGGTGCGCTTTGGTGCTGCAAAGGTAATACTAGATAATAAGAATGCAAGCAGGCTGTAAAAAAAATATTGCAAGGGCTTATTGCTGCATTTCCATTAGGCTTTCCGGGCCTTGTTAAGCTACTGAAAACCAGGGCTGGCGCTGCTAAGCGGCTGGCGGTGCTTCAGCATATACCGAAAGTAAGTGTTGCTGGTGGCCGAGTTTGTGACGGAGCCATTGGGTAGCACGTCCTACCCGTTGGTGCAGAGAAAATGGAGAATCGCGGCTTCGCTGGGAAACTTGCGTTTCCGGTCGGCCTCCCGCGTAGACAGCACGCCTTTGCTCACGGAAAACGTGTAGTAAAAATCCCGAGAATATATTTCAGCTGCGCTATAGGGCTACTTGCAAGTCGCAAACGCCGCAACAAAAAGCAACAAAAAAGGCCTTCTGCTGGGGAGCAGAAGGCCTTGCAAAGCGGGGGAGTAGTCCGTAGGGGAATCGAACCCCTGTTGGTAGAATGAAAATCTACTGTCCTAACCCCTAGACGAACGGACCAGATAACTAAACCCTGATGCGCTTTGGTGCTGCAAAAGTAGCGTAGGGAAGCTTCAGCGCAATATCTGACGCGAAAAAAAAGTGTGTCCGCTGGCAAATAGATTGATTTACAGGTAGAAAATTTTTCGTTTTTACCTCATCATTGAAAATGGAATAGCTACGGACCGCCTTCTGTACGTACTAGAGGACACTTACCTGCCAGCGCGGAAGCACTTCCGAAACACTTGTCCTATCTGGCGGGTTAATTTGGCGAAGTTAAGGAGGCCCTTTACCTTCGCCTCGCCTAACCCTAAACCCGACCCGCACTTGTGTGGGCCGATTAACCCCTTTTTCCTGCTATGGCTAAGATTAAAGTCGCCATCAACGGATTTGGCCGCATTGGCCGCCTCACGTTCCGGTCGCTGCTCAAGCGCGACAACGTGGAGGTGGTTGCCATCAACGACCTGACCGATAACAAAACGCTCGCCCATCTGCTCAAGTACGACTCGCTGCACGGCCGCTTCGACGGCGATATATCGTACGACGAGGACAGCCTGACCGTGAACGGTCAGCGCATTACGGCCCTGGCCGAGCGCGACCCCAAGCTGTTGCCCTGGGGCGACATGGGTATTGATGTAGTGCTGGAATCGACTGGCCGCTTCGTAGATGAGGCAGGTGCTGGCCAGCACCTCACCGCTGGTGCCAAGAAAGTAGTGATTTCGGCTCCAGCTACCGGCAACATCCCGACGGTAGTACTGGGCGTAAACGAAGACATCCTGACCGGCGACGAGACCATTCTCTCGAACGCCAGCTGCACCACCAACTGCTTGGCCCCTATGGCCAAGGTGCTGGACGATGCGTTTGGCATTGAGAAGGGCTACATCACCACGGTGCACGCCTACACCTCGGACCAGAATCTGCAAGACGCGCCGCACAAAGACCTGCGTCGTGCCCGCGCTGCTGCATATAGCATCATTCCTACCAGCACCGGCGCCGCCAAGGCCGTAGGTCTGGTACTGCCCCAGCTGAAAGGCAAGCTCGATGGTATCGCCATGCGCGTGCCTATTCCAGACGGCTCTACCACCGATTTGACCGTTATCCTGAAGAAGGAAGTGACCAAAGAGCAGATCAACGAAGCCATCAAAACGGCTGCCGAAGGTCCGCTGAAAGGCATCCTGGAGTACAGCACCGATCCGCTGGTAAGCATCGACATCGTAGGCAACACGCACTCGTGCATCTTCGACTCGCAACTGACGGCCGCTAACGGCACGCTGGTGAAAGTGGTAGGCTGGTACGACAACGAAATCGGCTACAGCTCGCGCACCGCTGACCTCATCGAGAAGCTGGGCGTAAAAATGCAGGGCTAAGCTCCGCATTGCCTTATATCAAAAAGCGGCCTGCCCCACTGGGGTAGGCCGCTTTTTTGTTGTAGCATAAAAATAGATTTGTCGACTTTTGAGCGCCAAACGAATTCCCTTACCACTACCCAATCGTTCAAACTCACTACTCACCACCTTGCGCATCTGTTTTATTTTGAATCCAATGTCCGGCACCAATCGTCGGCAAGATGTGGCGGGCCTGCTGGCGCGCTACCTCGACCCGGCGCGGGTGACCTACGAAGTGCGTCACACCGAGTATGCCGGCCACGCCGTGCTGCTGGCCCGCGAAGCTGCCGAAGCCGGCTGCCGGGTGGTAGTGGCCGTGGGGGGCGATGGCACGGTGAACGAGGTAGGAAGGGGGCTGCTGGGTACGGGGGCTGCACTAGGCATCTTGCCCCGCGGTTCCGGCAACGGCCTGGCTCGCCACCTGCACGTGCCGCTGGGGCTGTCGGCGGCCATTAAGCGCTTGAATGCGCCAGAGTTCCAGCGTATTGACGTGGGCTGCATCAATGGGCACCAGTTTTTCTGCACGGCGGGGGTAGGGTTCGACGCGCACGTGAGTAAGTGCTTTGCCGTGGCCGGCACCCGCGGGCTGGTTACTTACGTGAAGGTAGCCCTGCACGAATACCGCCACTACCAGCCCACGCCGGTACAGGTGCATTTTGCCGATAACGTGCTGGAAACTAACTGCTATGTGCTGGCCTTTGCCAACGCCGCGCAGTACGGCAACAATGCTTACATCGCTCCGAATGCCAACATCCAAGATGGTCTACTGGATCTATGCCTGATTGATGCGCTACCCTTGTTGCGGGCCGTGCGCGTGGGGGTAGGGCTGGCGCTGGGCAATCTGCCTACCTCGAGCGCAGCCGTATACCACACCGCGCAGCAGGTACGGGTAGAAGCCGCCCAGCCGCTCGGCTTCCACGTAGATGGCGATTATAAAGGAGAAGCCACCAACTTTGCCGTGGAGCTGACGCCATTGGCGCTGGAAGTGGCTGTTTGAAAATAATGTAGTGGTGCGTTTGATATTTTGGTTGCACGAACTACGCCATTTTCCCAAACCGTGCAGCCAGAACATCAAACGCACTACTTTCCCATTTCATAACTTCACCCTATGAAAGCCGACAAGAAGAGACCTGAAGGAGTTGTGTATTCCACCAACGCCGATTTTGCTTATCAATACAATGACGAAGCTGTAGTAACGACGCTGCCACCTCAGCAGCAAAACCTGCGCGTGCAGCTCGACAAAAAAGCCCGTGCCGGCAAACAAGTCACCCTCGTAACCGGCTTCGTAGGTACTGATGCCGACCTGCAAACCCTGGGCAAACTGCTGAAAACAAAGTGCGGGGTAGGCGGCAATGCCAAAGACGGCGAAATCCTCATCCAGGGCGACTTTCGCGATAAAGTGATGGCTGTGCTACTAGCTGCTGGCTACAAGGCAAAAAAGGCAGGCGGCTAAACCAGCCTTGCATGTGGGCGTATGCATAAGCCAGTATGGCCCCCTCTGCTCCCTCTCAACAATCAACCGCTCCGCTTGCCGATGCACCGTCCCGCGGCGTAGGCCGCAAGCGTCTGAGCGTGCGCGCCGAGCTGCTGTTAGCCTTGCTACCCACGGCTACAGTGCTGGCGGTACTGGCCTTGGTGGAGGTATATAGCCACCAGCGGCTGCTGTTTGCCTCTTTGGCTTCCAGTGCTTTTCTTATCTACCTCGACCCCGAGCACGCGACCAACAGTGGCCGTACGCTGCTGCTCTCGCAATGCGCGGCGGCGCTGGCAGGTTTTGGCTTCTACGCGTGGCTGGGGCCGGGCTACCTCCCCGCTGCATTGGCCATGCTCACGGTTATCGGGCTGATGGTGGTGCTGGACGCAGTGCACCCGCCGGCCGTATCCACGGCTCTCAGCTTCGCCTTTCAGGGGCAAAAGGCCGATAACCTGTTGCTATTCGGGGCTGCCGTGGGGCTGATTCTGGTGCTCGTGGCTCTGCAACGGGGGTCAGTTTGGCTGTTGCGCCGCCTTACCCGTACGTCTTCTGCTGCCGCCGCGGCCCTTACCCAACCACAATGATTGCTACCCCCGAAAGTCTGGGAGTCGAAGGCTCCGTAATTGCCGCCGTACAATGGATCAAGCTGGCCGTAGAGGCCATTGGAGCAGCTATTATTGCGCTGGGCGTGCTCATAGCAGGCAGCCAGTTTGTGATGGCTCTCCTGCGGCGACAAACAGCCAACTTCAACGCCATCCGCCTGATGCTGGCTCGCTACCTGGCCGTGGCACTAGAATTTGAGCTAGGCGCCGACGTGCTGAGTACCGCCATTGCACCCGGCTGGGAACAAATCGGTAAGCTAGGCGCCATTGCCGTTATCCGTACTGCCCTCAACTATTTCCTATCTATTGAGATGAAAGAGGAAAGCGCTTCTGAGCAGGAAAAGAAAGTAGCCGCCCAAGCATCGGGGAGCGAAGGAGGGTAGGAAGGTGTGAGTTGAAAAATATGTCATCCTGATCTTGCGAAGGACCTTCTCACATCTGTACGACAAGCGCACAAGTACCAACGACCCGTTCTAGCGTAAGAAGGTCCTTCGCAAGCTCAGGATGACAGCTCTACTTTCTTATTCTCCTAAAATCTGTGCTAAGGCGCGAATTACATCTTCCGGCGTGTCGATGCCCAGGGTAGCCAACTCAGTTTCAGCAGTGCGGATGCGGTAGCCGTGTTCCAGCCACCGCAGCTGCTCCAGGCTCTCAGCTATTTCGAGGGGGGAAGGGGGTAGGCGGGTTAGCTCGGCCAGCACAGCAGGACGGTAGGCATAGAGGCCAATGTGGCGCAGGTAGTGGTGGTAAGCCAGCCAGTCGGCGGGGTTGTGCTGGCGCTGGTAGGGTAGGGGGTGGCGGCTGAAGTACAGCGCTTCGCCCCGCGTATTCAGCACTACTTTGGGCAAGTGCGGGCTGCGTAGTTCCTCCTCACTCACCACATGTTTCACCAGCGTGCCAATTTGCGTTTCCGCATCGGCAAACAAATCCAGCAACAGGTTGATTTGCGCGGGATGAATAAACGGCTCGTCGCCCTGAATATTCACTACGCAGTCGGCCGTTTCGCCTAGCAACTGGTAGGCTTCGTACACGCGGTCGGTGCCGCTGGGATGGTCGGAGGCAGTCAGCACGGCTTCACCCCCAAAATCCAGCACGTGCTGGTGAATGCGGGCATCGTCGGTGGCTACTACCACGCGGCTCAGGTGGGCTTGCCGGGCCTGGTTCACCACCCGCTGAATCATGGACTGACCACCTAGGTCAATCAGTGGCTTGCCGGGTAGGCGGGTAGAAGCATAGCGGGCCGGAATGATACCAATGGCGTGCAACATGGGCGGGAGGGTAGAGAAAATCAGAAACGCCGCAAAATAAGCACCTTTCCGTCCGCGTTTCCTACTGAAGAATGGTACTGTGCGGAGATTAATCTTTATCTTTCGGCCTTATTACGGGTAAAAAGCGTGGGCTGGAGCGTGAGGTTGCCCGGTGCTCTTTTCCACGATATAGTTGTTATGATTCGTCTTTCCTTTTTGTTGGTGCTACTTGTAGGTGCAAGCCGTGCTGTTTGTGCCACTACATTGCCGCCGGCCGCGCTGCCCGATTCCATTGGGGTAGAATATAGGGGCAATAAAATGCTGATCAAGCACCTGGTAACCGCCGGCGAAACGCTGTACGGCTTGTCGCGGCGCTATAAGGTGACGGTGGAAAGCATTGTGGAGGCCAACCCGCAGTTGCAGGGTGCCCTAGTGAAAGGCCAGGTAGTGCTGGTGCCCCGCACCCGCGTGGTGCTCACGCCTGCCCCCGCTACCCGCACCGCTACTGCTGCCGCGGCCTCTGCCGCAACGCCCGCTGCCCGCGCCCTACCCACCGATGCCCGCGGCAACCGCTTATATACTGTGAAGCCCGGCCAGACGCTGTTTTCCATTGCCCAGCGCTACGGGGTGAGCACCACAGAATTGATTCGGCTGAACCGCCTGCCCGCATCGGGTGTCGTGAATGCCAACCAGACGCTGATTATTGTGCCGGCTGCCGCTGGCAGCGTGGCTGCGGCCAAGCCGGCGCCTACCCGGCCCGCGCCAACGGTGGTAGCGCCACCGGCTGCCGCGCCCCGCCCCGAAGACCCCGACCGCAACCGCCCGAAGGAAACTCCCGCGCCGGCGCCCACTGAAACCGCCACCACCGACGGCCCCGAGGAGGAACGGGCCCCCGAGCACGCCAGTGAAATTGTGAGCCGCGTGCGCGAAAGCGGCCTAGCTGCCATCATCGAAGGCTCTACCACCGAGAAGTACTTAGCCCTACACAAAACCGCGCCGGTGGGCACCATCATGCAGGTGCGCAATATCATGAATGGCCAGTCGGTGTACGTGCGCGTAATCGGTCACCTGCCCGACACTGGCGACAACGCCAATATGCTGGTGCGCCTCTCGCCCCGCGCCGTGCAGCGCCTCGTCACCCCCGACCAGCGCTTCCGCGTCGAAACTTCCTACGTGCCGTAAAGAGTGATTGAGTGGGAGAGTAACTGAGTGCATGCTCAAGAAGGCTTCTTAATCACTCAGAATCTGTTTTCGTTAAATCGGTGGGCCGTTGACAGGGTGTAGAGACGCATACTTGCGTCTCATCGTTGAACGATTTCGTAGATATGGCGCATGCAATGAGATGCAAGTATGCGTCTCTACACGTTTGTATTTAACCCAAACAGACTCTCAGTCAGTCTCTTATTACATGAACACCGCCCAGCTGCGGGATTTTCTGGAGGAGCACTACGACCGCTACGACCAGCCCGCTTTCATCGACAACGACCCCATCAGCCTGCCGCACCGCTTCACGCAGAAGCAGGATATTGAAATCAGTGGGCTGTTTGCGGCGCTGCTGGCCTGGGGGCAGCGCAAAACCATCATCAGCAAAACCAGCGAGCTGCTGCGCCGCATGGACGACGCACCCTACCAGTTCGTGTTGCATCACTCCGACGAGGACCTGAAGCAGCTGCTGGGCTTTTGTCACCGCACGTTCTGCGATACGGACCTGCTGTATTTCGTGCACTGGCTGCGGTGGTACTACCAGCAGCACGCGTCGCTGGAGGATGCGTTTTTGCACGGCGCCACGCAAAAAGAGCGGTTACAAAACTTTCACAATCTATTCTTCAGTCTCGACGACGCGCCTCAGCGCACCCGCAAGCATGTGGCTACTCCGGCCCGCGGCTCGGCTTGCAAACGCGTGAATATGTACCTGCGCTGGATGGTGCGCACCGACGCGCGTGGCGTGGATTTTGGCCTTTGGACGCGCCTCGCGCCTGCCGACCTTATTTGCCCCTGCGACGTGCACGTAGAGCGTATTGCCCGCCGCCTGGGCCTCATGACGCGCACCCTTGTAGATTGGCAAGCCGCCGAAGACCTCACGACTCACCTACGCACGTTCGACCCAAAAGACCCCGTGAAGTACGATTTTGCGCTATTTGGACTAGGTGTGGAAGAGAAGCTAGCAAACAAGCAACGAGCAGCTTTATAGCAGGAAATTGCTTGAATAATCTCATCGCCGTTAAGTGCTGGTAACAGCCATTATAATGCGATAAACAGCATATATAGCTTCTGCTTCAGAAGGCAAAATAGCGTCTAATTATAATGGTATAATTCCGTTGAAATATTATAAAATATTGTCATATTTTAAACGATATAGATTGCTCAGCGTAAATAAAGTATAGATATTTTTTCACAAAAACGCTGAAAATCATGAAAATAACTTCTTTATTCCTCGCTTGTGGATTAGCCGCCGGTATAGCTGGCTGCTCCGGTTCCGAATCGGCAGTAGTAGTAGGTAGCGACGAACGTGGCGATGCCAACCAAACCGCTACCCCGTACAGTAGCGTGTCTACTACTGATAACTCCGACGCTGTAGATTTCACGAAGTACAAAACGTATTCCTGGGCCTCGCAGGTGCGCGATGAGGCCAATACGGTGTACTTTCTCAACGACTTGGTATTCAAAGCTATGGTGCGCGACGCCGTGGACCATGAAATGGTTTCGCGGGGCTACACGTACTCGCCTAGCGGCGGCGACCTGCTGCTGAACTTTCGGGTATTCGACCAGCCTACCGAAATCAGATCCAACGAAAATCTGGGCACCGGTTACTGGGGTGCCAACGAAACCTACGCCTATAATACACGCAACCAAGTGAAACTGGATCGGGGTAGTATCTTGGTACAGATGATTGACCGCAACAAAAGTGTAGAAGTGTGGCAGGGCTATGCTTCTGGTCTAACTAACGGTAACGCTTTTGATAAAGACAAAAACAAAGTGTACACAGCCGTCGGGCAGATATTTAATAAATATGAATACCGTGGCGACAAACTATAGTTGCTTGCTGCCAAGTAGTTATACGAATAAAAGGCCAGTGCTGATGCGCTGGCCTTTTGCTTTGTGCTGCATCGTGGTGACGATGCACTTATGAAAGAGCTGACCGGTACACGGCCCGTCCGGAAGAAACGTTGTGCCCTACCCAGCTGCGTCGCCGTAAAAACCACGCTATATATCGTGCAAAGCGAATCTTTCTGCCATGCATCGGTGTTTATCTTTGTACGTTCTATCAAAATCGCAACGCGCACTTTACTATTGATTTTTCCGAATAACTTCGAACATAAAATAGGCTTCTCGCAGCTGCGGGAGCTACTGGACTCCTTCTGCCTGAGCACGTTGGGTAGGCAGTTTGTAGCCAAAATGCAGTTTCAGACCAAGCACGACCAGCTGCTGAAGCTACTGCAACAAACCGACGAATTTCGCCAGCTGCTGCAATCCGGCGCCGACTTTCCCGGCCAGCACTACCACGATGTGCACCAGCACTTGGTGCGCGCCAACCTGCCCGGCGCCTACCTCGACGTAACGGCGTTTTTCGCCATCAAAATGTCGCTGCGGACCATCCGGGAAGCGCTGGTGTTTTTCGTGCACGCCGAAGAGGGACTGTATCCTACCCTGCGCCTGCTAGGCATTGGCGTGCAGGTAGACCGCAACTTGTTGGCTACCTTGGATAAGGTAGTGGACGACGACGGCCACGTGCGCGACAATGCTTCGCCGCTGCTGTTCCAGCTACGCCAGGAGCTGATCAATCGCCAGGGAATGCTGCGTAAGCAGATTGCGGGCGTGTTGCGCCACGCCCGCGAGCAAGGCTGGGTGCCCGATGGGGCTGAGCCGACCATTCGGGGTGGGCGCTTGGTGCTGCCGGTGCTGGCTGAGCACAAGCGCCGCGTGAAAGGCCTAATCCACGATGAATCGGCGACGGGCCAGACGGTGTATATCGAGCCGGAAGCGGTGTTCGAGCTGAACAACGACATCAAGGACCTAGACAATGCCTACCAGCGCGAGCTGATTCGCATCTTGACCTCGCTCACCGACCAGCTCCGCCCGCACATTCCCGACCTGCGCAAGGCCTACCAGTACCTGGGGCTGATTGATTTCATTCGGGCCAAAGCCCGCTTGGCGCAGCGCCTGGAAGCCACACTGCCTACCCTGCACCCGCGCCCGCTGATGCAGTGGCGCACCGTGCGCCACCCGCTGCTGTACCTCGCGTTTCAGGAGCAGAGTAAGAAGAAGCGTAACAGCGACGAGCCGCAGGAAGCACCCCGCGAGGTGGTGCCGCTGGATATCGACCTGACGCCGGAGCAGCGCGTTTTGCTGATTTCGGGGCCGAACGCTGGGGGTAAGTCCGTGGCCATGAAGACGGTAGGGCTGGTGCAGTACATGCTGCAATGCGGCCTGCTGATTCCGGCCGACGGCACCTCCGAGGCGGGCGTATTCGAGGACGTATTTCTGGACATCGGCGACGAGCAGAGCCTGGAAAACGACTTGAGTACGTACTCCTCGCACTTGCTGAACATGAAGCAGTTTCTGCTATTCGCCGGCAAGCGCAGCCTGATTTTGATTGACGAATTTGGTACTGGTACCGAGCCCGTACTGGGCGGCGCCATTGCCGAAGCCGTGCTCAATCAACTCAATCAGGTGCGGGCGTTTGGGGTAGTCACCACCCACTACACCAACCTCAAGAACTTCGCCGAGCGCACGGCGGGCATCGTAAACGGCGCCATGCGCTACGACCCCGAGCAGCTGCAACCGCTCTACCGCCTGGAAATCGGCAAGCCGGGCTCGTCGTTTGCCATCGAGATTGCGCGCAAAATTGGGTTGCCCAAGCAGATTGTGGAGCGCGCTACCCAGCTGGTAGGCAAGGATAAAATCCGCTACGACCGCCTGCTCGAAGGTCTTGAAAAAGAGAAAACCGAGCTAGAGCAGCGTACCGCCGAAGCCACGAAGCAGGAGCGCCGACTGAAGAAAGCGGCTCAGGAATATCAAGACCTGAAGCGCTACCTCGAAGAAACCCAGCTCGACGTACTGCGCGACGCCAAGCAGAAAGCCAAAGCGCTGCTGAAAGACACCAATCAGCAGATTGAGGCGACTATCACCGAAATCCGCCGCTCGCAGGCCGAGAAGGAGCAGACCAAGGAGGCTCGCCAAAAGCTCGATACGTTTGTGCGCGAAAAGCTGCAAATAGAGCCGCCCAAGCCCCGCCCTACCCGCGAAATGGCCGACGCCGCTACCCTAAAGGCCGGCGACCGGGTAGCCCTGCTCGGGCAGGAAGGCCACGGCGAAATCATTGGGGTGAAGGGCAAAAACGCTGAGGTGCTATTCGGCGGCATGAAAACCTTCGTGAAGGTGAGCCAGCTCGAAAAGCTGAGCCGGGCCGAAGTGCGCGAGCGGGAGAAGAAGGCCGAAAAAGCCGTGTACTCCGGTGCCGGCGCGGGCATGGACCTCACGGGTCGCATGGCCGATTTCAGCCCTACCCTCGACCTACGCGGCGAGCGGGCCGAGGACGCTCTGCACAAAGTAATGGCCTTCGTAGACGACGCCGTGATGTTCGGCATCCCCGAAATCAAGGTGTTGCACGGCCGTGGCAATGGCATCTTGCGCCAAGTGGTGCGCGACTACCTCCGCTCCGTGCGCAGCATTGCCACCGTGGGCGACGAGCACGCCGACCGCGGCGGCGACGGCGTAACGCTGGCTGTGCTGAAGTAAACTATGTGTAGGGGTGCCTTGCAGGCGTCCACTCGTCAGGACTGCATGCTATAGCCGTGCGCTCATCAACAACTAAAAAGCCCCCACACTAAACAAGTAGTGTAGGGGCTTTTTCTTTGCGCAAAAGCAAACTAGGCCGGTTTCTCTTCCGTAGCTTTCTCTTCCAAAGCCGGCGTGGTTTCGGGCTCGGGGCGGGGGATTTCGCGGGCAGGGCGGGGCACGTCGCCGTTGCCGGCGGGCCAGCCTTCGCGCTGGGCGCGCCGGTCGCCGTCGGTTTCTTCGGTCTGGTCGTGCAGCAGGATTTGCTGGGTAGGGAAAGGCAGGTCGATGCCGTTGAGTACCAGCTTGTTTTTGATGGCCTCCAGCACGCCGTCCATCGACTCCATGTAGTCGGAGCGGCGGGGCGGGTTGATCCACCAACGAGCGCGTAGGTTCACGGTACTATCAGCCAAATCTACCACCAAGGCTTCCGGGGCCGGGTCAGAAAGCACGCCTTCTACCTCGCGCATAGCCTCTAGCATCAACTGGCGCGCCTTGGCAATATCGTCGCCGTAGCCAATTCCCACGTCGTATTGCAGGCGGCGCTTTTCGTAGGCCGTGTTTACGGTTACGGAGTTGATGAAAAGTTCAGCGTTCGGAATCACCACCCGACGGCCATCATAGGTTTTGATGGTGGTGGCGCGGGTCTGAATGGTTTCGACAGTGCCCTCAAAATCTTTGTATTTAATCTGGTCGTTGATTTTGAACGGTTCGGTGAGCAGAAGCAGAATACCCGCCAGGAAATTCTGAAAGATGTCTTTGAATGCAAAGCCGATGGCCACGCCGCCTACCCCCAGCGCGCTGATGAGCGTAGTAGGGGTGAAGCTGGGAATCATGACGGTGAACGTGACCAGAATGCCAACAATCAGCATAAATACGTAGGCCAGCCGGCTTAATAGCAGCGTCAGGCTTTGACTTTGCTGGCGGCTGGCCGTCACTTTCCGAACCAGCGACCGGACGCCGCTGGCAATAAACAGGAAGATAACGAAGACAACAATCCCCAGAATCAGGTTGGGTAGCAGGGCCATAAAATCCCTGCCCATGGCATTTATCTTCTGCCAGGCAATAGAAAAATTCATAGAAATACGCACTGGTAACCTGCCAGCAGCATAGCGGGCAGTTGGTAGGAGCTTGACAGTAGACACGTAAGTTGCCGCTCCAGGGTTACCAGCAGAGACTTCTGCTACATGATATTCACCTCGGGGTGCAGCTCCACGCCAAACTTGGCCCGCACCGATGCAATAATCTCATACGCCAGCGCTTGAATATCGGCGCCGCGTGCTGCGCCGTGGTTTACTAGCACCAGCGCCTGCCGGTCGTGCACGCCGTAGTCGCCGCGGCGGTGGCCTTTCCAACCGCTGTGCTCAATCAGCCAGGCTGCGGGCACCTTCACGCCGCCGGGCACGGGGTAGCCGGGCAGGTCGGGGTAGGCGACTTTCAACTCGTCGTACTTATGCTGGGAGAGTTCAGGATTTTTGAAGAACGAGCCGGCGTTGCCGATTTCGGCAGGGTCGGGGAGCTTGCTGCGGCGGATGCTGATAATCGCCTCGCTCACTTGGCGGGGGGTAGGGTCCGTGTCGATGCCCATGTCCTGCAAAGTGGTAGCAATGGCCCCGTAGCTGACGTTGAGCCGGGCCTCGCGCAGCAGGCGAAATACCACGCTGGTCACGATAAACTGGTTTTTCAGCGGACCTTTGAACACGCTTTCGCGGTAGCCGAAGCCGCAGGCGGCCCGGTCGAACGTACGCACCGCGCCGGTGCTGATTTCCATGGCTTCCAGGTACTCAAAGGTATCCTGCAACTCGGCACCGTAGGCCCCAATGTTTTGCAGCGGTGCGGCGCCCACCGTGCCCGGAATCAGCGACAGGTTCTCAATCCCACTCAGGTCCTGATCCAAGGCAAACTGCACCAGCCCGTGCCACGACTCGCCCGCTCCGGCCCGCACTAGCGCCGTGCCGCTGGCCGTATCTTCCTCCGTAATCTCCAGCCCGCGAATCTCGTTTTTGAGCACTACCCCCTCGAAGTCCTTGGTGAAAAGCAGGTTGCTCCCGCCACCGAGAATGAGCTTCTCCGCTTGTTGCACGTCGGGCAGTTGCAGCAGCGCCCGCAGTTCCTCCGCGCTGGCAAAGCGAGCAAACAGCCGGGCGTGGGCATCAATGCCGAACGTGTTGTAGGAGCGAAGAGAAACGTTGGTTTCGAGGGTAGGAGTACGCATAGCGCAAAGATAAGCCGTAACGCGAACCAGCGCTTTATCCAAACGTGCGCTAGTATTTAGAGGCTAGCTAAAAAGGCTTCCAGAACGGTGTAGAGACGCATATTTGCGTCTCGTCGTTGAATGAGTTCGGCCACACAACGCGGCTGATGAGACGCATCCTTGCATCCCGTCGTTGAACGATTCCGGCTACACGGCGCGGCCGATGAGACGCAAGTATGCGTCTCTACATTGTTCACTAGCAAATAGCCGCTTAGCAACGCTAGGCTTCACGCTACCGCACCCGGTAGCCGCTCACCGCATAGAACAGCAGGTAGGCGTAGCACAGCGCGGGTATGATGAAGGCGATGCGTAGTCCGCCGCCGTTGGTAGCAATGAAGCCCATGAGGGGCGGAATGATAGCGCCACCCACAATGGCCATAATCAGGTAAGACGAACCTTGTTTGGTGAATGCTCCTAACCCCTTGATAGCCAGCGGGAAGATAACCGGCCATATAATGGAGTTCATCAGGCCGCAGAGCACAATCAGCCACAGGGCCGTTTCGCCGGCCATGAGCACCGACGCGAGCACCAGCCCTACCCCCATGGTGCACACCCCTACCAATAGAAAACGGTCGTTGAAGCGGCGCAGCAGCGGAATGCCCACAATACGTCCTATCATCGACCCAAACCAGTAGGAGGCCACCAGCACGGCCCCCACCGCTTTAGTGAAGCCAGCGGTAGTGTCAATCGGATCGGGAGCCTGGCCGAACAGAGCGGCTGCCCAGCTGGTAGCCGCGCTTAGGCCGCGCACCAACTGCTGCGTGAAGCTGCTGAGTTGCGTAATGCCCTGCGCCTCGCCGTAGCGAATCAGGAAAGAGCCTAGGCCTACTTCTACACCCACGTACAGGAAAATAGCCCCAATGCCCAGCACCAAATGGCGAAAATCCAGCGCCGAGCGACGGCCGGCCACTGGCGCCGCCACAGCTTCGGTTTCATCCACCGGAATGCTGTCGATTTCAGGCAGCTTCAGCAGAAAAAATACGCCTGCCAGCACCGCTAGGAAAATAGCTAAACCCAGGTAGGGCGTTTTCACCAGCGCCGATTCTTCGGCCAGGCGCTGGGCGGTAGGGAGGGCTGCCAGCCGGGCCTTCAGCACCGCCGAGCCGCCAAACAGCAACAGCCCGCCCACCAGCGGGGACAGGGTGCCGCCCAGGTTATTGGCCACGCCCACAATGCTCACGCGACTGGCTGCCTGCCGTGCGGGCCCCAGTACCGCCACGTAGGGGTTGGCCGCTACTTGCAGCAGCGTCACGCCCGCGCCCAGCGCCGCCAGGCCCGCCAAAAACAGCCCAAATGCCTGCGTATTAGCGGCCGGAATAAACAGCAACGCCCCGCAGGCCATGATCAGCAGCCCCAGCACAATGCCGCGCTTATAGCCTACCTTCTCCAAAATGCGCCCCGCCGGCAGCGACATCAGAAAATACGCCCCAAAAAACGCCGATTGCACTGCCGTCGACTCAAAGTCGGTGAGCTGGCACACGTCTTTGAGGTAGGGCATCAGCACGTCGTTGAAGTTCGTGACGGCCCCAAACAGGAAGAACAAGGCCGTCATGGCGGCCATGGGCACGAAGTAGCTGCCCGTAGTAGCCGTAGCGGCGGTAGGCGAGGAGGTAGTAATGGGAGCAGCCATACAGGCAAGAATAAGCGAGGAAACAACAAAACGGCCCTTGCGGGCCGGGAGTAATGTTACGGAATTTGGGGGTAACTACTCTACCGTGTCACTACAACATAGTATCCCGCTTGCCTATTGTGCGGTCGTATGTTGCCGTTGTTTTACCTGTGTAGTATTTGCAGCGTTTTGTTGTCCTTGGTGCCGTTAAAAAACTTGTCCAGCACGGCCTGAAAAACTGGATCTGCTTTGGGTAGGGACGCAAACAGCGTCATAGAGGATTTTAGCTTCAGATCATCGGGGCTGCCAAAAACGCTGGTTGCATTGCTGGCACTGAGCGTCAGCAATGCATTGCTGATTTCCAATAATCTGCTTCCTAAAACAGGATGAGCGAGATACGCCTCGGCTTCTGCTGCGTCTTGTATAGCATAGAATTTCGACGTTTCGCTGAAGCCTAAGCCTTGTATCTGTGGAAAAATATACCACATCCAATGGCTGCGCTTTCGTCCGTTTTTTATTTCGGATAAGGCAGTTTGGTAGTCGGATTTTTGGGCGTCGAGGAAGCGGGTTAGATTGGGCATGTTTATTTTACTTGTAGTTTTCTAAAGCGTATTTCACATTTTTATTTCCAGTATTTGATAATGATTTTATGGCTTTGTGTGCTTTGGTAGTTTGAATACCCATTAGTGCATGAATACACTTTCGTAGCGTTGATTCCATTTCATCATCAAACGGTCTATAAATTTCTGCCATTTGAGCAATTTTCATAATTGGAGTTATGAAGATGTTGTCTCTTAGGTTCTTAAGGTAGATCAGGTTCACTACGTCCTCATGTTGATGATGCCATGTTACTGATAATATCTTTTCAATTATTTTATAGAATACATTTTCAATTTCTTTTGACTGGGTGAAAAGAATTGTTATGCAGTTTTCAAGTTTCTCTTCATTCTACTCTTTAATCGCCTGATTCAATTGCTCTAACATTTGTTTATCTGTCTGCTGAAAACAAAAATTAATTAAAATATACTTAGAGTAGATAAATGTTGATTATTGGCAATATGCTATAGATTTATGCAACGTGAATTGAATTTCCAGTTATTAGCAGGTCATCTAAGATAATACTTCTCACTCTATCCAAAATACTTCCCGCTTCCTACAGCGGCACCCGCCGCCGCAGCTCCCGATAAGACGGCATATCATCCTGCCCCGTCAGCGACTCGAACATGCTGATAAAGGTGCGCACCAGTTCAGGGTCAGCGGTTTGCATAGCGCGGGCGTCGGCTACCCGGTCGAGGTTATACTGGCCCAGAAACACCACTAGGGCGCGGAACGGCTCGTTGGCCTGTGCATCGGCGCGGATAAATAGCTGTAGCGGCAGCACCGAGGTAGCGTAGTGCGGCGGTAGTTGCGCCTGGGTTTGATCGGTGTGCTGCGCAGCGGTTTCCTGGAAGGCTTGCTTTACGGCGTGCAACACCCGGTAATGCGCTTGGCGGTGTTCGTTCCACTCGGCGGCTGTGATTTGCAATTCGGGGTGAAACTGCTGCCACACGCCCTGTGTATAGCTGTGAAACAGCGTGTTAGCTTCTTTGGTGGGCGGGAATAGCTCCGAGGTTTCTTCGGTAGTGAGGGTAGCCATATAGAACTCGCGGGCATCGCGGGCACGGTCTACCAGCAGCGCCTGAATGCGGTCGGTGAGGGCCTGTGTCTCGCGTGGGTTGAGCGGAGGCTGGTGGTGGCGGGAGTAGAAAGTGCCAATGGAGGCCGAATCGGTGAGTATGGCCACGTATTCGCTACCCTTAGCATCGTCCAGAAACTTGCGGATTTCGGTCATAATCGGCTGAAAGCCATGGTAGAGCTGGCGGGTAGCGTCGCTGATGGTCGTTACGGCCTTGTCGATATGGCCTTCCACCGTGTTGCTGCGCTCCACTAGCTGCTGCGTTTCCTGACTGATCTGCTGCATTTTTTGTAGGGCCTCGTCGGTTTTGCGGGAGGCATTGTCGGCCGCTTTCCAGCTCTGAAACGCCACGAACAGGGCTAGAAAGGACGCCACACTACCAATAATAGAGTAATGGGAACCTAACAGATTAGACGCCGCCAGCCCTGCCCCGATCAGCACTAGAAACAGCGCCATGTAGAAGAGGCTACTTTTGTTAGGGTCAAAAAGAAAGGAGGGACGCATGGGGAAGCGCAAGTGATTGGGTAGGATGGGTAGAGCTATAGCTAGAATTAGAACTAGCTTGAGGCGAGGGTAGGGTAGCTCTGATTTTAGCTCCCAACGATATGCGAGGTACAAAGTTCGCGCTACTCCCGACCTTTGCGCTTTCACTTATTTCTTTTGCCCTATGGCCAACCGCCGCTCCCGCCCGTTTCCAATGACTGCCACCACCCAATTTGGCCTCGAAGAGGTGCTGGCCGATGAGCTGCGCCAGCTGGGTGCCCACATCGAGAAGGTAGGGCAGCGGGCCGTGGAGTTTAGCGGCGACAAGCAGCTGCTCTACGAAGCCGTGCTGTGGTGCCGCACCGCCATGCGAATTCTGGTGCCCTTCGCCGGCTTCTACGCCCGCGACGAGAAAGCTCTCTACCGCGAGGTAGGCCGCATCGACTGGCAGGAGTTTATTGGGGCCGACCAAACCTTCGCCATTACGGCCGTAGTTAATAAGTCGTCGTTCGAGCACTCGCTGTTCGTAGCCCAGCTCACCAAAGATGCCATTGTGGACCAGTTCCGCAACCGCACCGGTCAGCGTCCCAGCGTGGACGTGAAGAACCCCGATATCCGCCTGCACCTGCACATGCTGGAAAACGAGGTGACCCTGAGCCTCGACGCGGCCGGCGACTCGCTGCATCGGCGCGGCTACCGCCAGCAAACCAACGTGGCCCCGCTCAACGAAGTGCTGGCTGCCGGCCTGCTACTACTCACGGGCTGGGACGGTAAAAAGACCCTCATCGACCCCATGTGTGGCTCAGGTACTTTGCTCACCGAGGCTGCGCTCATTGCCCAGCGCATTGCGCCGGGCCTCTACCACCAAGGTAAGTTTGGCTTCGAGAATTGGCCCGATTTCGAGGCGGCGCTCTGGGAATCGGTGCAGCTGGACGCCCGCCAGATGCGCCTGGAGGAGCCGCAGGCCTACCTCGCAGGCTCCGACATTTCCCGCGAGTACATCGAACTGGCCCGCGAAAACGTGGCCGCCGCCGATCTGGAGGATTTCATTCGCCTGGGTGTGCGCGACGTGGCCGAAGCTAAAGCCCCCGCCAAAGAAGCGCCCGGCATCGTCATCATGAACCCCCCCTACGGCGAGCGAATCGGGCAGGAATCGGAGATGGAAGCGCTCTACAAAACCATTGGCGATACGCTCAAAGCCGGTTTCCAGGGCTACGATGCTTATATCTTCACTGGCAACCTGGAGGCAGCCAAGCGCATCGGCCTGAAAACCTCTCGCCGCGTGCCACTCTACAACGGGCCGATTGAATGCCGATTACTAAAGTACGAGCTGTACCAAGGCTCCCGCAAAGCGGCACGCTCAGAGTAGGGAAGAGGTACTTTTTCCTAGCTTCACGCCGTCACTGATTTCACTTCTATGTTGCCACTGGTTCTTTCCGCGCTGCTTCTCGCGTCTTCACCCGCCACACCGCCCGCCGATTGGAGTACGCCGTTTGAGCGTAGCAGCGGCAACACAACGGCCACGTATGCCCAGTGCATTGCTTACTACCAGCGCCTCGATAAGGCATACAAGGAGATTACCGTACGCGAAGCCGGTGAAACTGATTCTGGTCGACCACTGCACGAGGTAGTGATTTCGACGGGTGGTGGCAAGGCCGATCCGGCTACTGCTCGTCGGCAGGGCCACCGGGTAGTATTAATTCAGAACGGTATTCATCCTGGTGAGCCGGAAGGTATCGACGCAAGCATGATGCTAGCCCGCGACTTGGTACAAAAGCCAGAGCTACGCCAGCTGTTGCGCAACACTACCGTCGTGCTTATACCTATATATAACGTAGGCGGGTCGCTGAATCGCAATAGCACTACGCGTGTAAATCAGAACGGCCCCGAAAGCTATGGTTTCCGGGGCAACGCGCGCAACCTCGACCTGAACCGCGACTACGTGAAGCAGGTCTCGCGCAACGCCCGCGCCTTTGCGGAGCTGTTCCAACGCTGGCAGCCTGATATTTTTCTGGATAACCATACGTCCAACGGCGCTGATTATCAGTATACCATGACGCTGATACCAACGCAGAAAGACAAGCTGCACCCGGTTCTTAGTCAGTATCTGACGGCGCAGTTGCTACCCGCTCTGTACCAGGGCATGGACCAGAAGCAGTGGCCTCTAACGCCCTACGTAGATTTTCTGGGCCGCACGCCTGACGCCCGCGGACTGGTTGGCTTCTTGGAAACGCCGCGGTATTCCACGGGCTACGCGGCGCTGTTCAATACCATTGGGTTTGTAACAGAAACCCACATGCTAAAGGCCTTTGCGCCCCGTGTGCGGGCTACCTACGATTTTATGACGGTGCTGCTGCAAGCTATCCAAACGCAGGACGCCGCCTTGGCACAGGCGCGCACTGCGGCTGCACAGCAAATGGCTGCGCAGCAAGAGTTTCCGCTGGCTTGGAAGCTCGATACCACCCGCGCCGAAACGTTTACGTTTCGTGGTTATCTCGGCCACCTGAAACCAAGCGAAGTGAGTGGGCAGCCACGTCTCTATTACAATCAGCAGGAGCCGTACACGAAGCCCATTCCCTTCTATAATAGCTTCCGGGCTACTACCACGGTGCGTCGGCCAGCGGCCTACCTTATTCCACAGGCCTGGGGTGAGGTAGTAGAGCGCCTACGCCGGGCTGGGGTCCAGCTTCAGCGTCTGCGCCAAGACACCACCCTAACGGCCGAGTTCTACCACATCGACGATTATAAAACCAGCTCACGACCATACGAAGGGCACTACCTACACTCGCAGGTGCAGGTAACCGCACAGCCACAAACCGTGCATTTCCTTCGTGGCGACTACGTAGCCCAACTCAATCAACCAGCAGCCCGGTATTTAGTGGAGATGCTTGAGCCACAGGCTACGGATTCCTTTTTTGCATGGGGCTTCTTCGATAGTATCCTACAGCAGAAGGAGCACTTCTCTGATTATGTATTTGAGGATTTAGCGGCTGAGTTACTGCGCCAGCAACCCGAGTTGCGTCAACGCTTGGAAAAGCTCAAAAAAGAAAACGCAGAGTTTGCTTCTAATGGCCAGGCCCAATTGGAATGGGTCTACCGCAACTCTCCTCATTATGAAGCAGCCTACTTACGCTACCCCATAGCACGTTGGCAGGGTAGGGCGCTACTCGTTGACTAGGTAGTAGGAAATCCCTACCTTCCGTTTTTACTTATTCCTGCTAATTCTTATTCCCATAACTACCTTATGAAACAATGTTTTATTGCAGCTATATGCATGGCTATGCTTGGAGCTACTAGCTGCCAGAAAGCTGATGTCGAGCCAGAAGACACCGCCATTCTGCACGAGAAGCTACACGGAAAATATAAGTTATTGAGTGCCAGTAGTTCCGAAGCGGTAGATAGTAACAACGACGGTTTGTTTTCTACTGATCTACTGGCCGAAGAAGCCTATCTGGCTAACGCAGACGTTGAGATACGTATCCTGAGTGCGCAGCAGCAATATACAGGGGGCACTATGGGACATCTCTTCGTGCAGTGGTGGCAGCGGCCGTACGTTAATCCATACAGCACATCTGCGGGTAATACCAAGGCCGGATATGTCATGCAGGCCGCGCCCGAAAAATTTACGTTCGACGCTACTACGCAAACATTCCATTTTACGCCCCGGGAAATCCCGGATCCTGACTGGTCCGCTCCAGTTTCTGTAACGGTAACAGCTAATGAGGAATTGGTTGTTGTCTCAAAGCTACCAGTGTATTCGAGCACAACCGGTGTGCATTTTGTTACAGTTACGGCTCACTATAAACGCTATACAATAGTTACGTAGACTAGAGATTTGTACTAATTATTGGCAGCAGTAAGTGAGTTTGCATAGTTCACGATATAGGCCAGCTCGCGGGCATTAGTGTACTCCAAATGATTCACCTTCGCATATGCCTCTATTTGGCGCTGCTGTTGACGAAAGGCATTGAGCAAATCCTTTTTGGGATTCCGTAGCGCGATAATACGCCCATCCGGGAGACCCAGATAAAAATCATCTTTGATGTCTGTATAGAGTTGCGTTGCGGGAATGCCCGCTCCGTAGGGATATCCTCCACGGTAGGCACCGTATCCATACGGCGAATTATAATTGGCGGCGCGCTGTACCAACGATTCCCGACGAAGGAGTAGGGTAGGGCCGTTGCTCAGTTGCTCAAAGAAGCCCGGCGACTTGAAGTCGCTATAGTCATTGCCACGGTTCCAACGGTACACTCGAAAAATCCGAACCAGGCTAGTATCAGGGCGCTCCTGGCGGCGCCGTAGTGGACGGGTGCTATAAAAAGGATTGCCGTAGTAATAGCCAGCGCGGGCATCGTAAAAGTCGTCGTAGTAATACGGATTGCGACGACGGTCAATCTGCTCGCCCTTTACGGCAAAACTCTGCACGGCTACGGCCGACAAGGTGCGCACCGAGCCATCGCCAAGCTGAATCTGCACTACATCCTCGCGGCGGTTAAGGGTAAGCGGGCCCTCTAGTGTGTCACCATTCGCTAATAGAATAGAGCTATCCGTGAATTGCTGGACCAAGCCTTGCTGCTGGGCCTGCGCCGGACCCAGCCACAGCCAGCCTAGTAGGAAAACGAAGAAAGGAGCAGGACTTTTCATAAGCGTAAGCATAGTAAAATCTCACAACAATCTCCGTGTTGCCTTCATTCCACAACACGAAGCCGGGTATCCGGTGTTCTTAAACAAGACAGTTTAAGAACACCGGATACCCGGCTATACGACAGGGTAAAGCTACTATTCGGCAGAAGGTGAGCCAGGTTGCTCCGACAGCAGCTGACTCAAAATTGTGTGGCCCAGCTTGTCGCGCTTGGTGGTGAGGTAGCGCTGGTTGTGTTCATTAGGCGCAATTTCAATCGGCACCGTATCTACTACCTCGAGGCCGTACGCAGCCAAACCAGTGCGCTTACGTGGATTGTTGGTGAGCAGGCGCATCTGCGAAATACCCAAATCGCGCAGGATGGAAGCGCCTACCCCGTAGTCGCGCTCATCCATCTTAAAGCCTAATTCCAAGTTAGCCTCTACCGTGTCGCGGCCTTGTTCCTGTAGTTTGTAGGCTTTCAGCTTATTAAGCAGGCCGATGCCTCGGCCTTCCTGGTTCATGTAGACGATGACACCCCTACCTTCACGCTCAATCTGCTGCATGGCCTGGTGCAGTTGGGGGCCGCAGTCGCAGCGGCAGCTCCCGAAGATGTCGCCGGTAACACAAGAGCTGTGCACACGCACCAGTACCGGCTCGGGGCCAGCAATATCTCCTTTCACTAGCGCCAAGTGCTGGGCGCCAGTGGAGCGCTGGGTGTAGGCAATGAGGTCGAAGTCGCCCCAATCGGTGGGCATCTTCACGGAGATTTCGCGGGTGATGAGGCTTTCCTTTTCAAGACGGTACTTAATGAGGTCCTGCACCGAAATCAATTTCAGATCCCACTTATCGGCCACTTGGCGCAGCTCCGGCAGGCGGGCCATTTCGCCGTCTTCCCGCAAGATTTCTACCAGCACGCCCGCCGGTTCGAAGCCTGCCAAGCGGGCCAGGTCTACGGCGGCTTCGGTGTGACCAGCGCGACGCAATACGCCTTCTTTGCGGGCTTTCAATGGGAAAATATGGCCGGGCTTGCCCAGGTCCTCCGGCTTAGTTTCGGGGTCGATGAGGGCTAGAATGGTCTTGCTCCGGTCGGAAGCCGAAATGCCGGTGGTGACGCCGTTCTTGAGCAGGTCGATGCTGACGGTGAAGGGGGTAGCATGCAGGGCCGTGTTGCGGCCTACCATTAAATCCAACTCCAACTCGTTGCAACGAGCTTCGGTGATGGGCGCACATACCAACCCGCGGCCGTGGGTGGCCATAAAATTGATGACCTCGGGGGTAGCGCAACGGGCGGCGCAGATAAAATCGCCCTCGTTTTCGCGGTCTTCGTCATCAACAACAACGACTACCTTGCCGGCGCGGATATCGGCAATGGCATCTTCTATGGAATCAAGCATCGGGATAATATTCGAAAAATGAGCAGTCAGCTACTCTACAACCAGTAGCAGGCCGCGAAGTTACGGCGTAGGCGCTGGAGAATCGGCAGGGGAAGTTACCACGTCCGCCGCGGTATGCAGGTGCATGATTTCCTCTAGGCGGGTAGTGGAAGCGCTCCAATTATAATGAGTGCTTACAAACCAGAGGCCTTGCTCGGCGAGGGTAGCGGCCTCTTCGGGGTAGGAGAGAAGCTTTATAATATGTGTGGCCAAGGCAATGGCAGTATCGCCAATTAATACCTGCTCATCGGGAGTGCCGCGCAGTGCCGCATTGGCCAGTGTAGTTGTAACGCAGGGGAGGCGCATCGCCATAGCTTCCAGTAACTTATTCTGTAGGCCAGTGCCTGTGCGCATAGGTGCCACAAACACGCGGGCACCCGCGTAAGCAGTCCGGATATCGGGCAGCCAGCCACTGATGGTGACGCCCTCCGTAGCGAGTGCCTGCACGCGTGCGGTGGGGGTAGTACCCGCAATCAGAAGCCGGGCATGCGGGTGTTGTTGGCGCACGAACGGCAGGATTTCTTCGGCCAGGAATACGGCTGCATCTATGTTTGGCGGGTAGGCCATGTTGCCACAGAATAACAACTCATATTCCTTAGGGGCTTCTGTAGGCTGGAAATACGTGGTGTCGATGCCATTTAGCACCACCCGAATTTGCTGGCGTTGGGGGTGGTCGATGAGCTGGCGGTCTTGGTCAGAGATGATGCTATGTGCGCGAAACCAATCGAAAACCAATGCCTCGTAGCGCCGCAAACGCTGCGCCTCTAGCTGGAGCACAGAGCGTTGCCAGCGCGGCGCCCGTGCCGCCCGGCGCGCTACCCCAGCCGAAAACACATCCATGTAGTCGAGCGTGCAAGGCCACTGTTGGTAATGGGGGCGCAGGTACTCCGCCATCCGAATCAACTGACAGTACACATGGTCGGGCCGGAAGGTATGGAGCAGCTGAGTAAGCAGCCGTTGTGCTGCCGCATCCTGAAAATACCCGATTTGCAGGGGTAGGGCAGTAGCCAGCGCAATGGCTAGGCCGCGGGCTATATTGGGGCGGCGCAAGCGGTGCACATGTATGCCACCTGCACAAAAGGAGGCTACCTGTGCGTGGGATGCCGCTGGCACGTCCTCATCGGTGAGAGCCAGCAGGCAGATGGTGTGGCGATGCGCCAGCTCCCGCAACTGATAGAAGGCGCGCAGCTTATCGCCTTTGTCGAGGGGGTAGGGAAAACGAGACAGCAAAACCAGCAGCTTCATACGCCGCAAACTTACGCGCTTTCGCGTAGGCTGCCTAGATTACTATATAATTGCAGGAAACGCTCGATTACCCGGCGGTTGTCGTATAGGCGGGCAATGGTACGTTGGGCTTCACAGCCAATCTGTTGGTAGGGCAGTTCACCTTGGTAGTAGGCCCGCAGCCGCGCCACCCACACTTGCGGCTCATCGCAGAGCAAAATGTCGTGTCCTTCGCGCACAGCAATACCCTCGGAGCCCAGGCCAGTGCTCAGAATACACTTGCCCAGCGCCATGCCTTCAATAATCTTGATGCGCATGCCGCCGCCCGAGAGCAGGGGCACCAGCATGAGCTCGTACTGTTGCATGAAGTGAGCCGCCGACTCCACAAAACCATGTACGTGAATGTTATCGCGGCCGTGGCGTTGCTGAATGTGTGGTGGAATAGCCCTGCCAGCCAAGTGCAATTCCAACTCGGGAAGTTGTTCGTGCACCTGGGGCCAGATATTAGTCAGAAACCACTCCACACCTTCCCGGTTGGGCAACCATTCGTGCGAGCCAATGATAAATGCTGTACGGGGTTGTGGCTGTATGGTGGGGTCGGGTGCCAGCCGGGTAGCATTCACGCCAGCCGGAATGAAGGCTACGGGTTCGGGGCAACCTAGCGCCAGCAGGCGACGGCGGTCGGGTTCCGTAATAGCTGCCACGGCGTCGAAACGAGGAAGGTATTGCCGTTCAAACTGCTCTAAGCGTCGGGCCAAGTGGCGTAGGTACCAAGCCTTGGCGACGTGGTGCTCGCGGCTGGCCAGCATCTGCCAGATAGTATATTCTACGTTGTGCGCACGTAGCACCACTGGCACATGTGGCGCAATACGGCGAATAGTGTCAATATACCACGCCACAAACGTGCCTTCTACCTGCACAATGTCAATGCTTTCGGTTTGTAGAATATGCGTAAGTTGCTCATCCAGAGATGGATTTACAAAACGCTCTACGGTATAGGGCAGCTTGCTCGTGAGCAGATTGCGTATGGCATGCGTAGGCCGCATGCGCGTATCAATGGATACTGGTACCAGCCGTACGTTGGGGCCGAGGTGGTCCAGCACGTCGGCGTGCTGGGCGTGCTTGGGTGTGTTGGCGGCTAGCACCGTTACGCGGTGCCCTGCCTGTGCCAACCCGGCTACCACATCGTACATGGCAATAGCACCCCCATCGTGGGGTGGGAAAGGAACGCGCGGACAAAGTTGCAGGATATGCAAGGTAGAAGAGTAGGATGGGCGCACAAAGCTACAAAGAAGCGAAAGTCCTTCTCGGCCCGAACTCAATCAAATTGTGACATGCCACAAAAGGCCCTGATGTAGTATTCCTTATGGGTTGAGCAACGCCCGAAAAGCGTATGCGAAGCAGGGGAAGTAGCTTTTGCATCAGGCCCGACGTGGAATAACGGTGCCTAAGTGGCTAGCTAGCTCATTATCAAGGCGCTTGTAGAGCATTAGGGCTTCCAGAATCTTATCGACGGCGGCCGGGTCGGTGGCATCGCGCAGCTCTTGTTGCAACTGGTCCAACTCCCGCTGCACGGTTTCTTTTTTCAGGCGCAGCAGGGCGTTGTCGCAGGCAATTTGCAACTGATCCAACTCGCGGGGTACGTATATCTGGTGGGTGCTCCAGTTGGGGCTTAGCTCGTACTTTTCAGTCGCCAGGTCGCTCACCAAGACCCGAATGTCGCCGCGGCTGTGCTGGATGAAGTGGCGCACGTCGGGCCAACGGCCCTCATTCATCTCTTCTTGGCACAGGTGCAAGAGGTCGGCGTAGATGGGCGTGCGTAGGGGCGTTTCTTCCAGTTGCGCCAGTATGTAGTGAGCCACGGTTACTTCGGGTTGCAGCAGTTGGGGCGCATAGAGTAGTAGTAGGCGCACAATTTCCCGCTCGCACACGGCCAGAACGTCTTCTACCAGCTCTACCTCTTGCGTAGGTGCAGCGCTGCCCAGTTCCTCGGGGGTAGCGCCATACATGAGCATCTCGGCTTCCTCTTCTTCCGAAAGAGGCCGAGCCGGGGCGGCGGGTTGCTGCCGGCCAGGGGTAGGGAGGGCCGGTGAAGCCGGGGCCGGGCTGGCGCCCCCGGCGGCCTTGCCCGAGGCGGTGCGCACCAGCTTATTGTACTCCGTAATCAGCACTTGCTCATCAATGCTGAACGCGGCGCTGGTCTGCTGCAAAAATACCTGCCGCTTAATGGGGTCGGGTACTTTGGCAATGCTCTGAAGCACGTCGCGGATAGCCTCGGCTTTCTTCACCGGGTCTTGCGCTGCCTCGCGGGCTACTAGTTTGGTTTTGAAGCTGATGAAGTCCTGGCTCTGCTGGTCGAGGTGTTCCTGAAAGCGCTGGTCGCCTACCTTGCGGATGTAGCTGTCGGGGTCGTCGCCGTCGGGGAATAGCACCACGCGCACGTTCAGGCCGCCTTCCAGCAACATGTCTACCCCGCGCAGGGAGGCTTTGATACCGGCCGCGTCGCCGTCGTAGAGCACCGTTACGTTGTCGGAATAGCGCTTGATGAGGCGAATCTGCCCATCGGTGAGCGAGGTGCCCGACGAGGCCACCACGTTCTTGATGCCGCCCTGGTGCAGGCTCAGCACGTCGAGGTAGCCTTCTACCAGGTAGCACACTTCCTCTGTCCGAATGGCCTGCCGCGCCTGGTACAGCCCGTAGAGGATGTCCGACTTATGATAAATCTCCGACTCCGGCGAGTTCAGGTACTTGGCCGTCTTATCGTTGGGTTTGAGCGTGCGCGCCCCAAATCCTACCACGCGCCCCGAAATGTTGTGAATCGGGAACATCACGCGCCCCCGGAATCGGTCGTAGCGGCGGCCGGTGTCCTGGCCTGCGTCGTCGGTGCGGGTCACTACGAGGCCGGTTTTTTCCAGGTACTTGCGGTCGTAGCCGGCCTGCTCGGCAGTTTTTAGTAAGTCGTCCCACTGGTCGAGGGAGTAGCCCAGCTCGAAGGTGGTAATCGTAGTCTGATTGAGGCCGCGCTGGCGCAGGTAGCTCAACCCAATACCCTGGCCCTCATCCGATTTCAGCAGCAGTTTGTGGTAGTGGTCTTTGGCCCAACTCGAAATGATGTACTGCGAATCCTTCTCGTTCTGCGCTAATTGCTGCTCGGGCGTTTTTTCTTCCTCCTGAACATCAATGCCATACTTCTTGGCCAGATACTTCAGGGCCTCTACGTAGCTGGTGCCCTCAATGTCCATGATGAACTGCACCACGCCGCCGGCCTTGCCGCACCCAAAGCACTTGTACAGTCCCTTGGCCGGCGCCACCGAAAAGCTCGGCGACTTCTCATGGTGAAACGGGCAGCACGCCCACATATTCTGGCCTTTCTTCTTCAGGGGTACAAAATCTCCTACCACCTCCACAATGTCGGCGTGGTGGATGATCTGATCGACGGTTTCTTTGGGAATGCGGGCCATAGGGAGCAAAGATAACAAGGCTTCGCGGCGGCTCACTCTGAGCCGCCGCGAAGCCTTGTATACGGACGTGTTGCCTGGTGTTCCGGGCGCCGTCCGGCAACTTACTTGCGGTTGTGAATATCGCTGCTACCCGACGCCCGCGACGACAGCCGCACGGCCGACACGTAGGCGTCGCTGCTGCCGCTGGCGGCTACGGTGGCTTGCTGGCTTACTAGCTTAGCAGCGTGGTAGTCGCTGCTACCGCTGATCTGCACCTGCTGGCGCTCTACCTGGCCGGTGAGATACACGTCGCTGGCACCGGAGGCCTGCACGTTCAGGGTTTTGGCGTTAAGCTGTAGGGTCACGTCGCTGGCGCCGCTGGCTTGAATTGCGAAGTTGTCGGCCGTAAAGGGCGTTCTGCCTTTCACATCGGTGGCGCCGCTCAGTTTCAGGGCCGTCAGGCTAGGGCAGGTTACGTAGATTTTTACTCCGTTTTTTTCGTTGTTCAGCAGGTTGCGAAGGGTAGCGGTCATACCCTCACTTTCGCGGTAGATGCGCAGCACGCCGTTGCGCACTTCCGTTTTGATGTACGATTGAGCTTCCTCGGGTGCTTCCACTACCACGCTTGTTTGTGGCCCCTGCGTTAGGTAAATAGTGGTGGCCCCACTAGCCTCCAATTGGGTGAAAGCAGCGAGCGGACGGTCTTGTTTGCTTTGCGCGGCAGCAGAGCCAGCGAGCAGACCCAGAACCAGCATCCAGAGGGTGAGTGCGAAAAGTTTCATGGCGAAGAAGGGTGTATAGGTTGGCGTTTGGTAGGGAAGATGGTTGTGAGTCGTTACCCGTTGCCTGGGCACCGCAAAAATGTTAGGTAGGGCCGCTGGCAACTTCCGCCCATGTTTCTGGGTTATCTTTACACCTCGGAAACACTCCTACCTATGGCTATTACTACCGAAGACGTCCTGAAAGCCCTCAGCTACGTCGAAGAACCGGATTTGGGCAAAGACCTCGTGACCCTCAACATGGTGGAGGATGTGCAGGTAGACGGCAAAAACGTGTCGTTCACCGTGGTACTTACTACCCCCGCCTGCCCGCTTAAAGAGCTGATTCACAACGCTTGCGTGCGCGCCGTGCATACTATGGTGGACAAAGACGCGCAGGTGACTGTCAACCTGACCTCGCGCGTGACCACCATGCGCCAGAACCGCGACATCTTGCCCGGCGTCAAGAATATCATTGCCATTGCCTCGGGCAAAGGTGGGGTAGGGAAGAGCACCGTAACGGCCAACCTGGCCCTGGCGCTGGCCCGCACCGGCGCGCGGGTAGGCCTGGTCGATGCCGATATTTCGGGGCCCAGCATGCCCTTGATGTTTGGGGTGGAAGATGCCCGCCCGCACGTTTTCCAGGGTCCGGACGGCCGTAACCTGATTCAGCCCATCGAAAAATTTGGCGTAAAGTTGATGAGCATTGGCTTCCTGGCCCCGGCCGAGTCGGCCATTGTGTGGCGCGGGCCGATGGCTTCGTCGGCGCTCAAGCAGTTCATCACAGAAGTGGATTGGGGCGAGCTGGACTACCTGCTGCTCGACATGCCCCCCGGCACATCCGACATTCACCTGACCATGGTACAAACGGTGCCTGTCACCGGCTCGCTCATCGTGACTACGCCGCAAAAAGTGGCCCTGGCCGATGCTGAGAAGGGCTTGCAGATGTTCCGCCTACCCCAAATCAACGTGCCGGTGTTGGGCGTGGTGGAGAACATGGCGTGGTTTACGCCCGCCGAACTGCCCGACAACAAGTACTTTATTTTCGGTGAAGGTGGTGGCGCGGCGCTGGCCGACAAGCACGGTGTGGCCCTGCTGGGCCAGATTCCGCTGGTGCAGAGCATCCGCGAAAACGGCGACCAAGGCACGCCCGCTATCTTGCAAGAAGGCACTCCGGTGGCCGCTACCTTCGAGCAGTTGGCCGAGGAGCTGGCCCGCCAGGTAAGCATACGCAACGCCGTGGCACCGCGCACCAACGTGGTGCAAATGAACTCCTAATCCGGTATCCGAATATTTTTTCGAACTTCGCGAACCGCCCACTTGTATATCTAGTATGACGCATACCCCCACCATTGCTGACCATCCGCTGCTGCCGCGCATCGAGCAGGCCCTGGACGGCATCCGCCCCTACCTGGCCGCCGACGGAGGCAACGTACGCGTGTTGGACATCACCGACGACATGGTGTTGCAACTGGAGTTGCTGGGCGCCTGCGGCACCTGCCCCATGTCGCCGATGACGCTGAAAGCCGGCGTGGAAGAATCGGTAAAGAAAGCCGTACCCGAAATTCGTTCCGTACAAGCCATCAACGTGACGCCCATGGCTGAGCAGCCTGCTGGCCAAACCGGCCACCCGCTGCCGCCCACGCCCGTGCCTACCCCGGATTTTTAGCACTTCTGCTACTACCTTATAAAACAGCGCCAGCCTTCTACAAAGAGGGCTGGCGCTGTTTATTTGTAGACTTGCCTCTTCTTCGTCTGTCCTCCTGAGCGGAGCGAAGGACCTTGTTACGTTGAAACGAGTCGTTGTTGCTAGTATCGCTCTAGCGTGAGAAGGTCCTTCGCAAGCTCAGACTGACAGAGAAATCAGGAGGACAGAGGAATTAATTTACGCAGCAGCATACTGCTTGCAGGCATCTACGCAGGCCTGGCAAGCTTGCGCGCAGTGCTGGCAGTGGTCGTCTTTGTGCTGGCCGCACTCGTCGGCGCACTTCTGGCAGATTTCGATGCATTCCTTGATGACGTGCTTGGCGTGGTCGGAGCTGCGGGCGATGAAAGCGGCGGTGAGGCGGCAGATATCGGCGCAGTCGCGGTCCAGCTCAACGCAGGGCACCATCATCTGGATGTTGTCTTCGTGCAGGCAGGCATCGGCGCACATTTCGCAGGCCACGATGCAGCGGCTGAGTGCGTCGAGTACGGCTTGGTTTTTTTGCAGATTAGCAACGGAGGCAGGAACATGGCCCATAGGAGAGGAGATTTAGTTGAATGAAATACAGCAGAGCTAACTGCCCTGCGCTTCTTAGGTATACGCAGGGTAAGAGCGGGGAGCCGGTGTAGAATTGTGGAAGATGTGTGCACGATTTCCGCGCCTATGCGGTTTATGAAAGCTGCATTCCCGCCAAATCGCCGTATTTTTACCCAATGCTATTCACACCTGAACCGCTCGCCCCTACCCTCGACTCAGCCCGCCGTGTGCTGAAGCAGTATTATGGCTACGACCAATTTCGGCCCATGCAGGGCGATATTATTGAGTCGATTTTGGGCGGACAGGATACGGTGGTGCTGATGCCCACGGGCGGCGGCAAATCGGTGTGTTTCCAAGTGCCGGCCGTGGTGCAGGCAGGTGTGTGCGTGGTGGTGTCGCCGCTGATTGCCTTGATGAAAGACCAGGTAGAAGCCCTGAAGGCCAACGGCATTCCGGCGGCCTACATCAACAGCAGCGTAGGCCTGAGTGAGCAGCAAAGCATCACCTCTGATTGTTACAATGGCGCGCTGAAACTGCTCTACGTCTCGCCGGAAAAGATTTTGTCGGAAGGCTTCCTGACCTTCTTGCAGCGTCTCAAAGTGAGCATGTTTGCCATCGACGAGGCACACTGCATCTCCTCGTGGGGGCACGATTTCCGGCCCGAGTACACGCAGTTGCGCGTGCTGCGTGAGCAGTTTCCGCACGTGCCCATCATTGCCCTCACCGCTACCGCCGACCGCCTCACGCAACGCGACATCCAGCAGCAGCTGCGCCTGAATCAGCCGCAGGTGTTCCTGTCGAGCTTCGATAGACCCAACATCAACCTCATTGTGCGGCCGGGCCAGAACAGGGTAGGGGGCGTGCTGGAATTTATTGAGCGCCGCCCCGGCGAGGCTGGCATTATTTACTGCCTCTCGCGCAAGCAGTGCGAAACGGTGGCCGGCAAGCTCAAGGAAAAAGGCATTCGGGCCAACCACTACCACGCTGGCCTCACGCCCAACCAGCGTGCCAGCGTGCAAGAGGCCTTCTTGCGCGACGATTTGCAGGTGATTGTAGCCACCATCGCCTTCGGCATGGGCATCGACAAGAGCAACGTGCGCTGGGTGATTCACTACAACCTACCCAAGAACATCGAGGGCTATTACCAGGAAATAGGCCGCGCCGGGCGCGATGGCGCCCCGGCCACAGCTGTGCTATTCTACAGCTTCGGCGACGTGATGAGCCTGCGTGACATGCTCTCCAAGGACGACCCGAAGCTTACGCAGCTCAACCTCACCAAGCTGGAGCGCATGCAGCAGTTTGCCGAAGCAGCTTCCTGCCGCCGTAAAATCCTGCTCAACTACTTCAGTGAAACCCTACCCCAGGACTGCGGTAACTGCGACATTTGCCGCAACCCGCCCACTACCTTCGATGGTACGCTGCTGGCCCAAAAGGCCTTGTCGGCAGTGGTGCGCATGCGCGAGCGGGCCAGCATCGGCCTGCTCATTGATGTGCTGCGCGGCATGCGCAACCAGGCCGTACTCAGCGGCGGCTACGACCAGATCAAAACCTACGGGGCCGGTGCTGACTTGCCCTACCTCGACTGGTACAGCTACATCCATCAGATGCTGAACGATGGCCTAATCTATATTGCCTACGAGGAAGGCTACGCACTGAAAATAAATGAGTTGGGTAAGGAGGTCCTGCAAGGCCAGCGCCAAGTGTCCATGAAGCAGTTCAAACCTGCCGAGAAGGCCGTGAAGGGCAAGAAAGCTCCCCGCGAAGCAACGCCCGTGGCTGCCACGCCCGAGGCGCGGCTGTTCGAGGCCCTGCGCGCCCTGCGCAAGCGAATTGCCGACGAGCAAAACGTGCCGCCCTACGTTATCTTCACTGATACCACGCTTCAGGAAATGGCGGTGGAAAAGCCCGTGACGCGCACAGCCATGCTGGGCATTTCGGGGGTAGGCATGAAGAAGTTCGAGAACTACGGCGAGGCGTTTATCCGCGAAATCCTGGCGCACGGCGGTGTGCCCAGCCCCGACGATGCCGAGGACTCCATCGATTCCGATGATACTGTGGGTAGTCGCCCGCGCCGCCGCGAGAGCAAAGAAAGCGACGGCCCCAACGACACCCAGCAGGCTACTTTCCAGCTGCACCGCATGGGCCTAAGCCCCGAGGCTATTGCCGAGCGCCGCAACATGGCCTTGTCTACCATCCAAGGGCATCTGTTCACGGCCTACACCAAGGGCCTCGACCTGCGCCTGCAAGACTTTTTCACGCCCGATCAGTTTGCGGAAATCCAGCTTGGCATCGACCAGCTCGGCGGCGCTCCCATGCTCCGCGACCTGTTCGATCACCTGCGCGAGAAGTATGATTATTTCACGCTACGGCTAGCCTCGGCGTATAACAAGAAGTTGCGCGGGGAGTAGGAGAGTAATTATAGTTTAAACCGTCATGCTTGATTTGGCGTCTGCCTGTCGAAGCATGACGGTTATTCTGCTTAGAACAGCCTACCGCTTCCGCCACGCTGCCGCTACCACCGCGCCCAGTGCCAGCAACGAGCCGGTAGCCACATAGCGCCAACGCCGTGTGGCCGGCGACTCGTAAGCGGGGCCGCCGGTTAGCTCAGCCGTTACGGCATTCAATGACTTCACTTTAGCAGCAAAGTCGCCTTGGATTTGCCCGCGGATGACGGTCATTTGTTGCAGTACCGTGTCCAGTTCTTCAGGTAGGGTTTCTTCCAGCATGGCGCGCAGGCGCTTAGCCACCGTGGGCGACTTGCCATTGGTGGAAATAGCAATTTTTAGGTCGCCCTTTTGCACCACCGAGGAGAGATAGAAGTCGCACTCGGCGGGCGTGTCGGCTACGTTGGTGAGCAGGCCTCGGGCCGTGGCGGCGGCTTTGATGCGGCGGTGCAGGGCCGGATCGTCGGTGGCGGCAAAGACGAAATCGTGGTTTTCTAGATCAGTCTCGGCGAAGGGTCGTTCGTGTAGTTGAATGCGGGGGTAGGGCGCCGCCAGGGCACGTAACTCAGGAGAAATCCAAGTGGCGACTACCATCACGGCCGTGGCCGGACTGCTGCGCAGAATGGCCGTCAGCTTTTCCAGGCCCACGTTGCCGCCACCCACCAACAGCACCCGAAACTGCTCCAGTTTCAAAAATACCGGGAATAGCGGGTTGAAACCAGCAGGAGAAGGCGTTGACATACAGTGGATGAAAAGGCTTGTAGAACAAAGAATACGGCGAAAATAGGAAGGTACTTCAGGATAGTACGTTCAGGCAATACGATTCCGAAAGCGCGGGCAATGAGCAAATGTTTAGCACAGAAGAAGATACTACTGCGGAAAACCGGGTACTAGCAAGCCATTTTGCAGACAAGCGAGAGAAAGATCAAAAAATAATAGCAAAAAATTTAGCTAATTGAATTAGTATTCGCGTAAGCGCGTTCGTACTTTCGTGAGCCGGTGCTTTTTACCGATGCAGCCATTTCCCCGGCTCCCTACCCCGATGATCAACACGAACTTAAAATTCTGGCGGCGCGAACTTGGCCTAACACAGGCCCAGATGGCCGAAAAATTAGGTATCAAACGCTCCCTGGTGGGCGCCTACGAAGAAGGCCGTGCCGAGCCCAAGCTCCTGACGCTGGTGAACATGGCCCGCCTGTTCGGCATCACGCTCGACGCGCTGGTGACAACTGACTTCAGCAAGAAGAAAAACGCCAAGGCCGCCATTCTGCAATTGCAAGCCCAGAAAAGCAGCGACCCCACGCCTACCCGCCCTGGCGGCGCGCTGCGGGTACTAGCGCTTACCGTTGATAAAGAGGAAAACGAAAACATCGAGTTGGTACCCCAAAAGGCTGCCGCTGGCTACCTCAATGGCTACGCCGACCCCGAGTACCTCGAAGAACTGCCCAAGTTTCGCCTCCCCATGCTGGGCACGGGCGGTACTTACCGCGCCTTCGAAATTGCCGGTGACTCCATGCTCCCCATTGCCTCCGGCACCGTGATTGTGGGCCGCTATGTAGATGACTGGCTAACGCTGAAAGACGGCACGCCGTGCATCGTGGTTAGCTCCAAGGAAGGCATCGTGTTCAAGCGCGTGTTCAACCGCCTCAAAGACGGCGCCATGCTGGCCCTGCACTCCGATAACCCCGTGTACTCGCCCTACGAAATCAGCGTAGAGGATGTGGTGGAAATCTGGGAAGCCAAGGCGTACATCAGCAGCACGTTCCCTATTGCCGACCTGTCGCTTACCCGCCTGGCCAGCATCGTGCTGGATTTGCAGCAGCAAGTAAGCACGCTGAAAAAAGCATAGCCTTATTGTTATTCCTTGCTATGCTCGGAATGACAGGAAAAAAGACCAGAAGCCCCGCCAGCTATACCGCTGGCGGGGCTTTTTGGCATATGGGTAGGAAATGGCTTGGCCATCTGTTTCAACTTACCAGGGGCGCGCTACGTATGTTTGGGCAACATTTGACTTGATTTCTACGCTCATGCTGAAATATATTCCTGCCATCGAACGCCACCACGCTGCACCGGTTGCCTGGCTGAACAGCCACTTCCTGTTCAGCTTCGCAGACTATTACGACCCGAATAACATGCATTTCGGGCCGTTGCGGGTGTTCAACGACGATGTAATACAGCCGCACTCGGGCTTTCCCCAGCACCCGCACTCCGAAATGGAAATTGTGACGCTGGTATTGCAGGGTGAGGTGACCCACGAGGATACGATGGGCAACAAAACCACCATTCGCAAGGGCGAGGTGCAGCGCATGACGGCCGGCACCGGCATTGCCCACTCCGAGATGAACCGCACCGATAAGTTGCTGCACATCTATCAGTTGTGGTTTCTGCCTAATCAAAAGGGCCTTTCGCCCAGCTACGAGCAAAAGGACATTGATTTCCTGAGTCACAAAAACGAGCTGGTGCCCCTCGTAACGGGGCAGCGCGTGCTGGAAGATGTGGTGTATATGAACTCCAACAGCACCGTATACTGGGCCAATCTGCGGGAGGAAAAGGAAATCGAATTCAAAACGTTTCCCATCCGCAATACCTTTGTGTACGTGAAGGAAGGCACCATTTATATCAACGGCTCCGAAATTGGTCCCAACGACCAGGCTCGCCTGACCGACGAAAACGTGCTCCACATTCGCGCCGAAAAAGACGCTCAGTTTATCCTGATTGATTTGCCAGCTGCAGAGGCGAATTATTAAAAAGACTTGTTGCTAAATAAAGAAAACCATAGCGCGGACTGCAGAGTCTGCGCTACGGTTTTTTTTAACTGCACGGAGCTATGGTTTATCTCGAACGTATGCTGCTGCAACAAACGAATAACCTTAGTGCCTGCCCGGAGCCGTGGGCCGCGTACACGTTCATCGGGCGATAGTAGTAAAATACCGGGTCGAAGCCCATGCCAGTGCCCACGCACACGCCCTCTACCTGGCCTTGGGCATTCACCTTGGTAAAATTACTCGACTTACACGGCTTGATTGTCAGCGGTTCCAACAGCAACCGCCGCGACGCAATAGCCGTAGCGGCCCGCGCATCGCTCAGCGTCACGTGATAGTTGCCCTCGGGTAGCGCCACCGAGAAGTAGAACGGCTGGTTGCTGGTCATGAAATGGCCTTTCAAGCCATCCTTGCCACTGCTGCCGCCTGAAACCGTAGCCTTGCGCTAGATAATAAGCGGCGTTGGGAAATACCTGCGTATAGCCTGGTCCTGTTTCGCCAAGGCCAAAATTGAATTTATAGGAAGTGTTAATAGGTGCCTGCGTGGCGGTGCTGGTTGTGAGCACCAGGCCAAACAGCTTGGCAAGTAGGGCAGGGGTAGGCGGTATACGGAGCAGCTACGAAACATGGGCACTATGCCCCCATTGCGCCGAATAACACGCTTCTGCTACGCTCATTTATCCAGGAGTCTGCTGGAACCAAGGGAGATGCTGTTTTCTGAACAGTTGAGGCAATGTAAAGTATTTATAGTTAGTAAATTGCGTGTTTGATAAACCTACTGCTCAACATAATTTTCTGTTGGGCCAAACGTAATACCACACAATTCGTTAACTAACAAGCTCATCTTAAAGTCGAGCTACCCTGCCAGCGTGAGTGCATTGTTTCCCCAGTCCTTGATTCCCGATAATGATGCCATGCGCCTGCGGGTGCTACATCAGTATCAGATTGTGAATACCACGCCGGAGAAGATCTTCGACGACTACGTGGCCCTGACGGCGCGCTTGTTTAACCTGCCTATTTCGCTGATTTCACTGGTTGATGAAGAACGCGTATGGTTTAAAGCCAGCGTAGGCGCACCGGCCGGCATCACCTCCCTGGCCCGCCCCGACAGCATGTGCTCGGCGGCCATCTTGCAGGATACGCCCGTATTTTTCTCCGACTACACCCGCGAAAGCTGTGACCTAGTGAACCCCGCCACCGCCGAGGCGCTGGGCCTGCACTTCTATGCAGGCACCGCCCTGCTCACTACAGAAGGCATAAAAATTGGCGTGCTGGCGGTTATTGGCCGTGAGCACCGGGTATTTTCAACTGCCGAATCGGAGCTGCTTCAGGCACTGGCGCGGCTGGTCAGCAAAACCATTGAACTGCGCGGCCGCTACCTGGACGCCAACAACCCAGACGGCTGGGAAAAAGCTCAGCGCGAGCTGGAAACGCAACTAGACGATAATTTCGCGCTGGCGCGCTACCTGGCTACTCGCACGCAAGGTATCAATCTGGAAGACGACGAAATAACGCAGGTGATCAAGCAGCGGCTAGCGAATATGGATGTGGTGCTGGATAATAAGTTGCTGTAAATCAGTAGTGCAACAACTAAAAAAGCCTGCTTTTACAGCAGGCTTTTTTAGTTGTTGCAGATAAGTTACATCGTGTACTTCCTACCCTTGTTCTGCTCCTTGAGGTGGGCCATCAGTGGCTGGAAGTACTCTACCATAGCGCGGGCCGAGAGGTCTTCGCCGGTTTTTTCTTTTAGCACCAGGCGCCAATCTTTGCTGGAACCGGGGCGCATGATGTCGGCCAGGAAAGCGCCTACCTCCTTGCTGCCGTAGTAGTTGGTGGCGTGCGGGTCTTGGTGTAAGATCTGCTTGGCAATGTGGTCGTGCAGCTGAAATAGGATGACGTACGACAGAGCGTAGTCGTAGTACTGCGCGGGGTCGTCGTTGATGTGAGTTTTGGTGGCCGGGTCAAGGTAGTTCTCGCCGCGGGGAGTAGGGGGCACAATGCCTTGGTACTGCTTGCTAAGTGCCCACCACTTGGCGTTGAGTTGGTCGGCGGGGAGGTTGTCGGCGTAGAAGCTGTTTTCCCACTCGCTCATTACGCCCGAGGCAAACGGAATGAACACCACCGAGCCCAGGGCCTCTTTCAGGAGCGCCTGCATGTCGTTGGTTTTCACTTTGGGGTCAATCAGCCCCAAACCCGCCAGGAAAGGCTTTTGGCGGGCGGCCAGGCCCATCAGGCTACCCATGGCCTCGTGGTAGGCACGGTTGGCGCCCTGGCGCAACAGCACTGGTACCTCGGGGTTGGTGTAGGTGAGGTAGTAGTAAATGTGGCCTAGCTCGTGGTGGGTGGTTTCGTACCACTCGGTGTTGGCTTCCACGCTCATCAGACTGCGCACGTCCTGTTCCAGGTTCATGTGCCAGGCCGAGGCGTGGTTGTTCTTCTTGTAATCGGCACCTTTGGGTAGGGGGTAGAGGCTCGATTTCTCCCAGAACACCGGAGGCAACGCCTGAAAGCCCAGGCTCTGGTAGAAACGCTCGGCCTGTTGCACCTGCCACTCGGCGCCTTTTTTAGCCAGCACAGGATCCAGGTTCAGGCCTTTCACGTCTACCATGCTGCTCCAGTCCTGCCCCCAGCGGTTGGGCAGCCAGGAGGCGGGTAGGTAGTCGGGCACCTGCTTCACGCCGTACTGCTTGGCCAGCTCGTAGCGGGCGTAGGTGTGCAACTCGCGGTAGAGCGGGCGCAGCTCCTGGTTGATTTTGCGAACCAGCGCCATCATCTCCTCCCGGTTCATGCCGTAGTCGGAAGCCTGGTAGGTGAAGTAGTCGGGGTAGCCCAGGGCCTGCACAGTTTGGTTGCGCAGGTCGCGCAGGCTGAGCAGGCCGGGTTTCAGGGTATGGCCGATGGCCTTGCTGGCTTCCCAAATCTGCTGGCGCTTCTGCGGGTTCTTTTCTTTGCGCAATAGCTCGTCCAGATCGTTCGTCGTCACCGACTTACCCTGGTATTTGTAGTCGAAACCGTAGAGCTTTTCCGTTTGCTGGGTTTCGGCCTTTATGCGGCGCTTCACCACGTCGGCAGCAGTTTGAGGCGAGTTGGCGGCGTTGTACAAGGCCGTTTCCAACTGCTTCACCTGGATAGGTGTGAGGTCCTGCTTGTGCTCCAGCAGCTCGCGCAGGCGGTTGATATTCTCGGTGCTGCCCGCAAAAGCAGCCATGCGCTCGTTGGCGCGGGCCGTGGCGGCAGCGTTGGTGGTATCGCCGGGCACGATGTGGGTGTTGGAGCGCCACTCGGCTTCCGACGATTGCGTGTAGAGTTTCTGGTATTCAGCAGAGTAGGCGGTCAGAAACTCCTGTGCCTGCTGCTGCCAACTGGCCGGCGCAGCAGCCTGAGGTGCTGCCGTAGGGGCTGAAGCAGATGAATCGGTAGCAACGGCGGGCGTTTTGGCGGTAGGGGCGCAGGCGGTAAGTAGAGCCGCTGTAAGCAGAGGTAAATAAGACTTCTTCATAACACTGCAAAGAAACGACGAAAAACGCAGCAAAATCCCAAGCCTACCACGGCGCAGCAACCCTACCCCGTCACCCAAGGGGTGCGAAAGGAACAGTCGTACAAACTACCCCACCGGCTTTTCGAGCACGTAAATCTGCAACTGTCGGCGGGTTTGAAAGCCGAGGCGCTCGTATACGGCGCGGGCGCGGGTGTTTTCGGGGAGCACGTGTAAAAATGGCACCCGCCCCGCTGCCAGTATGCGGTGCATCTGGTGTTGCAGGAGGCGGGCGGCGTAGCCTTTGCCCAGGTGCGCAGGGTGCGTGCAAACGGCGCTCAACTCGGTGTAGGGTGTGGGTTGGAGCCGTTCGCCTGCCATGGCCACCAACTCATTGCCCTCAAAAATGCCGTGGTATTCGCCAAACTCGATGGTGCGCTGAAGAAACGGGCCGGGGTTAGTTTGGGCCGTGAGTGCTATCATGGCAGAAATATGCGGCTGTTGCAGCGGTACCACGCCTGTGCGGTCGAGGGCTGGCGGAGTAGGGCGCTCGTACACGAGTTGCAGCAAATCTTTCTGCACCAGTATCTTCCAGTTGTCCGGAATAGCTACCTCGCCGGCTGTGAACAGTACGGTAGCTGTGCCGGCCGGGGTCAGGTCGTGCAAATCGGCGAAGGCGCTGGCCGAGTACTCGCGTAGGCCTGCAAATGCTCCGGCTTCCTTCTGCACGTACCGCGCCTGCTCGTTGCCTACGGCAAGGTGGGCACTGCCGGTGCACAAGGCATTCCAAATTGGGTTGTCGAGGACGTGCTGCATAGGGGAGGGTAGGGGCAAAGTCAGCGCAAAGCTACTCCCTACCCAACAAACCGGCGCGAGTCGCATGCCTCATGGCCTCATGCCGTCTGCACCTGCTGCACGTGATAACCTAGTTGATATGTTTCTGGTTGAAGTAGTTTTGTGGTAGGATCAGGCACATTTTTCGCCGGCTTGCACGTTATACACGCAGCATCTTATCATCGTCATATGTTGTTTTTCTCTTCCACGGCTGCCGCTGCTGGTAGCCATTATCTTTCCAGTCTGGTGTTGGTTACCGTGCGCTACCTCGTGTTTGCGGGCATGGCCTACGCGGTTTTCTGGGTGTGGCGCCGCGAGAAGTGGCAGCACCGCCGTATTCAGCCCAAGTTTCCCGAGCGCAAGCACATCGATACGGAAATCAAATACTCGCTGCTCACCTGCCTGATTTTTGCGATGGTAGGCGTAAGCATCTTTGTGGCGAAGCAACATGGCTACACGCTCATGTACAGTAAGATAAGCGACTACGGCTGGCTTTACTTCGTCTTCAGCCTATTAGTAGCCATTGTAGCGCACGACACCTACTTCTACTGGACGCACCGCTTCATGCACATTCCGGCGGTGTTTCGGCACGTGCACCGGGTGCATCACCTCTCGCACAATCCGTCGCCGTGGGCGTCGTTTTCGTTTCACCCGTTGGAGGCCGTGATTGAAGCGGGCATTGTGCCACTGCTGGTGTTTGTCCTACCCATTCACCCGCTCACGCTGGGTATTTTCATGGTGTACCAGATGGGCATGAACGTGCTGGGCCACCTGGGCTACGAGCCCTACCCTCAACACTTTTTGCGCAGCCGCTGGGGCCGCTTACACAATACCAGCACGCACCACAACATGCACCACCAACTGGTAAAGTGCAACTACGGCCTTTATTTCAACTGGTGGGACCGGCTCATGGGTACCAACCACGCCAAGTACCCCGAGCGTTTCGAAAAAGCCGCAGGAAGCAAGGAGCGGTAGTAAATACAGTGAACGTCATTTCTCGACAAGTTCGAAATGACGTTCAACGCGTAGTCGAACGAGCGGCCTATGCAGCTTGCTGCTCTTGCTGCAAGTGACAGTCTTTGTACTTCTTGCCACTACCGCAGGGGCAAGGCGAGTTGCGGCCAAATTTTTTGTGACGGCTGCGCAGGCTCCGAATCCACTCGCGCGGATCGGTGGCAAAGCGCAGGAAGCGCTTCTTGGGGTTCTGCCGAAACGCTCGCATCAGCAATTGGTACAGCTCGGGGTGGTGCTCCTGTAGCTTCTCTGGTTTCTCGAAGAAATACTCCGTAACGACGGCGAAGAACTCGGCTTCGTTGGTGGCGGCGTAGTCGTTAATTTCGGAGTGGCCGGCCCGGATGGCTTCCATTTCGCGGTGCATCACCTCGGTCCAGGGTTTCAGCAACTCGGCGGGTAGGGCCAGCTTGGGCACACCATCAATCACGCCGTCGGCCTGGTCCAGCATGTGCGCAAACTCGTGAATGCCCACGTTCTGCTTGTCGATGGTATCGGCAAATCCCTGCTCCAATGAGGCTTTGGATAAGTGCATATAGTGTGCGCCCTGAAATCCGCGCACCGAGCCCAACAGCGTGCCGGCCAGGGGCTTCACTTCCTTGCTGGGGTCGTCGGGGCTTTGCCAGGCATCGGGCACAATCAATACTTCGCCCAGGTTGCCGTACTCCCATTCCGGAAAACCAAAGGTTGGGATAACGGCCGAGGCGGCTACCAGCAGGCGCGTGGTATCGTCTACCTCCGTCTGAATGCCCCGTACACTGGTTTGGGCCAGAAACACCTGAATTTTACGCTCGAAACGAAGCTTGTCGTCTTTGGTTAGCGACAGATAAAAGGCAATACGCTCGGTAAGAATCTGGCGCCAGTTGTCCGGAAACTCCTGGGCCAGCGCGGCGGCTAGTATGCGGCTGTCGCGGGTGGCGTAGCGGTAAAACAGAAAGATAACCCCAGCCACGAAGGCCGCGAAGAGTACGTAATTCATAGCCCGTTGCTAACGGACATCCCGCACGAAGGTTGGTAGACCGCAACGAATAAAGCGTCAAGGCAGCGCAGCAACGGGACACAAGACGCACGGCTGGCAGAAAATACGGAGGGCGCCCCTGGTAAAACTACTGAAAAAGCATGCTCGCTTATCTGCCGAAAAATAAGCGTGCGTACACAGGCACTGCACCAACCCTACCTATCCCATGCCACTACACCGCGAGTTAGATAAGAAGCTAAGCAAGACATACGAACCTTCGACCAGCATCGACGACGTTTTCAAAGGCTACGATATCACCTTCATAACCAATGAGCACGGCGAGCCAGTAACCTTGTTTTTCGGCAAGCGCCGCCCCGATGGGTTGATAGCGGGCGAGCGATACACTCGGACCATCAAGCGCCAGCCCAATAGTTTGGAAGTGAAGTCGAGCCACTGGGATAATCGGGGCAAGATCTTGCGCTAGAACCAGTTGCATCTACCAACCCTAGCAGGGCTCCTAAGCCCTGCCAAGGTTTTGCGGAGGGTAGCTTTTTGGAACAGCTTGCTACTAATTGCTACCTGTTGTAAAAGCAGGTAGGTGCTCTGCCAGCCGCTCGCGGAGTAAATCCTGAAGTACGACATCCAGAAACTGAAATTTATCGGGAATACGCAGGTTGATAATTTGCTTGCCTTCCAGCTCCGTTGCAAACTTCTGCCGCAAAATGTCGGTGTGCTTCTTTTCCATCACAAAGACCACGTCGGCCCAGCCCAGGTGCCCGGCCGTGACGCGCACCCTGGCCCCCGGCTCCGTGCCCGCCGAGCGTGCCTGGTAGTGTGGGTGGTCGTCAAACAGGCGCTCGGCCGTGAGGCTGCGCCAGCGGTTCTGGCTGCAAATGAATAGGAGCTGGTGCGGGGTAGGCGAGATAGGCATAGCAGAATAGAAAGATACACGAAAACCATTCACTGCTGCTCACGCAAGATCGTTGGCTGGGACGTGCGTGACACAATGCCCGGATTCATTGTGCACTCCGACTTACGTGGTGCTCCGTCGGTCAGTACATAGCTACCGGTTTTCAGGACCTACTGGCTCGCCACCAAGCCCCGCTCAGCATGAGCCGATGAAGCAATTGCTACGATAACTTCCACATCGAGTCCATCTAGAGCCGGCTGAAAACCGAATTGCTCAATGGCGGTAGCTTTCCTAACCTGACCGAAGCCCGGCTGGAAGTCAGTTATTCTATCGTCTACTACAACGCCGGACGCCGCCACGCCGCCCTGGGCTACCGTTCACCAGAGTAATTCGAGCACGGCTTCCGAGTCAGCCTATCTTAGTGCACTGCCCATTTTTACTAGATTACCCTAGTGCAGTGTTGTTTCAACTGTGTCTGCCGTTCTTGCGCGCTAGCAAGCTATGAGAAGTGTTGGGTAGAATATAACGCGCTGCCTTGATATGCAACTAAGATGCAAAATAAGGAATAAAGGCCTATATTTGCCACATGAAACCTTCCTTATCTCGGGTGTGGGCCGATTACGGGGGCATCGTGAATGCGACGCTTTGTCTGCTGCACTGTGCGGCTGGTCCCTTGTTGCTAGCCTGGTGGAGCGGCACCCAAAGCGCCGCGCTTTCTTCGCATTGGGACACGCTGTTTCTAGTGCTGAGTGGCGTGCTGGTGATGGGAGCCACGTGGCAGCTAACCGCGCGCTGGCTCCGTCTGAGCCTGTGGTCTTGCTTTGCGTTGTTTGCCGTTACCGTGCTGCTGGCCGACCGCTGGCCGTGGCTGGAATTAGTGCAGTACGCCGCCTCACTGGGATTGGTGGGCATGCACCTGTTGAACCTTCGCCAGTGCCGTCGTTGCGCTGTGGTGCCAGCGCCTGCGGCTGGCTGATACACGCGCTGGCTGTTATTTGGTTGCTATGTACTCGCTGCTGTTGTCTTTTTTGCTAAGTGGAACCGCTGCTCCAACCCCACCAACGCTGGTTGGACGCTGGGCGATGCGACAGATCTACTTCGAGGCCCGTCGCCCGTTGCCGGATTCTCTACAGGACAAGCTAATGGATAGCCCCGTGGGAGACACCAACGCGGCCTTGAAAAGCGGTGAGCAAACCGCCCTGGTCACGTTCTTTCCCGATAGCACCTACCGTTACGAGCTAAGCCGCGCCGGCCAACCTACCCTGCAAGAGGAGGGTAGCTATACCATTCGGCAAGGTCTGCTGCGCGTTAGTACGCTCAATGCGCAGCCCATCTCAGCCCTTGACGGGCAGCGCATTGTAAAACTCACCCGCCGGGAGCTACGCCTGGAACACCCCATTTGGCAGCCGACGCAACAGGTATTTCGGCAAACGTACTACCAACGTCTGCGTTGAGGAAGGCCATTTGTCGACTGCGATAGAACTGCGTTTCAAGGATGACTTCCGTGGTTTAGCAGACTGTAGGTAGCTAAAGTAGGGTAGGAGCGGTAGGGAATTATGCGTTAGCTGCTCCTACCCATTTCATTGTAAAGGAAATATTGATGCGGTAATTCGTTGCCGCAAACCTATCTGCATGAAGCACTTTACGTCTTTTTATCCGGCACTGCTAGCCTCGCTAGTTGGGCTGGCGCTGAGCTTGAGCAGCTGCCAACCCAGCACCGAGTCGACCACGGCCGCTGGTACTACCGAAGCCGCCGCCGCAACCAGCACGCACGAGCAACTAGTCGCCGACCATCAGCAAATGGAGGCAGACCATCGCACCGCACCATGGAAGAAGCCGGCTCTGATGCAGCAACTAGGCAAGAACGTGAGACGGTGAGTGGTGTAACCGTGTGAAACAACCCTAATAGCTGTTGGCAACCACACATGTTCTACCGTTACTCAACGGCCAACACGTGGCCCGACAACCCTTTTACAAGATGACGAATACCATAAGTTGCCGTACGACAGCCCTCGTCGCGGCGTTGATTTGCTTGGAGCCAATGCAGATGATGGCGCAGAATGTGTTGGACTTGCCTCCCGTTCTGCCGTGGTCCGGCAAGAGCGAGCGGCTGATTGCGAAGCCAAACGACCCGTGGATTACGCCGGCCGAGGCAGCTAATTTTCAGACTACGCCGCGCTACGCCGAGGTTCGGTCTTGGCTGGAGCGGCTCGATGCGGCTTCTCCTTTGCTGACGATGCACACCTTCGGCCGCACGGGGGAAGGCCGCGACCTGCTGTACGTGCGCGCCAGCAAAGGCGGCGCTGCCAAGCCGGTGGTGCTGGTGCAGGCGGGTATCCACTCGGGCGAGATTGACGGCAAGGATGCCGGCCTAATGCTGCTGCGCGACATCGCGTTGCGCGGGAAAGCTAATCTGCTCGACCAGGTCGATTTGGTGTTCGTGCCGATCTACAACATCGACGGCCATGAGCAGATGAGCCCGTGGAACTTCGTGCACGTGCGTGGCCCCGCCGAAAAAGGACGCGATGCTAACGCCCGCAACATCGACCTGAACCGCGACTACGGCAAATTAGATGCGCCCGAATCGCGCGCCATGATTGGGTTGCTCCGGCAGTTAGACCCCATTCTCTACATTGATTGCCACGTCAGCGAAGGCTTCGACATGCAGTACGATGTGACCTTCACCTACGCGGGCTGGGGCACGTATGCGCGCCACCGGGCCACCGCTGACTGGCTGGACGGACGTTTCGGCCCGGCCGTAACGCAGGCGCTGACTAAGGCAGGCCACACCCCCATCAAGTACCCCAGCCCCATCGACACGCGCGAGCCGGCCAAGGGCATCCGCTACAGTCCCGAAGGCCCCCGCTACTCCACCGGCTACGGAGACTTTATCAGTGTGCCTACTGTGTTGGTCGAGAACCACATGCTCAAGCCCTACCGCCAGCGCGTGCTGGGCACCTATGTGCTGCTAGAAGCCGCCCTGAAAATTGCGGCGGGCGATGCCGAACGGATTGCCGCCGCCAAGGCCCAGGACCGCGCAAGCCGTCCTACCGAACTGCTCACGCGCTGGAAGCCCGCCCCGCAGCCCATCGGCTGGATCGACAAGTTCAAGGGGGTAGCCTTTGAGTGGTACCAGTCGCCGGCATCGGGGCGGCGGGAGCAGCGCTGGCTGGGCCGGCCGATTACCTTCCGCATGCCCATCATCGGGCAGCAGCCCACCGAGACGGTGCAGTTGCCCAAGGCCTGGTGGGTGCCCGCCGCCTACACGGAGGTGCTGGACCGGCTGCGCCTGCACGGCATTGCGTTCGAGACGCTGACCGCCCCGCGGACGCTGCAACTCGACCAAGTGCAGCTCGTCGACCCCAAGCTGTTGCAGCCCAGCGAAGGGCGCGTGCCGATAACGGCCACCTTCGTGCACGAGCAAAGTGAGCAGGTGATGCCGGCAGGGAGCGTGCGCGTGCCCGCCGACCAGCCCAATGGGCTGCTAGCGGCCGCCTTGCTGGAGCCGGAAAGCCAGGACTCGTTCCTGGCCTGGGGATTCTTCCCCGAAATGCTGTCGCCTGCCCCAAACACGGACGCCTTCGTGCTGGCCGCGCTGGGTGAACGTTTGCTGACCACCGAACCGAAGCTGAAAGCAGAATTTGAAGCCAAGCTCCGTGCCGAGCCTGCCTTCGCCGCCGATCCGGACGCTCGGCTCACCTGGCTTTATGCGCACGCTGGGCCGGGCCATCCCTACCCGCTGCGCTACCCGATTTTCCGCGAGGTAAACTAGAGGGTGGTTATGGTGGAGCCTGCTTCACTACGCTATGACCGGGCTACAACGCTGGCTCGCCTCGGCGCCGCACAGGGTAGACCACCTACCATGTCGCGTGCAGCAACCGCCGATAGCCCACCCCCAGCACGACGGCGGTAATGCCCGCGTATAGCAGCCACGATGGGCCAATCGGTAGCCAATGGTAGTCGGCATACACACGGGGCTGAAACTGCGGGATGGCCTCGGCGTCGGCTACTGTGAAGGTGCGGTAGGTGCTTTCCTGGGCCATTTTGGGGTAAAAGAACCGCTGGGTGCGGTAGCGGAAAGCATCCACGTCGCGGCTGAAGCGGTTGAACTGCTGCCAGTGCGTGCCCGCCAGCGCCGATAGGGTTTCCTGCAGGAGTAGGGCCGGGCTCGTGAGCTGCCAGCCACGCAAGGCCACTTGCTGCTGTTCGATCTGCCTGTAGAGCTGGCGCTCAGCCTGCTGGGTGGCCGCATCCTTGATTTCCTGGCTTTTATACACGATAACGCCGTAGCCGTACACCATGCCTGGTGTCACCACCGAAGCCTGCCGAATGAGCGTGCGCGGGCTGCTGAACACCTCCTGGGTCAGCGTCTGCCCATCGCGCTCGAAGTAGTGGTTGATGGCGTCGCGCTCGGCTGTGGTAATGGCAATGCGGCTCGGGATGGGGTAGGCCCGGTCGAGGCCAAACTGCAACAGCGCCGGCACCAGCAGACCCAGCACCAGCCAGAGGAAGATGAGCGTCAGCGCATTCAGATTAGAGCTCAGCGAAAAACTATTGACGAGCAGCGCCAGCGCCACCCAAAAGGCGAAATACAGCGACACGGCCGCCACCAGCCACCACCAGTTGCTGGTCGCTAGGAAAGCCGGACCAACGAGCCCGGCCAATACCGGCGCGACAATGGCCCAGAAAAACAGCGTAAAGAGCCCATAGCGAATCCCGAGCCGGGCCAGGGTGAGCTGGGCAATGGACTGGTTGCTGGTTTTGAGCAGCACCCACGTACCCTGTTCCCGCTCACTCGATACCACGTTGTAGGTGAACACAATCAGGAGCAGCGGCAGCAAATACACCACAACAAACGCAAAATCGAAGGTGCCCACGAATTGCAGGTAGCTGTTGTCAATCTCGCTCTCGTGCACCAGCTGCTGCTTTTTGGTGATGTAGACTTTATAGTAGAAGGGCTGCACCCCGCTCTGGCCCGCCACCAAGGCTTGCAGCGCAAAGGGCACCTTCGCGGCATACTGCGGGCCTTCGTTACGGGCCGTGTTGTAGGCGAATGTGGGGTCGTCCCAAATGAAGCCAGGGTAGTGCATGCCCTGCGCTTCCACGCGCCTGATGCGCTGCACTAGGCTGTCTTGCATCTCGTGGCGGTGCGCCCGGATGCGGCCCAATGTGCGTTGTTGGGTGTGCCATTGGCTGCTGCCAGCCCACAGCGCGGCCAGCAGCACCACCAGCACCAGCGAAAAAAGAACGACCAGCACCCGGTTGCGGTACAGGCAGGTAAGCTCGTGGCGCCACAGCACCCGGAGTAAAGAAGCAGACATACAAAGCGATGAGCGATTGGCTTGTAGCGATAAGCTGCGATTGACGACCCGTTCAAAAGAAGCGAACAGGTAGCAGCCACTGGCTATAAGCTGATTTTTTTAGCTAGCACGAGTAGACTGACCGCTACCACACTCCAGCCCAGCAACAGCAGCACGGGCCCAGTGGCATGGCGCAGCCGCCAGCCTAGGCCAGGCGCCGCGTAGGCAAACTGGGGCACCGTGCGCCAAAAGGCGTTGCCTGCCACGGTGTTTTTCTGGTAGAACGCATCCACAATGCGGCCCACGCGTCGGCGGTGGGTTTCGGCTTGAGCGGCAAAGTCGCGGTGGGTATCCAGGTCGGTGGCGGTGAGGTGAAGCGACAGCTCGCGGAATGCTAGGAAGGGCGAGAGCAAGGCGCTTAGCTGCACCAGCCGGTTTTGCCGGGCTTCGTTGCGCTCAATAGCGGCGTAGGCCCGGTCCATCACCCGCCCGTCCGATTCCTCGGCCGCCTCAATGGTGATGGGGATAAAGTAGACGGGTAAGTCTTCCAGCCGCTTGACACCGTAATAGGCCATCACGCTGTCAGCCAACGCGGCGCGGCGTTCGTCTTTCGTCCCCTCATGGCCGACGCCGTACTGCATATCGTGAAAGGTGTAGTCGTCAAATTCGACGGCTGTGGTGGCAGGATGCGTGCGCCGGGCCAACTCACCCGTCAGTCGCGGCACGAGAAACACGCCCAGCAGCCAGAAGCCAGCCAGCACCACCAGCGACAAGGCCGAGTTGCGCGTGAGCAGCGACACTGCCCCGCCCAGCACCGTGAGCAGCGCCGCGTACAGCACCAGCCCGGCCACATAGCAGGCGTAGGTAGGAAGCAGCGGCGTTAGCCCGCTCGGCCCGAGGTGCCAGGCCAACAGCCCCAGCGGCCCCAGCGCCAGCAGCAGCACTACTGCCCCCACGACCACCCCCGCCGCCAGCAACTTACCCGCCAATAGCTGCCCGGTGCTCACGCGTGCACTGAGCACCAGCTTGATGGTGCCGTTTTCCCATTCCTTGGAAAATAGGTTGTGGGTGAGTAGAAAAATGAACAACGGCAGCAACAATTGGGCGAAGTAACCCACGTTCAGAAAACCGAAGCTGCGCAGGGCCGTTGCGTCGCTCACCTCCCGAAACTTCACCTCGCCGCGCTTGTGCGGCTCCAGGTAAAACGAGTTGCCGGTGTAGTCTTCTACCCCGTTGTCGAGCAGGGCTAAGTCGGCCGTGGGCTTATAGGCATAGAAGCCGAAATGCGCCCCCAGGTGCGGATTCTTGTCGCCCTGCGCAATAAACTGCGCGTACGTGGTTTGCTGCGACTGGCGCAGAAAGGCGCTGCGCGTGGTGTAGTACGCATACCCGTTGTAGAGGGCCAGCCCCACCAATAGCGCCAGCCCGACCAGCAGCCAGGTGGCGTTGGTGGTGCGCCGCAGCTCGCGCAGTTCTTTGCCGATGAGTAAGCGCAGCATTTAGGTTGGTTGATTAACGGTGGCGAGGTAGAGGTTGGTCAGCTCGGCGTAGTCTACCTGGTCGGCGCGCAGCTCCTGGCGCAGACGGCCCTGGTGCATGATGCCGATGCGGTGACCCAGCTCCTTGGCCATCAGCAGGTCATGGGTCGCCATAAGCGTGCACACGCCCTGCTGGCTAAGGCGGCGGATCACCTGAGCAAACTCGTTGCTGGCGTGCGGGTCCAGGCCAGAGGTAGGCTCATCTAGAAACAGCGCTTTGGCCTGCTTGGCCAAAGCAATGGCAATGCCCACCTTCTGGCGCATGCCCTTGCTGTAGCCACTAACTCGCTGGTCCAGGGCCTCGGCTTGCAGGCCCGCTGTGCGGGTAAAATCCGTTAGCTCGGTGTGGGAGTAGCGGAAGCCGGAGAGCCCACTGAAAAATGCTAGGTTCTCCAAGCCGGTCAGCGTTGGGTACAGATTCACGATTTCGGGAATGTAGGCAACCAGGTTGCGCGTCGCGTGGTTGTTCACCGCTACCTCCAGCCCGTCAATCAGCGCCCGCCCACTGCTGGCCGGCATAAAGCCCAGAAAGATATTAATGGTCGTGGACTTGCCGGCCCCGTTGGAGCCGAGCAAACAGTACACCTCGCCGGACGGAATAGCCAGGTTGAGGTGGTCGAGGGCCAGGTGCGTGCCGTAGCGTTTGGTTAGGTTTTCAGCTTGCAGCATAAAAGGAGAGATGGCCGTGCGTGAACTGTAAAATCCGCGCAACAGTGTGCTTTACAACGTATAGCTGGCCGACAAACAGCCATTGATACCCAGCTAGGAAACCTAGTAGTAGAGGTCGTTGCGCAGCCAGGGTACCATACTCAGCGTACAATCGAGCAGGTTGTTGACCAGCAAATTTACTTTGAGATAGGAGCATATCCCATCGTGTACTGCTCACAGTTCTCGGATAAGAAGGTAGTTTTGGATAAGCAGTACAAGTAGACGGTTTGTGCCAAGCAAGGATTTGTTGCAGAGCGTAGGAAGGCTACTCCGACAGAAGCAAACAGAAGAGCACGCCTGTTTTATACATTTCCCGGACTTGGTAATTGTGGGGGCCAACGACGACCTAGCCGCTACGCTATCCTCACCCAGCGGGATACTGATCATAAGGCAGCACATCTTCGACGTCTTTCCCGATAACCCCGAAACGCCCGAAGTCAACGTGCGCGCCTCGTTGCGGCGGGTGATGGCCACCAAGCAGCCGCACGAGATGGCTCCTAAGGGTATTTACTGTGACCTCACCTACCCGGACCGTTATAATAAGGCTGGGCAGATTGACGGCTTCGTGACCTACACCTACAATGTGACCGAGCAGGTTGAGGTGGTCGGGTAAATCTGGACAGAATAGGGTCTTATCTTTCGAGAGTCATGAAAGACAGCCCTCACCCTACTAA
>NZ_JAHWGL010000060.1 GCF_019334315.1 Hymenobacter profundi
TCCAACTACTAAAGACAACTTTTTTTTCGGTGTCCTCGTAGCAGCTGCTTCCGGTGGAAGCGGGGTGCAAAAGTAAGTAGCTTGTTTGAAATTGCAAGCATCCAGCAAAACTTTTTTTGTCTGGACCGCTCTTCGCCATAGGCCAGGAGACGTGCTGCTTGATTCAACCGCACCGCGTTTCGGTTTGGGAGTGCAAAAGTAGTAGGGGTTCGTGATTATGCAATGCTATGCTTCTTATTTTTCTCCCCTAACTACGTAAGCCCCTGATTATCTTAGTAAAAAAATCACATTAACTTCATTGTAACGTTGAAATAGGAGATACGAGTGCTTTCTAATAATTTGTCTTACATACATAAAGTAGATTTCTTCTGTTGTTTGAGTGCCCTTGCTTTTGCTATCTGAATCAGCCTGCTTCATAAGTAGTGCAGTTTTTATAGCAATGCTGTAGTAAGCATATCAACTTCTTATCCTAAACGCCATTCTTATTGGTGCTATAGGTAGCTAATAAGATGAGTGTAGATGGTGGCTATTTTTATATGCTACTGTCGAGAACGGCACTATACTCTATACGTAAAGAGCTTATCTGGTCACTTTGCCACCTACCCTATGCTCTCCAACAACACCAGCCGCGCTCATACTCCTGCTTTACAGCCTATAGTTCCTGGTATCGTGGGGTGGCGTAATGTCTTTGTCAATCTATATTATATAAATGAGCAGGAAGTGGCCGGAATAGGTAGACCTTGGGTACTACTCGATGCGGGTCTACCCTTGTCGGCAGCGCATATTCAAGAATATGCCGCACAGCTATTTGGGCCAGCGAATCCGCCGCAAGCCATTTTGCTTACGCATGGACACTTCGATCATGTAGGAGCGCTACCCGATTTGCTGGAAGCGTGGCCTACTGTGCAAGCGTATACGCACCCGTTGGAGTTGCCTTACCTCACAGGACTTTCATCTTACCCCCCACCCGACCCAACAGTAGGTGGCGGTGGTATGGCCGCTATATCCTTTCTCTACCCTAAAAAGCCATTGGATCTAGGTAGTCGGGTGAAAGCGTTGCCAGACGATGGATCGGTTCCGCATCTGCCGGGGTGGCGCTGGGTGCATACACCGGGGCACACGCCGGGACACGTGTCATTTTTTCGTGAGAGCGACCGTACGCTATTAGCCGGCGACGCTTTCGTAACGGTGAAAGGTGAATCGGTGGTGGCTACTTGGCAGCAAAAGCAAGAGGTACATGGGCCGCCCGCTTACTTCACGCCTGATTGGGAAGCTGCGCGAGCTTCAGTGGAGTTACTGGCTGGCCTAGAGCCAGAGGTAGCCGCTACGGGACACGGTATTGCTATGCACGGCAACGAATTGCGCCGCCAACTGCAAGAGCTACGTGACCATTTTCAGACGCAAGCTGTGCCGACAAAGGGGCGCTATGTAGGACACCCGGCTGTGGCTGATGATTCGGGGGTAGTGTCGGTGCCGCCGCCTGTGATTGGCCCTTGGGTGAAAGGCTTGGTAATAGCCGGCTTGGTAGGTGTTGCGGTGGCCGTGTTGCGCCGCCGCGACAAGGAATCGGGGTAGGAGAACAGCCGAAAGCGCTACCTTGCAGCACATGAGTACGCATCAGCATTTCTTACTTCACAAGCCATTCGGTTACCTCAGTCAGTTTGTATGCGAATTGCGAAAGAAGAAACTGCTGGGGGAGTTGTATGATTTTCCGGCTGGTACTATGGCTATTGGGCGTCTAGACGAACATAGTGAAGGCTTGCTGCTGCTCACCACCGACGGCCGCATGAGCGAGTATGTGCGTGGCCGGAAGGTAGAGAAGGAATATTATGCTCAGGTGGATGGCCTCATTACCGACGAAGCGGTAGCCCAACTGCAACAAGGTGTAGAAATCGGTATTCGAGATGTGCGGTACCAAACGCTACCTTGCGCGGTACGGCGCCTCGAAACTGTCCCAGACTTTCCTCCTCGTACCCGCAAAATTCGCGACGACCGCCACGGGCCTACCAGTTGGGTGTCGATTACGGTAACAGAAGGCAAATTCCGGCAGATCCGGAAGATGACGGCAGCGGCAGGGTTTCCTACCTTGCGCTTGGTGCGCGTGCGGGTAGGGGATATATGGCTCGGAGATTTAGCGGCAGGCGAGGTGCGAGAAGTGGTTTCCTTCGCGCTAAGTTGTCAGGAGCCGGAACTGAATAACGGGTAGAATAGGTCTGTTTCGGCCTTTCGTAGCTGGTAAACAGGTTAGTAGATAGTTTCTATGGAGCTCTGCTGAACTTTACCGGAAAGTTACCTGTACTATTGTATTCACGAATACTAATGCTTGGCTTTATCGGCCAACGCATCCACCCTATAAAGCTGGTAAAAGACATGGGTAGATCCCAAGCAACGTTTGGTAAGAAAGAAAACGAAAAGAAACGCCTGAAGAAGCGGCTGGATAAAGCCGAGAAAAAGGAGGAACGCCAAGCCAATGCCCAGAAAGGCCAGAGCCTGGACGAGATGATGGCTTACGTAGATGAGAATGGCAACATTGTAGATACTCCGCCAGATCCGAAGAAGAAGAAAGAAATCAAGACCGAAGACATTCAGATTGGCGTAGTGCGCCGGGAAGACATGGATCCGGCCGATTTGATTCGTACTGGTATTGTAACGTTCTTCAACGAGTCGAAGGGCTACGGTTTCATTAAGGATTCGGAGACGCAAGAAAGCGTATTTGTGCACGCCAACAACCTGCGCAACCCCATCAAGGAGAATGACCGCGTAACCTTTGAAGTGGAAATGGGACCCAAAGGCCCCAGCGCTACCGACGTGAAAGCGGCCGCCGTTGCGTAAATTTACCTCTCGATAAGCCCAAGCGGCTGAAGCTCCTGTGGCTTCAGCCGCTTTCTGTTTCTAGCCCTACCCTCTACGCCTTACTAATGCCGCAGCCGCCTAACGCTACCCCTGCTACCCTGCACCCACGCAACCGCCACCACGGCCGCTACGACTTTGCGCAGCTAGTACACACCGCGCCCGAACTAGCCGAATTTGTCATGGCTACTCCTTCGGGCGATGCTAGCCTGGATTTTGCTGATCCGGCTGCCGTGAAGGCGCTGAACCGGGCGTTGCTGAAGCAATTCTACGGCATGCGGCAGTGGGATATTCCGGCTGGCTACCTGTGCCCGCCCATCCCTGGTCGTGCCGACTATATCCACTACCTCGCTGATTTGCTGGCCGATGGCAATGCGGGCGTTGTGCCCACTGGCAAAGCTGTGCGCGTGCTGGATGTGGGGGTAGGCGCCAATTGCATCTACCCCATCATCGGACACCATGAGTACGGGTGGCGCTTTGTAGGCACCGATGTAGACACAACGGCCCTGCGGGTGGGTAAGCAACTAGTGGCCAGCAACCTTACTCTTACGGGCGCCCTAGAACTCCGGCACCAACCCGACCGCAATTCCATCTTCAGCGGTATACTGAAGCCGCGCGAGGTCTTTGATGCGACAATGTGCAATCCGCCCTTTCATAGCTCGGCAGCTGAGGCCGAAGCCAGCAACCGGCGCAAAGAGCGGAATTTGGGCACGAATCGACAGGCACGGCCTACCCCCAACTTTGGCGGGCAGGGTACAGAACTGTGGTATCCCGGCGGCGAGGCGACTTTTTTGTGGCGCATGGCCGAGGAAAGCGCGTTGTTTCGGGAGTCGTGCTATTGGTTTACTACCCTTGTGTCGAAGAAAGAAACCTTGCCAGGCTTGTACAAGTCGCTGCAAAAGCTAGGAGCTACGGAGGTGCGCACCATTCCGATGGCGCAGGGGCACAAAGTGAGCCGCATGGTAGCCTGGACGTTTTTGGATGCGGCGCAGCAACAGGCGTGGCGGGAAAAGCGGGGGTAGGAAAGCAGTGGAGGACGAAAAGCGACTGAAGCTTCAGCCGCTTTCGGTTTACCTGTTCAGCATAAGCAAGGCAGGTATATAGTTTAGTGTATGCTGCACTTGGGATGCCATGGCTGTGCGCCATCATTAGGCAAACAGGCTAAGCTCAAGCGTACCGTTCTGTTCTCCATAAAGAAAGACCACCCTATACGGTGGTCTTTCTTTATTGCAGCTATCTTTGAAAAACACCACGTCTAACTAACTGGTGCTAAACGCCCTACTCCACTACTTCACCTTCCTACTATGAACAAGCTTTACAAGATTTTTCACCGGCAAGCCACGGGATGGCTGCTAGGCGCTGCGGCCTTACTGAGTTGCTGGCCGCAGCAAGCCACTGCGCAAACCAAAAGCGCAAAGCGTGGCATCGCCTACGGCTACCACTCGGCTGCCGACATGCAAGCGCTGGCACCCGGCATCAGCTGGTGGTACAACTGGTACTCCAAGCCCGAAGCTGGGGCGGCTAGTGTTTACACCGGCCTAGGCATCGACTATGCGCCAATGCAGTGGGGCCGCGACCTGGACGGCACGCCTTTCACCGCCGACCGATTGGCAGCCAACATCCCAGCCGGGGCCAAATACTTGCTGGGGTTTAATGAGCCTAACTTCCGTAGTCAGGCCAACCTTACGCCTACCCAGGCCGCCGCCCTGTGGCCTACCCTGCAAGAAGTAGCCCGCCGTAAAAATCTTAAGTTAGTATCGCCGGCGGTAAACTACTGCGGCGACTGTGTAGCGGAAAACGGCACTATCTACTATTCGCCTACGCAGTACCTCGATGCTTTCTTCGCCGCCTGCCCCACTTGCCAGGTCGATTATATTGCCGTGCACACCTATGTGTGTGAGGAGCAGTGGCTGCGCGATAAGATTGGGGAGCTGAAGAAGTACGGCAAGCCGATCTGGCTCACCGAGTTTTCGTGCGGTGATATGCCCCAAAACCATATCACGCTGGATGTGCAGAAGCGCTACCTCACTGCCGCCGTGAATTACCTGGAAAACGAGCCGGCCGTGTTTCGCTACGCCTGGTTTTCGGGCCGAAACAATGAGATACCCAACATCAATTTGCTTGGCGGTGCCTCGGGCCAGCTCACCGAACTGGGTCAGCTGTACGTGAACCTACCCTTCAGCGGCAGCACACCTACGCCTACCCCTACCCGCCTGACGCCCGTTGCCGCCGTGGCGTCGTCCAGCGAAAATAGTGGCACCACTGCTGCGAAGGCCATTGATGGCAACCTGACTTCCCGCTGGGCCAGCGCCTTCGCCGATCCGCAGTACTTACAACTCGATTTAGGCACGGTGAAGGATATCTCACGGGTCAAGATTAACTGGGAAGCAGCTTACGGCAAAGACTACCAATTGCAAACCTCGCTTGATGGCTCTTCCTGGACCGCCATTCACTCCGTTATCAACGGCGACGGCGGCATTGACGACATCACCGGCCTGGCTGGCCGGGGCCGTTACCTGCGTATCTACGGCACGCGCCGCGCCACCACCTACGGCTATTCCATCTACGAGGTAGAGGTGTATGGGCCGGCTGCCGTCACTTCCACTACCATCAACCTGGAAGCGGAGAGCTACAGCAGCATGTCGGGGGTGCAAACCCAAACTACTACCGACACGGGCGGCGGCCAGAATGTGGGCTACATTGATGCCGGCGACTGGATGGCCTACAGCAACATCACCTTCCCTACCACCGGCACCTACACCATTGAGTACCGCGTGGCCAGTCCCAGCGGCGGCACGCTGTCGTCGGATTTCAACTCGGGCTCGACTCAGCTAGGCAAAGTAACTATTCCGGCTACCGGCGGCTGGCAAACCTGGACCACCGTATCGCAAACGGTGAGTGTGGCGGCGGGCACTTACAGCTTCGGCGTATTTGCGCAAACTGGTGGCTGGAACCTCAACTGGATGCGCATTAGCCAAGCTGGCAGCAGCGTAACAGCCAAAGCAACCGCCACCGCTTCCATCACCGCTGCGCCTACCGTACAGTTGTACCCCAACCCGGTAACCGATAAACTGCACTTAGTTTCTACCCTACCTCTTGCTGGCAGCCAATACCAGATTACCGACGCCTATGGTCTGGTGAATACCCAAGGCACGCTGAGCAGCAGCAATGAACTTAACGTATCGTCGTTGCGTGCAGGCGTGTACACGCTGTTGATTATCACCAAAGACCAACAGAGGACTACCTTGCGCTTGGTAAAAGAGTAAGTCAGACCCCATCAACATGTTGAAAGGCTACCAAAATGGTAGCCTTTCTCATTTACTACCTGCTTTGTGTTTCTATCTCTAGTGTAGAATTATCTACAGGACCACCCTTCAACCACCGTACACCTCATTCAGCACGCCCGCCAGCCGGATGCCGGCTTGCAATAGACGCTGCTCTACAGTAGGGGCGTATTTGGGGTAGTAAGTATAGTCGAGGTCGGGGTGTTGCTCGGCTTCGGTGAGGAGGGGTTGGCTGAGCTGGTAGGACTCCCAGAACCACGTGGCGGGAGCTGCCTGCTGCCACTGCCGCACCTCAGATTTCGTGGCGTGGTCGAGCTGCTGGGCCATTTCCAGGTAGGTGATGGCGGGATAGTCTACCAGGCCTGAGTCCCACACGCTGTGCAGATTCGAATCTCGGCCCCGGAATTTCACCTTGATCTTGTTGCCGCCGCTGGTTTCGGCCGTGGCCGTGTGCATGGGCTGGTGCACGTCGCCCACAATGTGCACGATGAATTTCAGCGCAAACACCTTGTCCTCTTTCGAGGTAGCAGGGTCCTTCAATTTCTGTAGTTGCTCCTGCAAGGCCCGATAGGCGTTGGGCTTTTCCATCGTGGTGATGGTGCGAATGTACTCATCTTGGCTAAGGCCCACGGGTGCGTTCACGTAGTGCCAAGGCGAGGTATGGGCAAATTCAGGGTAGGGGCGGATTTCGTCGGGAAAGGTGCTTACCAACGGCAACCGCTCGGTACCCAGCAATTGCTGTATCTGGGTTCGGGCTTTCTTGCTGAGGTGGTTTTCGGCAATTTTTCCGATAACGCGGTGGCCCTCTACGCCCCAGGCCAGCAGGCTAAACGGTAGGAAGGCAAGCAGAGCTACCAAAGTGATTTTCTTGTACATGACAGTGGGTTGAGGAAATCTGAAAAGGGAGGCACAAAAAAGCCTGCTACCACAGGCAGCAGGCTTTTCTAATTGATTAAGTGTTAGTTGAAAATGTAGCGCAGGCCAATCTGCATGTAATAGGTCGAGGACAGGTTCACGGCGTCGCGGTAGGTGTTGGTCAGCAGCTGATTCGTTACGTTGTCGCGGCCTAGGCGGAAGGTAGGACGAGGGCTATCAGATCCGGTGGTCAAGCTACCCTGGTTGGCTGGTTCCAGGAAGTTGTTGAACGTACGCTGCTGCACGCGGCCCCAGCTGTTGTTCAGCAGGTTACCCACGTTGAACACATCAAAGCTAAGCTGCAAGGTGTTGCGCTTGCCGCCCAGATCAGTGAATAGGTCTTGCAGGATTTTCACGTCGAACTGGTTACGCCAAGGGAAAGTGGCACCGTTGCGTTCAGCGTATTGCCCTTTGTGCTTGCGCAGGTATTTATCCTGATCGATGAACGCAAAAAACGCATCGCTCTGCTGCTGAGCTGTGAAAAGTGTCCGCTCGTCGGCACCTCTACCCGTAGTGATGGGAACGAACGTAATTTCTGAGGCATCACGTGGAATGTAGATCAGGTCGGCGTTGGCGCCGTCGCGGTTGAAGTCTGCCGAGTATAAGTAAGAGAAACGACCCTGGCTAGCACCTTCGTAGAACAACGACACGGTAGTGCCCAGATGGCCCAGATACTCCCGACGGTAAGACAAAGAGCCTACTACGCGGTGAGGTAGGGTGTTGCCATTGTACGCCAGCGGCAGGTTGTTGGCTCCGCTCACCGTAGCCGTTTCCTGCCACGCCGACAAAGGCTGGCTGCCACCGCCGTCGAATAGGTTCTTGGCAGCCGTATAGGTATAAGCTACCGAGCCGAACAGGCCATTATCGAACTGCTTTTCCAGCTTGCCGGTCAGCGAGAAGTAATACCCACGCGAGGCGTTGTCGAGCACAATGGCGTTATAACCTCCCACGTCCCGGCCGGGGGTACCATTGGCAACCGGCAATCCGTTGCGTAGAGGATTGATGTATTTGTTGGATGCTTCTGTTATAGAAGTAGCAGGAGTTGCTCTTTGAGTTGCACCAGGATACAATGCGCGATTGTCGGGGTATCCATTTGCATTGAGTATCAGCGGATTTTCAGGATCAGCATAGGGGTCAATCAGGTTCGCGTTGCGGAACACGGCCGCGTTGATGTCGCGGGTCAGAATTCCTTCCAAGGTACCTACTACGCCGAAGGGCAGCTTCGCATCCACGGCCAGACTTGATTTCCACACCTGCGGGAATCGGAAGTTGCGAGCCAGCGACGAGGTAGTGCTCGGAATAACGGTGCCAGCAGCGGGCGGCGTAGCGGGGCGGTTACCGGTGGGGTCGGGGTCAAATCGGATGTTGCCAATCGGACCGCTAGTACCTGACGAAGCACCGTAGGTCTGCGTGATCTGCAGCAGACCTGCATCGCCGGCCTGGCTCACAATCCACACGTAGGGTACGCGGCCCGTGAAGATGCCCGTACCGCCACGTAGCTGTAGGGAACGGTCGCCGAGTACGTCGAAATTGGCGCCTACCCGCGGCGACCATAGCAGCTGGGTTTTGGGCAAGTTGGCGACGTTGATTTGCTCACCACCGGCAAACGCAAGCGGCGTAATCAGCGGGTGCTCGGCCAGCTTGTTGGGGTAGCTGGTCACGTCTAAGCGCAGACCAGGCGTGATGCGCAGGCGGTCGGTTACAGCAATTTCGTCTTGGGCGTAGGCTGAGTACTGACCGTATTTGAACGTAGGGAACTGCTGCGAATAGTCGGCAGAGAGGGGGTATGTGATACCAAAGTCTACCGGTGCGTTGCCCTCCACGAAGTCGTTCCACGAAGCAAACGTGTAGTAGCCGGTGCCAAAGCGCTGGAAGCCGTTCTTGGTTTCGCTCAGGTCTACTTGCGCGCCCAGTGTAAGGTTATGGCGGCCTAGGGTCCAGTTGAAGTCATCCTTGAAGGAGAGAATCTTCACGTCGCGCAGGTTGCCGTAGGTGAAGGGTTCGTAGCCAAACGACGTGAACGGCGTACCATCTTTCAGAATATCCACGAAGGGAAACAGCTGGCTGTCGGAGCTGCGCGGGTCGTTCTGGCGCGTGTAGGTAGCACGCAGGGTGTTGAACTTGTTGTTGCCGAAGGTCGAGTTCAGCTCAGCCGCCAACGAGTAGAAGTTTGATTCCTGGTAATAGGTAGCGTTACGGAAGAACAAAGCCGTGTTCTGCTGACGGTTTCCGCTACCATCCACAAACGCCGGAGGGTTCGTACCCCTTGGGTCTGGGTTAGGGTAGCGGTAGCCACCAAACGGACTGCGCGAGGTGCTGGGAAAGTTAATACCGCGGCCTTCTACCTGGCTGTAGCGCACATTCACCCGGTGTTTCTGGCTGATGTTCCAGTCCAGGCGACCCAGGATTTTGGTGCGCGGTGCCGTGAAACTGTAGCCTTGGTAGGGGCCGGTTTCATAGCCGTAGGTGTTACGCAGATAGCTGCTGATCTGGTCCAATTCGGCGGCCGTAGGGCGGGCTACGTTAGTACCGCTGGGCACTTCTGGAGTAGCAGCCACGCGCTGCTGGCCGGGGGTGCGATTTTCCTCTTGCTCGAAGTTGGCGAAGAAGAACAGCTTGTTTTTGATGATAGGGCCGCCCAGGCGGAAGCCATACTGGTAGAAGCGCTGGTCTTGCAGCACCACGCGCTCATTGCCTACCTTGTTGCCTTGGTAGTTCTGGTTGCGATAGTAGCCGTAGGCCGAGCCGGAGAAATCATTAGAGCCTGAACGCGTTACGGCGTTGATGGCTGCGCCTGTAAAGCCTGACTGCCGCACGTCGAACGGCGTTATATTCACGGAGATTTCCTCAATAGCATCCAGAGAAATAGGCGAGCCCCCAGCCGGCAGGTTGCCGCCGATACCGAAGTTGTTGTTGAAGTCGGAACCGTCGACGCTAAAGTAGTTGGACCGGTCGCTACCGCCGCCAATTGCATTACCGCTGGCCTGAGGCGTGAGGCGGGTGAAGTCGTTGAGCGAGCGGCTGATGGAGGGTAGACGCTGCAGAGCAGTGCGGTCGATGTTGGTGATGGAGCCGGTTTTGTCGGCGTTCAGTACCGAGCCGGGGTTGGCTGTCACGGTTACGCCCTGCAATTGGGTGCCCTCCGCCGTGAGCGTCGCGTTCAGCACGTAGGGTTGGCCCAGTTGTAGGCTGATATTCTCAACAGTTTCGACTCTGTAGCCGATGTAGCTGATGACCACAGTGTAAGGCCCACCAACCCGCATGTTTTGGATGGTATAGCGGCCCTCGGCATTGGTAGCCACACCGTACTTGGTGCCGCTGGGCACGTGCGTGGCTTGCACAGTGGCGCCAATAGATGCTTCGCCGCCGCTGTCTTTAATCAGGCCCGTCAGGCTACTGGTCGTAACCTGGGCTTGCAGGCCTAAAGCGGCTAGCAACACGAGTAGCCCCGTCAGTAAAAAATGTCTCATCAGGTGGTGATAAGGGTGAGAAAGGGAAATACAAAAGCGCACGCACTCTCCCACCGGCCACACAAGACCACCCTACCCCTCCGCAGGTAGCGAAATCTATGAACACAGAAAATCTTTTGGTACAGCTGCTATGTGGTAGCCAGATGTAAGCATCACTTTTCCAAATAATTACCTGCGACACAAACTAGAACAGGAAAATGGAACCGTGGAGTTGAGCGTGCACTTTTAAAGCGACAAAACTACAGGCGCACGTTTAAGCCAATGTTACCTCCTGTTTACGATACCTTTATTAAGTTAAATTCATCTTGATTAAAGAATATCCCTTGTAGCTAAACCTACACGCAAAAAGCGGCTGGAGCTCTAGTAGCTCCAGCCGCTTTTTGCGTGTAGGTATGCAAGCGCAGACTTACATATGTATCGCCCGGTTCTCAGTAGCTGCCAGACAAGCTTCTTTCATGGCTTCGGCGTAGGTAGGGTGAGCGTGGCTCATGCGGGCTACGTCCTCAGCGGAGGCGCGGAACTCCATGGCGGTTACGGCTTCGGCAATCAGGTCAGCAATGCGCGGCCCGATCATGTGGACGCCCAAGATTTCGTCGGTTTCCTTATCGGCCAGCACTTTCACGAAGCCGTCGAGGTCCATAGAGGCGCGGGCGCGGCCCGAGGCACGGAAGGGGAAGTTGCCGGTTTTGTAGGCTTTGCCTTGCTCCTTCAGCTGCTCCTCGGTGTAGCCTACCCCAGCCACCTCGGGCCAGGTGTATACTACCCCCGGAATGAGCAGATAGTTGACGTGGGGCTTCTGGCCGGCCATAGTTTCGGCCACGAATACGCCTTCTTCCTCGGCCTTGTGGGCCAGCATAGCACCGCGCACCACGTCGCCGATAGCGTAGATGCCGGGCGTGGTGGTTTGCATGTGCTCGTCTACCTTAATGCGGCCGCGTTCTTCCAGCTGCACGCCGGCGGCTTCCAGGTTTAGGCCTTCGGTGTAGGGCGCACGGCCCACGGCTACCAGGCAGTAGTCGCCTTCCAGCTTAATTTCCTCACCCTTGGGGTTGGTGGCGGTTACGGTCACGGCGTCGCCTTCGCGGGTGGCGCCGGTTACTTTGTGGCTGAGGTAAAACTCAATGCCGATTTTGCCCAAGATGCGCTTCAGCTCCTTGCCAAGGGCGCGGTCCATGGTTGGAATCAGCGAATCCAGGAACTCTACCACCGATACTTTCGCACCCAGACGGGCGTATACAGAAGCCATTTCCAGGCCGATAACGCCACCGCCAATCACAATCATGTGCTTGGGTACTTCCCGAATGTTCAGGGCCTCGGTGCTGGTGATGATGCGCTGCTTGTCCTGCTTGATGAAGGGTAGGACAGTAGGCTTGGAACCGGAGGCGATAATCACCTTTTTGGTTTCGATCTGCTGCTCCTCGCCGCCTTCAGTAGGCGTGATTTTGATATGCGTTTTGTCGACAAATGAACCCACGCCCCGCAGCACGTCGATTTTATTCTTCTTCATCAGGAACTGAATGCCGTCGGTGTTGGCTTTCACTACGCCGTTCTTGCGGTCAATCAGTTGGTTCATGTTGATCTGCAAGTCACTCAGCTCAATGCCATGCTCCTTGAAGGTAGTGTGGGCATTATGGTAGTGTTCTGTCGAATCGAGCAGGGCTTTGCTGGGAATGCACCCTACGTTCAGGCAAGTGCCGCCCAGGGTAGGGTACTTCTCAATAAGGGCGGTTTTCATCCCCAGCTGTGCGCAACGGATGGCAGCCACGTAGCCCCCCGGTCCGGAGCCGATAACAGTAACGTCGTATTGATTCATGATGCGGTGAATTCGTTGGTAGTCAACAAGGGGCGAAGGTACGGAAGAAACCGGAGGCGGAAATAGCAGCCCGGCGGAAACGCGCTGGTTGCGCAGAATGCTAAGTGCTGCTACCCTACACAACCGGCTACTGGCTGTTTTGCCTAAGGTAGGCACGAACACAAGCGCCCCTTCCGTAAGTGGAAGAGGCGCTTGTATATATAGCTTAGCTAAATAGTGCCTATCAATTCGACAACATCAATGGTTGTAATTGCCCGCGCAATTGTTCACGCACTAGGCCCAAACTAATAGACTCTTTTTCACCTACCAGATACAAAAATTGTTGCCCACCGGGCAGCATCCGTACTAAGTGCAGTTGTGTAGACAGCAGGAAGGACATTTCTTCCACTGCCTCTTCCTCCAACTGGTGAACAGCGAGTTGTTGGTACCGGACCAAGGCAGCGCTGTGCTGGGCGGCCGTCTGCGGAGTTACATCATCCAGCCCCGACCAGCCAGCCCGGCAACGACCATCGGCCACATCCACCACAGCCACTAGCCGCAATGATGGCAGAACCGCCAGGATTTGATGCACCAATTGCCCCGCCTGATCCTCAGGCGGAGCAATTAATTTATTTGTTTTCGATAACCCGGATTGACGGGTAGCTTTTCTGCGGTAATTCTTGGGTTTCACGCGGACAAGATACTACAAGCTACCACTGAGCGACGTAGGTAACGCCTAGAAATTCCACCAGTGACGCTTGGTTTTCTCGCTGGGTAGCAATGTTACATCGGCGCTAGCGTCGGATACTTTTATTTCTTCGTCCTGATAACCACCATAGCCATACTTCAGCGAGTTGGTGCCGGCCGGCACGCGCAGCACGTATTCGCCAGCCGCATTTGTAACGGCAATCTGACGGCTGCCGGGCTGCATCACGGTAGCACCGGGTAGGGGCTTGCCGTTTTCGTCCAGAATGCGACCCTGCACCATAATCATACGCTTAGCCGCTACGGCAGCCGCTACCGAAGCGGTATTGCTGGCCAGTGCTTCGGCGGTGGCTTCGGCAGTAGCCGTTTCCTGTACTGCCGAGAAATTGGAGTTGTTGCCCCGTGCGCCGGGCAGGCTAGTGCCGGCAAATACCATAGAGCCCACTAGCACGGCGGAAGCTACCATAGAGGTAGCGCGGCGGCGAAAACGTACGGGCTCGGCCCGGATATATTGAATCTGTTTTTGCACCCAAGTAGGGGCTACTTCCACCTCGTCGGTAGCTTGTAGTTCCTCCCAGCGCGTAAGAGTATCGTGCGCTAAGTCGGCATCACGACGCAAATAATTTTCTACGGCTTGGGCAGAAGATCGGCTCAGGTCGCCATTGAGATAAGCATCCCGATATACCGGCAGCAGCTCACCGGTTTGGGGGTCGAAGGGAGATGCGGTAAGTTTCATACCATAAATGGATTAAGGTGAGAAATAAGGGAAATTGAAATCGTTGAGAGAAGGGGATAGGAATAGAATAGAGGTGTGAGAGGGGCGGCTTTTACTCGCAGGTACGCATGACCTCGCGGGCAATGCCTAGGTTGGTGTCGCGGCTTTCGACGGCCACGTAGAGAAATTGTTGCTTGTTGGTCAGGATCCGCAGCAGGTGCAGTTGGGTAGGTAGGGTAATCACGATTTCCTCTAGCTGCTCGTCAGCATCAGGTTGCAGCGCGGCCAGCACGTTGTACTGTCCTCGTACCAGTGCGGCATTAAATCCGGCAATTTTAGCTGGATTGAAGTCCCGGGAAGTCGTGTAGGTTGCCACGGCCTGCCCCGAGTCTATCTGCACCACGGCTGCTGCTACCAGCTCCGGCAGGCCTTCCAAGACCTGCTGCAATACCTGGGCGGCCTCCTGGTGCTCAGCACCATTGCCAGCCGGCACCACCTTGTTAATGGTTGCACCGGAAAGAGACTGAAGACGATTGAGAAAGGGAATTTGCATGATGGCCTGCGAAAACCCACCGTGCTACCATACAATTACGGCGTAGACACAGGGTACTGCTGGCTTGTCGCAGCTGAGGAGTTGGTCTGAACACAGAGGAATCTGCGCACTGCCCATGCCGCCAGCAGGAGAATAATTAATTGAGTTGCGCGGCGTGCTGACGCAGTACTTCGCGGGCAATAGCCAGGTTGGTATCGCGGGCGTTTACCACTAAATAGATAAACTTGTTACCGGCTTCGGTAAGCTTCAGCAGGTGCAGCTGGTTGGTGAGCGAAATCAGGATATCCTCAATTTTCTCACCGTTTAGCTTCAGCGCGGCCATAGCTTTCTGCTTTTGCTTTACTACCTCCGTGTTGTAGGCAGCAGCCGTATCGGGGTTGATGTTTTGCACGTTAGAATGCGATGCCAGGCTCATGCCCGAGTTCACATCCACTACAGCCACGGCTAATAGTGCGGGCAAATCGTCGATAACGCCTTGTATTACTTTTCCTGCGGGATTATTGACTGAGTAAGCCATTGAAACGAACGGATAAGGAGGAAGGGAAACAATCCACTCCGGTCAACCTCCATCCTGTTTCTAGTATCCTGATCAGGCCCACGCGTTGGCCTGCTTACTGGCAATCAGAATCAGAAGGAAAGTAGCCGAAGAACTGTCTGTGTGGTGGATTAGACCAAAAAAACCAGACCGACTTGTTCTACAAAACTCCCCCGATTCTTCCGGCTAAAAAATGATTGTTATCAACTCAGGAAATGATTGTTATCAGCTTTTTCCCGCCCGTTCAATTATGGGACACCAATATGGGAAAAAGTCCTATAAGTCTTGCTACCCTACCTTCTATCTGCACAAAAAAACCCAGCAATCGAGGTTGCTGGGTCACTTACGTACAGACCGGAAAAAGGGTTTTATAAAATTTGAAAAAAGTTAGCCTTATCACTATTCATAGAGTGCCGAAAGCTGCGTAATCTTCTCTAGGTTCAAAATGGTGATGCGGCTGCCATAGGTCGACACCAAGCCCTCTTCTCGAAATTCTGATAAGAGCCGGCTGGCCGTTTCCTTAGCAGTGCTTGTAAGCGCTGCGAGGTCTTCGCGCGTAACGGGAATACTAAAGCGCATTTCCGTAGCAGGCCGAAACAGTTCGTGCAGCATCAGCAACGCTTCGGCCAGCCGGCCACGTACGGGCTTGAAAGCAGCGTGCATCATTCGTTCTTCCATTCTACCTAAATCCTTGGCTAACAACTTAGTAAGGGCAGTCGAAAACTGTGCATTCTGTCCAATCACACTAAAAAAATCGGGGCGGGGAACCATGCACACCACACAGTCACTGAGAGCTATGGCTGAGGTAGTAGCGGTGTTGCCTACCATAAGCGAGCGGTAGCCCAAAGCATCGCCTTCCTGCGCCAAGCGCATAATTTGCTCTTTGCCGTCGCTGCTGACGCGGGACACTTTCACCTTGCCCTGGTGAATGCAGTATAATCCGGGCAGGCGATTATTCGTCTGAAAAATGCTCTGTCCCTTCTTATAGCTCTGCGATATTTTGCTGGTAGAAATTAATTCTAATTCCTCCTTTTGGCACGTACTCATGAGGGATTGGGTCAAATACGGGCAATTCTGGCAACTGGTAGGAGCTGTTTTATACGGTACTGCCATAGGAAAATCACTTTGCTCAAAACCTCATACGTAGCCTACATAGGCTATTTAATAAGAAGCTAAATAGCTAAAATGATACCATCCGCGTAACAAACTCATTATCAGATCAAAATACCAAAACCCATTTCCCTTATTCAACCAGCACCCCTACATAATAATTGAAGGTATCGACCTCCACATTGTCGGGGGTGGCGCCGGGTAGGACCACGGGTTGCAGGCGGGTAGTGGGCGTGATGAACTGGTACTCGCTACCCTTGGTCCGAACGCGCACGGGCATAGCAAAGCCGGGTGCATTGGCAATCCAGCGGGCTAGCAGCTGGTTCTGTACCACCCGCATTTCCAGCACGGGTAGGGAAGCGTGGCGTAGGTATTGGTCGAAAATGGGCGTAAGGTCGCGGCCAGTTTGCTGGTTGAAATAGTTGATGATCTGCGCCGTGGTGACGGTCTGATGGTAGAACGTCTGTCCCAAGCCCCGCAACAGTTGCCGCCACTTGGCGTCGTCGTTGAGAATGGTGCGCAGCATGTTCAGCATGTTGGCGCCTTTGTCGTACATGTCGCTAGAGCCTTCCGTATTCACCCCGTAGGGGCCAATGATGGGCTTGTCGTTCTGAATATTCCAGCGCTGGCCGTGCAGGTATTCCTGCCCCGCCTGCTTGCCAAACATCGTTTCTACAAACAACGACTCGGAATACGTGGTGAATGACTCGTGCACCCACATATCGGCAATATCCTTGGTGGTGATGTTGTTGCCGAACCACTCGTGCCCGCTTTCGTGGATGATGATGAAGTCCCACTTGTCGCCCCAACCCGTGCCCGAACGGTCGTTGCCGAGGTAGCCGTTGAGGTACTTATTGCCGTAGGCTACAGCGCTTTGGTGTTCCATGCCCAGGTGCGGTGCGTCGATGAGCTTGTAGCCATCCTCATAGAAGGGGTAGGGACCAAACCAGCTTTCCATCGATTTTAGCATGGGCTTCACATTGGCCGCAAACTGCTTTTTGGCTTTTGCCAGGTTTTCGGGTAGCACCCAATAGTCGAGCGTCAGCTTGCCTTTCTCGCCCTGGTAGGTATCGCCGAAGTGCTGAAAATCGCCCACGTTCAGGGCCACATCGTAGTTGTTGATGGGGTTGCGCACGGCCCAATCGAAGCGAGTAGCACCGTCTTTCAGTGTAGTAACCTTGCGCAAGCGGCCGTTGGATACGTCTTTCAGGCCTTTGGGCACCGTCACGCTGATCAGCATACTGTCTACCTCATCGGCCTGCTGATCTTTATTGGGCCACCAAATACTGGCGCCTACCCCCTGACAAGCCGAGGCTACCCAGGGCTTGCCGGCCGCATCTTGAGCGTATACCAAGCCGCCGTCCCAGGGTGCGCGCTCGGCCACGGTAGGCTGGCCGGAGTAATGCACCGTAAATTCCTCGCGGCTACCCTGTTTGATGGACTGTGGGAACGTGACAAACACCGCATTAGCCTCGCGGGTGAACGGCACCGATTTGCCTTTATACTCAACCTTTTCTACCGCTAAGTTGGCAAATAGGTCGAACTGCAAACGCGTGAAATTCCGCGTGGCCGTGAAGCGGAACAGGTTACTACCGCTTAGAAACCGCTTGGCCGGGTCCAGACGCACGTCGAGGTGGTAGTAGTTCAGGTCGTAGCAAGTACGCAGGGGGCTGTCGATGTTGCCGCGGAGCGAGTCAGCGCGGGTGAAAGCGGCGGGTTTGGGTTGCAGCAATTGGGCCGAAGCAGCGCTGGACAAACTCAGTCCAGTAGCCAGCAGAATACTATGAGAAAGACGCATAGGAGCAAGGTAGGCAAGATTAGGCTGATGGTTGTCATTCCGAGCGCAGCGAGGAATCTGAGAAAACACGGACACAGCTCCGCCAGATTACTTCCCACCCGCAGAATAACACCCTACTGCTTCCGCAGCAAAAACGGCCCCAGCACCAGCGCATCCAGCCCTGACTGAAAGTAGCAGTCCAGCGCATCAGCCGGCGACTCTACCAAGGGCATTCCGTTGACGTTGAACGACGTGTTGAGCAACACCGGCACACCGCGCCGCTGCTCAAACGCCAGTAACAGTTGATGAAATAACGGATTATCAGCGGCGCGCACGGTTTGCAGGCGACCCGTGCCGTCGTCGTGCGTTACGGCAGGTAGGCGCGGGCGCACTTCGGGGCGCAGCGGAAACACGCGTTCCATGAAGTATGACGTTTCACCGGCGGGCAACTCGAAGAACTCATCCTGGCGCTCCTCGGGCACGGCCGGCGCAAAAGGCCGGAAGGCTTCGCGGTGCTTCACGCTGGCATTCACCCGCGCCTGCATGTCGGGGAGGGTAGGGTCGGCCAGGATGCTACGGTGGCCCAAGGCCCGCTGCCCCAGCTCCGATGCTCCCTGAAACCAGCCGACCACTTGGCCGGCAGCCAACAGATCGGCAGTGGTAGCAACCAGGTTTGCGGGGCGCTGGTGGGGTAGGCGGCGGCGGTGCAGTTCAGCGGCTATTTCCTCTTCCGTATAAGTGCAGCCAAAGAAATTGTGCCGGGCGGCCTTTCCTGTGCCGGGCGGGTTTCCCGTCAGCTGCTGAAAACCATATAAGGCGCTACCCACGCTGATGCCGGTATCATCGGGCGTGCCGCCGATGAAAATTTCCTGGTAAGACGTGTGGTGACGCAGCTTGCCGTTGAGCACCGAATTCATCAGCACGCCCCCGCCCAACACCAAAAGCCGCTGACCAGTTTGGGCGTGCAGATTAGTTAATAGCTCAAACACTACCTCCTCCGTAATACGCTGCACGGCCGCTACAATGTCGTATTCGCGCTGCGTAAGTGGTGCGCCGGTGGGTAGGGCTGGGCCTAGCAGGGCCTCTAGCTTAGGTGAGTAGTAGCGGGGCGTGAAAAACAGGAAAAACTCAAAGTAGCGCAGATCGATTTCGTAGTGCAGCCCTTCTACGGTGATGAGCGGACGAAGCAGCTGGTAATATGTGTTCCAGTTGCCACGGGCCGCCAGTGCCATCACCTTCCACTCGTCGCTGTTGGGCCGAAACCCGAGGAAATCGGTGAAAGCGGCGTAGAACAGGCCCAGCGAATGCGGCGTGCGGTTGGCAGCTAGCTCGCGCACCGTGCCACCCTGGACAGTGCCCAGCAGCCCGGTGGTAGTTTCGCCAAAGCCATCGGCTACCAAAAAATCAGCTTCACCTCCAAATCCTGACTGCCACAGCGCATTGGCCAAGTGCGCCTGGTGGTGGTCTACGTAGTGCAAGCGCGTGGTATTACCCAGTTCGCCGAGCAGCGTTTGCTGCACGCCGCGCACATCGGTGCGTAGGGCGGCTAGCTCGTTTAGAGTGAGTTGGGCCAGTTGGCTCCGGTCGCGCAAGGCTTCGGTGGTGGTGAGGGTAGGCTGCGCAAGGTAGGGCGCAGGGTTCCAGCCTACGAAAACGTCAGTAACGTCCGTAATCTTCCTACCTGCGGCAGCACAGCAATAGGTAATAGCCCGACGAGGAAACGACTTATCCTGCTTCACGCGGGAAAGCCGCTCCTCGGCAATGGCAACCTGCACGCGCCCATCGGGACTTAGCAAACACGCAGAGGCGTGAAAACCACTACAGTTAATCCCCAGAATAACATGCTCCACAGGCAATAAGAAAAGTAACAAAACGAAACCAGGCTCTAAAATAGAGCTTCTCGAAACTATGCTGACTGTCCGAAGCGACAACAGCTTTTTGTTTTCCTACAATCAACTGCTGAACAATGGCTTATCTATTCACTCTAATCTTATACATCGAAACTCGTCAATAAAACTTTACTGATAATATATATAACTTTTAAGTTAATTCATTTGTACCTTCGTTGCTGCAACTCCTACTCGATAATAACGTATCTCGGAAATACATCTACCCACAATTAATCTTTTCCTGACCGCTATGGCTACTACCACTTTGCCCGACATCCGTACGGAAGGGGACATCAAGACGTTGGTCGACTCTTTTTGTCAGCACCTTTACAACGACGAAGTATTAGCCCCGGCGTTCAATGCCATGGCTCGTATTCACTGGCCCTACCACCTCACCTCCATGTATCAGTACTGGAGTAGCACGTTGCTGAGTGGCAGAACGGATGTCAACGGCGAAGCCATTCCCCACAACCTGGTTCTACCAGTTACCAGCCCCAACTTTCAGCGTTGGGTAAACTTATTTTACGGTACGGTAGCAGAACACTTTTCCGGCTCAAAAGCTGAAGAAGCCAAACTGAAAATGATGAGCATGGCATCGGGTGCCTAATCTGCTGATCATTATTTAGTAAAAACGAAGCGGCCGCTCACCAGATGGTGAGCGGCCGCTTCGTTTTTGTGTTTCCTACCTTATACACCCAGCAGCAGACGCGTAGGGTCTTCGAGCAACTCCTTCACGCGCACCAGGAACGATACCGACTCGCGGCCGTCGATGATACGGTGGTCGTAGCTCAGGGCTAGGTACATCATGGGGCGAACCACTACCTGCCCGTTCTCGGCCACGGGGCGCTGGATGATGTTGTGCATCCCCAGAATAGCCGATTGCGGCGCGTTGATGATGGGCGTGCTCATCATAGAGCCGAATACGCCGCCATTGGTGATGGTGAACGTGCCGCCGGTCATCTGCTCAATGGTCAGCTTGTTGTCGCGGGCCAGGCCAGCGAGGCGCACGATTTCCTTCTCGATACCATCAAACGATAACTCCTCGGCATTGCGAATGACAGGTACTACCAAGCCTTTAGGAGCCGATACTGCAATGCTGATGTCACAGAAATCGTTGTACACGATGTCGCCACCGTCGATTTGAGCATTCACGGCGGGCCACTCTTTTAGGGCTACGCACACCGCTTTGGTGAAGAACGACATGAAGCCGAGACCCACCGAGTGCTTCTCCTTGAACTTGTCTTTAAACTTGTTGCGCAGGTCCATAATCGGCTGCATGTTCACCTCGTTGAAGGTGGTGAGCATGGCCGTTTCGTTTTTCACCGACACCAAGCGGCGGGCCACCGTCTTGCGCAGATTGCTCATCCGCTCGCGGCGCGAATTGCGGTTACCAGTGGTAGCTTCGGCGGCGGCAGGAGCCGGCGCTGCTGGCGCCGGGGCTGCCTGCGGTGCGGGAGCAGCGGGCTTTGCTTGAGCGTTTTGGGCGTCTTCCTTGGTGATCCGGCCGTCGCGGCCGCTACCCTGCACGTCGGCAGCGTTGATACCTTTTTCGCCGAGAATTTTGCCGGCAGCCGGAGAAGGCGTGCCCGTAGCGTAGGAGGTAGTGCCAGCGTTGGCAGCAGGTTGCGATGGGGTAGGTGCAGCTTGCGCACTGGCCGGCGCAGCAGCCAGGGCCGCTGAGGCGCCGCTACCACCACCTTCGATGCGAGCTACTACAGTACCAATGGCAATGGTTTCGCCTTCGCCTACGGCGTGGCGTAGGGTGCCAGCAGCTTCGGCGGGCAGTTCAAACGTGGCTTTGTCCGATTCCAGCTCGGCAATTACCTCGTCGCGGTCCACTTGGGCACCGTCGGGCTTCAGCCACTTCGACACGGTTACTTCCGTGATGGATTCGCCTACTGTCGGAATCTTCATTTCGATAGTGCCACCGCTGCTGGGAGCTTCGGCAGGAGCCGCGTCCGACGTTGCGCTGTCTTCGGGCGTGCCGCCGTAGCCGGCTTGGTCGCTGGCCGCAGGGTTTTCCTCTCCTTTAGAGATGGGGTCGTTGCTAGGCGCAGCAGCAGGAGTCGCAGCGGATTTCGTAGCGTCTGGGGTAGCGTCTGCCGCCGGGGCATCGGCACCACCGATTTCGGCAATCGTCGTTCCAATGCCAATCGTTTCGCCTTCAGCTACTTGGATACTCAGCGTGCCATCGGCTTCGGCGGGCAGCTCAAACGTGGCCTTGTCCGATTCCAGCTCGGCAATGATTTCGTCGCGTTTTACGGCTTCGCCGTCTTTTTTCAACCATTTGGCGATGGTTACTTCCGTAATGGATTCGCCAACGGCGGGTATTTTAATTTCCAGACCCATAGGTGGGAGAGTTAAGGGTTGTGGGGCGATGGGATAAGCATTTCTACCCGGCTGCTGACTGAGAGCCAGCAGCCGGGTAGGCAAATGAATTAATCAAGCTTCTTAGCTTCTTCTACGGTTTCCTTGATGTTCTCGTCGGCTACCTCTTCGCGGGGCTTGTCGAAGGCACGCGCTACCAAGTCTTTCTGCTCTTTCACGTGCACTTTGTTGTAGCCGGTAGCAGGCGAGGCCGAGGCTTTGCGCGCTACCACGTCTTCCAACTCGCGGCGCATGAAGCGCAGCAGGTAGTTCCAGTAGCCCATGTTTTCGGGCTCTTCCTGTACCCAGTAGATCTTGGCTTTGGGATACTTTGCCAGCTCGGCATCCAGCTGCTTTTTGGGGAAAGGGTGCAACTGCTCCATCCTGACGATAGCCACGTCGGTGCGGCCCGACTGCTGCTGCTCGTCCAGCAGATCGTAGTACACTTTGCCCGAACACAGCAATACGCGCTTCACCTTCTTGGCATCGGCGTAGTCATCACCCAGCACTTCCTCGAAGCGACCCGACGTGAAATCCTCCACCGGCGACACACACAGCGGATGGCGCAGCATCGACTTCGGCGACATCACCACCAGCGGCTTGCGGAATTCCCACGTCAACTGACGGCGCAGGGCGTGGAAGAAGTTAGCAGGGGTGGTGATGTTAGCCACTACAATGTTGTTCTCGGCGGCCAGTTGCAGGAAACGCTCGGGGCGGGCGTTGGAGTGCTCGGGGCCCTGGCCTTCGTAGCCGTGGGGTAGGAGCATCACCACGCCGTTCATACGCTGCCACTTGCTTTCCGACGACACCACAAACTGGTCAATCATCGTCTGGGCGCCGTTGGCGAAGTCACCAAACTGCGCTTCCCATACTACCAAAGCAGTAGGGTTAGCCATGGCATAACCAAACTCGAAGCCCAGCACTGCATACTCACTCAGCAGCGAGTTATAGATGCGCAGGTTCTCGTGGTCACCTTTCAGGTGGTTGAGCGAGTTGTAAGGAGCCGAGGTTTCGGCGTCGTGCAGCACAGCGTGGCGGTGCGAGAACGTGCCGCGCTGGCAGTCCTGGCCGCTCACGCGCACAATGTGGTTTTCGGCCAGCAACGAGCCGTAGGCTAGCAATTCGCCGGCGGCCCAGTTCAACTGCCGCGTCTCGAAGAACATCTTGCGGCGCTCTTTCAGCAGGTTATCAATCTGCTTCAGTGGCTTAAAGCCTTCGGGTAGGGTAGTCAGCGCCTCGCCTACTTTCTGCACCGTTTCCTCGCTCACGCCGGTTTCCGGCGACTGCTCGAAGTCCTGGTTGGTGCTGCGGCGCAGGTTGCGCCACTCATTTTCCAAAGGCTGATACTTGTAGGGTAGGGGCTGCTGTTTCACCTGATCGAGGCGGGCTTGCAGCAGGTCGCGGAACTCGCGGTCCATCTGCTTGGCCAACTCCGCATCCACGTCGCCGCGCTCTACCAGGCGAGCGTTGTAAATCTCGCGCGGGTTCTTGTGCTTCGAGATGATATTGTAGAGGGTAGGTTGGGTGAACTTGGGCTCGTCCGACTCGTTGTGGCCGTGGCGGCGGTAGCACACCATATCCACGAAAATATCGGCGTGGAACTGTTGACGGTACTCCGTGGCCAAGCGCACAGCGAATACTACTGCCTCGGGGTCGTCGCCGTTCACGTGAATCACGGGCGCGTCGATAATCTTCGCCAGATCTGTGCTGTAGATAGACGAGCGGGCGTCCTCGAAATCCGTGGTGAAGCCTACCTGGTTGTTAATGACAAAGTGGATGGTACCGCCTGTCTTGTAGCCTTCCAGCTGCGACATCTGCGTCACTTCGTAGCCAATGCCTTGGCCGGCCAGCGCGGCGTCGCCGTGGATGAGGATAGGTAGGATCTTGTGATAATCGTCTTGGTACTCGTGCTCAATCTTGGCGCGCACCAAGCCTTCTACCACGGGGTTCACCGCCTCCAAGTGCGAGGGGTTGGGCGCCAGCTTCAGGTTCACTTGGTGGCCCGATTCGGTGTCTACCTCCGACGAGTAGCCCATGTGGTACTTCACGTCGCCGTCGCCCATGGTTAGGTCGGGCTTGGCCGTACCTTCAAACTCCGAGAAGATCTGCTCGTACGTTTTGCCCATAATGTTGGCCAGCACGTTCAAGCGGCCGCGGTGGGCCATGCCAATCACCACTTCGCGCACGCCCAACTCAGCACCCTTTTCAATGATGGCATCAAGGGCTGGAATGGCTGTTTCGCCGCCTTCCAATGAGAAGCGCTTCTGCCCCAGGAACTTGGTATGCAGGAAGTTTTCGAACACTACGGCTTCGTTCAGCTTGCGCAGAATCCGCTTCTTGTAGTCGTCCGAAGGGTTGAAGTTCAGCGCGTCGTGCTCCGCTTTCGTGCGGAACCAGTCCAGCACCTGCGGGTCGCGGATATACATGTACTCGAAGCCCACCGTGCCGGTGTAGATGGACTGCAAACCGGCAATGATTTCGCGCAGGGTAGGCGCATCGCCCAAGCCCAGAATGGAGCCGTTGCGGAAAGGCGTATCCAAATCGGCTTCGCTCAGACCAAAGTTTGCCAGATCGAGGCGGGCTTTGCGGTCTTTGCGCTGACGCACCGGGTTGGTTTTGGCCAACAAGTGGCCGCGGCTGCGGTAGGCGTAAATCAGGTTGCGTACGGCCGTTTCCTTGTCTGGCGCGGCCTCGTTGCTATTGCGCAGAGCACCCGCACTATCGGTAGAAGCGCTGGTATTCAGCACGCCATAGCCGGGACGCTGCTCCGGAATGGCTTCCAGGGTAGGCGCAGCGGGGGCGGGAGGGGTAGCGGGGGTAGCTGTAGCCGTGCCGTTGGTTGCAACGGGCGTCTCGCCATCGGCGGGGTATTGCTGCGAGAAATCGAAACCCTCGAAGAATTTTCGCCAGCCGAAATCTACCGAATCGGGGTCCTGCTTGTACGCTTGGTACAGTTGGTCGATATACTCGCCGTGCGCGTTGGCGATATAGGAGTAAGCATCCATAGGTGGGGGTGAGGTAAGGGCGCTATGTGAGTTGAAAGCAAAAGTAAAGTACTTGAATAGAAGTCAAAAACTCATATTCGTGTTTTCAAATAAACTTTACAATCAAAACTTTACAGTAATACTGCAAATTGAACTCTGTATTCTTACGAGGTTATAGGCTATAAGTAATAAAAAAAAGCCTTTTCCTGGCGGAAAAGGCTTTCAAAAACATATGCATTTATCTGTCTTTACTTGGGCAGACTCATTTTAAAGATATGATATGGCTGATCCTGTTGGCCAACACCTTTGCTCCAGGTAGGTGTTTTGTGGATGGCCGAGTTCGTTACATATAAAGTAGTGCCATCGGCGGAGAATGCAAACGTATCCGGCCACTCCAGGCGGGGGTCCTGCACTACGGTTTCAATCTTGCCCGCCGGCGTGCGCCGCTTGATGGAATGATCTTCAAAAGCCGTCAAGTAAAGGTTGTTCTGCGCGTCGAGAATCATACCGTCGCAGGCAGGTACTTTGCCCAGGTCTTCAATCTGCGCGGCCAGTTGTGCGTCGCTTAGGCTGGCATTGCGCAGCGCTTCGGTTTTGATACGGTACAGGGCGTAGCTGGTCAGCGGCTTCCAGTAGAGGTACTGCCCGTCTTGGCTCAGGGCAATGCCGTCGGCGTTGAACTGGCCCTGTTTGCCGGTAGGGTCCACCAATAGCTTACCATCGGCCTTAATATTCAGGGTGGTGTCGCCTACCATCGAGGGGTGCTTCACCAGCAACCGGCGTGCCTTGCCCGAGCCCAGGTCTACTACCACCAAGCTACCCTCTCCCGACTCCGTGATGTAAGCGTAGTTCTGCTGCGTGTCCACGCGCACGTCGTTGAGGTAGGACTTGCGCGGGGCTACATTCTCGGGGAAAGCGATGTTCTGCACGACCGTATTCGTCTTGGGGTCGATTTTCACCAGCTTCGGGCCGCCGGGTACGGTGGCTTTCAGGCCGGGCGAGGCGGGGTCGAGCACCCATAGCATACCGGCGCGGTCGGCGTATACGCTCTGCGGGCAAATCCAGTGCTTTTGCGGCTCGTTGCGCACCGTTTCGTTCCAGGTGCACCACGCTGCATTGGGGTAGGGTTTGAGAGAGTTGTTGGCCCCAACTTCGGCAATGGGGAACACCGGGTTATTATCCCAGCGCGGAAAATCGCCAAATACGCGGCCGTCGGGCAGCACGGCTACGCCCACAATTTGCGGCTCGCGGAAGGCGGCCACAATTTGCAGCGGGGAGTTAGCATCGCCTTTGGGAGCTGCGGCCCGGCCTACCAACGCCGTAGTATCGTTGGCGGCATTGTCTGCCATGGTAGTACCAGGGGTAGGAGAAGAGCAGCTAGCAGCCAACAAGGCCAGCGCACCAGCTACGGCAAGTGAGCCTGCACGGCGGTGAGCAAAAGAAAAACAAGAAAGCATAGAGGGGAGAAATGGAGGTGAGGAAAAGGGCTATAGCGCAAGGAAAACTTCTTCTCATACGGCGCTCGACAAACGGCGTTAGGACCAATCCAAGTCAATTTTTTACTTCTATGCCAAACCCTATGGCGTATGCGCCGTACTATGGCACCTCAAAGAATGGAATAACAACGGCACCCTGACGCTAATTTTTTTAGCACTCTTTTTTTACCTTCGCTTTGCCTTGCAGCACAACCCGTCGCAACGGCTTCACAGGATTCAATTAATAAATAGTTGTACCTTTGCCAGCAAGTAGGCAGTAAATGTCCCGCTTATTACCATTAACAAGCAGTTAAATCGCCTCTTTTCCTGCTTCACTAGCTTAATCAGGCTTCTCAATCTTTTCTGAACACACTGGCTTTGCAAGCGATTTTCGCTGCAAATTGCCTTTCCTGTTAGCCGGAATTAGCCGGCTGCCTACCCTCTTCAGGCTAAGCAAGAGTCCACTAAAGCTACTTTGATGTCCATTGCTTTATTTCTGCTCACGTTTCTCTTTCCGCCCCACGTTGTTATGCAACCGGCGGCCCTACCTTCTACGGTAGCTCAACTGAGCCCACGCCCGGTAACCCTGTTGCTACCCCAGCCCGTTGCGCTGGTGCATCACACGCCGCGCCGCATTGCCTCGTACCGCGTCACGGCAACTGTCTACTCGGCCAAAGCCGGTCAGACGGATAGTGAGCCGTTTATTACGGCTGATAACTCGCGCATCTCGCGCCACCATACCAGCAAACGGCGCTGGATGGCCCTTTCCCGGGACATGCTAAAAGCCTGGGGGGGCAAGTTTGACTATGGCGACTCGGTGCAAGTAAAAGGCATTTCGCCGAAGTTGGATGGCGTATACGTCATTCACGATACCATGAACCGCCGCCTGCACCGTACCATTGACCTGCTGGTGGGTCGCCACGAAAAAATTTACGGCAAGTGGGACGACGTGACCATCAAGAAGGTGGAAGACACGCCGCCCGAACTCCCCGAATGGCAGGCTAGTTAAGCCGGCTCTTGTCCTCGGGACGCTGCGCCAGCAGTTCTGCTACCTTTTCTACCGGTTGCGGGTTCCCAGACTTATCGTACAGGAAGCTAAGTGGTTGCGCCGGATTTTGCATGATTTCCGCCAGCGGAATATGCCACGGTTTCCACATTTCCAGCAGCGCCTGGCCGTAGCCGCTGTTGTCCCAGGGGTTGAAAACCGGCCCCGTCACATCATCTATCAGGGTATCCATTACTACGTGGTCGTCGCCGGCTTGCACGGAACGCGCGAAGTAATCGGGCACTACATTGAACAGGTAGGCCGCGTAGTACACGCGCGCTTTAAACTCGGCAATCTGGGCCGGGTGTAGTGGCCGATGGGCCTGCTGGTAGATGCCGCGCATGGCCTGGCGAATAATCCCGTTGTCAACCAAGCAGCTTGTAATCACCGCGTTATCGAGCTTGATACTGAACACCATGGTGGTCAGGTCGTCGTCGTACTCGAAGGGTAGGGCGGGTTGCGTGGCATCAGCTTCCAGAATAAAGATGGATGCCGGCACGAAATCATCGAACTCCGTAGGCACGCGCAGGGCCTGCAACGTTTGGAAATACGCCTGAAAACGGCGGAACATCTGGGCGTTTTCGGCCAACGGGTAGCGTGGCTTGATCAGCGGATTTAGCTCCGTGAGCAGCTCCGTGACCAGCACCCCGTAGAACATCTTACCCAACCACAGGAACAGCGTTTTCTCGTCCAGTGCCCGTAGGCCGTCCAATCCGGCTGCGGCGGCTTCGGCTACCTGCGCCTCCAGCGGCTCTACGTGCTGGGTGCGGCAGCGGGCGCAGCACGAGATGGTGAGGTGTTGATAGGTGGTGATGCTTTGATCGAGCAGCTGAATAGGCCGCTCGGCCAAGTGGTAGCGCTCCATCAGCCACGGTGCAAACACCGGCACGGCATCGGTAGGGGGTGTAGTAGGCGTGCCACACAAAAAGCATTGCTCGGGGCCAAAGCGCATGCCCTCGAAAGGGTCGTACAGGGTCAGATCAGAAATCGGCATACATTTATAACAAGCGAAACCGCAAAAGTACGGTGCCCGTTGGCATAGCCCTACCTATCGGCGCAGGCCAGGGTAGCAATGCTGACACTACTGGCGCCGGCTGTTAGCAGCACGGCAGCACAGGCTTCGAGGGTGGCACCGGTCGTTAGCACGTCATCTACCAACAAAATACGCCTACCAGTCACCGATTCGGGCGTGGCTACCTCGAATACAGTGGCTACATTTCGCCACCGCTCTAAGCGCGTTTTACTGGTTTGAGAACTGGTGTGCGTAGTGCGGCGCAGCGCGTAGGCGTGCCACGGGAGCTGCAAGCCATTGGCAAAGCCTTCGGCCACGCAATCAGACTGATTATAACCGCGCTTTGCCAGCTTGCGCGGGTGCAGCGGCACGGGCACGATTAAGTCGAAAGATTCGTGTAGGCCGTGCTGGCGCAATTCGGCGCCGTACCACTCGCCCAGCACTACGCCTACTTGCCGCTGTCCGCGGTATTTGAGCTGGTGCAACAGGTGCTGCACCCGGCCGCGCCGCAGAAACCGCAGATAGCTAAACGCGTGCGCTATGGGCACTTTGCCCCAAAAGCGCCGGGCCAAGGGATTGTCAGTAGGGGGTAGTAGATGGTAGTCGGTGTAGGGCAGTTGAGCGCGGCAGCCGGTGCAGATATGGTTTTCGCCCCGCGCCAAGGGTTCCTCGCAGGCCAGACACACACGCGGGAAAAGCAGGGAGACGAAGTCGGCAAGTGGGGCGAGTAGCACGGTGGGTATGGGAGTTTGATTTTAAGCTCAGAGTTTATTGGATTTTTAGGCGTAACTGAATAAAAATCAGCTTACTGCTTTCTTTTCATGCAACTATTCATCGCATAATCAGCTCTTCTTTCTGCGCTCCTTTTACTTCTACCTATCTGTATATCAATGATTCCATACAAATACATGGCCATTGCGGCGATAAGCTCGGTGTTGCTACTCGAAGGATGTAAGGAGGATGCTGACATAGTACAGAGTCAGGTAGAGGCGCGCTTCGTGGTGCTGAACACTCAAGGTCAGCAAACCTCTGTTTTCAAGGCAGGTGAAAATGTGGTGTTTAGGCTTCAGATCACGAACCAGTCAGATCAGACCCTCATGCTAGACAACCCTATTTTTCTCGATCAGCGCTTCTGTGAAGTACGCAAGCGAGGTAGCAGCGCCGAGCAGATTTCTTTGGGCAAGCCCTATAATAGCATCTTCTGTACTTATCAGGGAGGACATGTGCTGCCAGCTCACGGCAGTCAAACCATACAGATTCCGTGGGTAGCAGATAGCACAGTGCTGACCACTACCCACTTTTGTAGTGTGCTGCATAAACAGTTTCTCCCCGTTGGCCGCTATTATTCCTCCTTCACTACCCCTATCGCACTTTATCAAAATAATGAGCAGATAGGTGAAATTCCTGAAAGGAGGTACACCGTCGAGTTTGAGGTTCGTTGAGCCGCGGGTGTAACTAAGAGCGGCGTTTGTGGTTAATTTTGGATTTCATTCCTATAATCAACCACTCGTGTTCCTCTCCGCCCTTTGAGCGGTACGGAACCGAATTCTACTCGCACCCTATGTCCCTCGTCACCGAATTCAACGACTACCGCCAACAGATGAACGATAAGATCATGGCGGCTGATAACAAGGTAATCAAGCGTTTCTTCAACCTCGACACCAACACCTACCAGGAAGGCGCCGTGGATGTGAAGACCAAGGAGATGATTGGCCTGGCCTGCTCCATGGTGTTGCGCTGCGACGACTGCATCAAATATCACCTGGGTAAGTGCCACGAAGAAGGCCTAACCGACACTGAGATTTACGAAGTCTTTGCCATTGCCAACCTCATCGGCGGCAGCATTGTGATTCCGCACTTCCGCCGCGCCGTGGAGTACTGGGAAGTGCTGAAAGAAGAAGCCGCTAGCGCTGCCAACGTATGATGGAACACGAATCGGAAGCGGATTTTGAGTACCGCTGGCTGAAGCTACGCAACGAGATGAAGGCCCGCTTCGGCAAGAAGCCCGACCTGAACGCCATGCTCCTGCTCATTGGTGTGCAGGAGCTGGGCCAGGGTGCGGGACCCTTCACCAAAGAGCAGAAACAGGACCTGATGCACATTGCTACCTGCCGGGTCTTCAGCATCTCGGGCTACTACGAGCTGGAGCGCGTGGATGAAGAAGGCTGGCCGCACTACCGCCTGGTGCGCCCCGTGCCTTTTGCTAACCTTAAGGAGCAAGAGCGCATGCTGCAATGGCACATTGTGGAGTATTTTGATTCGCTGGAAGACGAGTAATTAAGGCTGTCATCCTGAACGCAGCGGAGCGTAGTGAAGGACCTTATCACGCTGGCGCGAGCCGTTATTGTAATGGTTGTTCTT
>NZ_JAHWGL010000061.1 GCF_019334315.1 Hymenobacter profundi
CGCGAGATTCCTCGGCAAGCTCGGAATGACGGTCTGTTGTGCGGCGTCCTGTTGCACGACGCTTTGCTTAACAGGTTTGCCATGTACTCTACTTCGCTGGCTGCACGCCTTCCGAAGTCATTTGCACGCGCTTAAGCGTACCATCTTTGTTGTAGTAGAGGTAGTCGATGCATACGGAGCGGTGGTAGCTGCTGCCGCCGGTATTCACCCCGCCATTGTGGTAGATGAAGTACGATTTGCCCTTGAAATCGATGATAGCCTGGTGGTTGGTGTTGGAGTTTCCGGCTATTTCGTTCAGGATGCCCTTGTATTCCCACGGCCCGGTGAGGCTGCGGCTCATGGCATAGGCAATTTTTTCGGGGAAGCCAGTGGCGTAGCTCAAGTAGTACCAGCCGTTGTGTTCGTGCACCCAGGGCGCCTCCGTAAACTGCGGCACCTCAATGGTTTGGATGGGGCCGTCCAGCTCCGTCATGTTGGACTTGAGCTTGGCATAGCGGCACACCGTATTGCCCCAAAACAGGTAGGCCTGACCTTTTTTGTCGATGAACACGGTAGGGTCGATGTCGTCCCAGGAGATTTTGCTCTCCGTCATGTTGTTGGTAATCAGCGCCGAGCCGCGGGCATCTTTGAACGGGCCAATTGGGCTATCGGCCACGGCTACCCCAATGGCTTTGCCTGGAATGGTGCCGTGCTCTACGGCCGCATACCAGTAGTACTTGCCGTTGCGCTCAATTACCTGCGAGGCCCAGGCATCGTCTTTAGCCCAGGTAAACTCCTTCACGTTCAGCGGCGAAGGGTGTTCCTTCCAGTTCACCATGTCCTGAGAGGAGTAGCACAGCCATTCGTGCATCACGTAGCGCTCCTGCTGGGGCGGAGCCTCATCGTGGCCGGTGTAGAGGTACACAGTGTTGCCCTGCACCAGCGCGGCTGGGTCGGCGGTGTATTTTTCGAGAATGATGGGGTTGCTGCCGGGTTTGCGCGGGGGTAGGGTAGCGGGGGCTTGCGCCAGGGCGCTAGTAGCAGCCAGCAGCAAGGGTAGAAAAGCGAGTTTCATGCGATTTTTTTAGACGATACCTACTTCAGTTCCAGCACAACCACTGACTTGGGCGGTAGAGCCACCGTCAGGTTGCCGCCTTTTTTCTTGGCGCCCTTAAACTCAGCCAGCTTGAGGTTGTTCGGCTTCTCAAACGTGTTGTAGTCGCTCACGCTATTCGAAGTCAGGATACGGCCCGACACATTCTTCCAGTTCACGCCGGGTAGGGCGGTTTCCAGGTTGATGGTCTTTTTGGTATCGAGGTTCACCAGCGAAATGTGCACTGCGCCGTTCTTATCCTTGGAGGCCGAAGCGTTCAGGGCCGGAATTTTCTCGTTACCCATCACGTAATCGGGGCTCTTGAAGTCGAGGGGCATGTACTGCGCATCCTGGTGCACTTGGTACAGGTCGAAGACGTGGTAGGTAGGCGTGAGCAGCATCTTCTCCTTGTCGGTGAGCACCAGGGCTTGCAGCACGTTCACGGCCTGGGCCAGGTTGGCGCCCTTCACCCGGTCGCAGTGGTTGTTGAAGATGTTGAGGGTAGTGCCGGCCAGCAGCGCGTCGCGCAGGGTGTTCTGCTGATACAGGAAGCCGGGGTTGGTGCCGGGCTCTACGTCGGTCCAGATGCCCCACTCGTCTACCAGCAGCGCTACGCGCTTCTCTTTGTCGTACTTGTCCATGATGGCCGCGTGCCGGGTCACGATGTCGTCCATTTTCAGTCCGTTGCGCAGGGTGTTGAAGTACTGCTGCTCATCAAAGCCCGTGGCCGCGCCCTTGCTGCCGCTCCAACTGCCGGTGGGTAGGGTGTAGTAATGCAGCGTGAGGCCCCACATCATGTTGGTGGGTATCTTCTTCATGCACACTTCCGTCCAGTTGGCATCGTCGCCGTTGGCGCCGCTCACAATTTTCTTCAGCTTGGTACCGGGGTAGTCGTGCGCAAAGGTGGCGTAGCGCTTATACACGTCGGTGTAGTACTCGGGCGTCATGTTGCCGCCGCAGCCCCAGCTTTCGTTGCCAATGCCCCACCAGCTCACCTTGTAGGGCTCGGCGTGGCCGTTCTTCTTGCGCTCCTGCACCATGGGCGTGTCCTCGTTGGAGTTGAGGTACTCCATCCAGTTGCTCATTTCCTCCACCGTGCCACTGCCCACGTTGGCGGCCAGGTAGGGTTCGGTACCCAGCATATCACACAGTTCCAAGAACTCGTGCGTGCCAAAGCTGTTGTCTTCCAGGGTGTTGCCCCACCACAGGTTCAGCATTTTGGGGCGCTGGGCGGCAGGGCCCACGCCGTCGTGCCAATGGTAGGTATCGGCAAAACAGCCGCCGGGCCAACGCAGGTTGGGTACGTGAATTTTCTGCAACGCCTCCACAATATCCATCCGAATACGACCTTTCTTGGGCACATTCAGGTCCTTGTCAACCCAAAAGCCCCCGTAGACGTTGCGGCCCAGGTGCTCGGCAAACTGCCCCTGAATGTGCTTACTAACAATGAGTTTGGGGTCGCCGGGCTGCACGGTCATTTGCACTGTTTGGGCAGAAGCAGCAAGAGCAGTCAGACTAAGGCCCGCCGCCGATAATAGGTGTTTATAGCGCATGTGGTGGGTTGGTGATGGAGTAATGATTCACTGGCGAGTTTAGGTAGGCGCTGCTTATTGTAAGCAGTTCGAAAAGTGCACAGTGGGCAACGCATATCGAAACTCGCCGCTGGTAAAGGTAAAACGATTTTACAATCGCGCAATCGATTGTGTAAAAAACAACCAGACCGCTGGCCGTTATTTGGTGCTAACGACTGGCCAGCCGGCTGCGTCCCAGCGCATGGTTTCTATGCGCAGTTTGGGGTGTGCTTTGTCGTTCGCATCGTACCCGTGAAAAATGAGGTAGTCGGTGTTGTTGAAGGTAGCTACGGCGTTGTGACCCACGCCATACCAGTTTTTGTCGCCCTCCAATACCAGCGTGCCACCGCCCTGGTCGAGGCGGGCGCCGGTGCGGTCGAGGTAGGGGCCGCGCACGTCTTCGGCCCGGCCTACCATCATTTTGTAGGTGCTCTGCGGACCGCGACAGCAGTAGTCAAATGAGGTAAACAGGTAGTAATATTTGCCTTTCTTGAAGATGAAGGGCGCTTCAATGGCCCCGTCGCCGGGTAGGGAGTCGTTCAGCTTGGGGTCGCGGGGACGGTGCGCAATGGTGCGCCACTGCTGCGGCTCGGCGGGGCCTGTAAGGTCGGGGCGCAGTTGCACCAGCTTAATACCATCCCAAAACGAGCCAAACGTCAGCCACGGCGCACCGACCGCATCGCGCACCAGGTTGGGGTCGATGGCGTTCCACATATCCCTCCCCGGCACCGATTGTACCACCAGGCCGTGGTCCACCCATTTGAAGTCAGGGGAGGTAGGGTCCAGCGTTTTGTTGGTGGCCAGCCCAATAGCCGAGGTGTTCTTCCCGAAGGCCGACACCGAGTAGAACAAGCTGTATTGGCCGTTGGCAAATGAAATATCGGGTGCCCAAATGTGGTTCTTGAAGCCCGGAATGGCCTTCACGGCCCACGCAGGCGCCGCCGCAAACACCGGCTTCTGCGGTTGCCAGTGCTGCCGGTCTTTCGACGACCATACGGCAATGCCCGGCCCGGTACAGAACATGTAGTAGGTACCATTTTGCTGAATCATCACCGGATCGTGGGCCGGAATAAGCGGCGTTTGGGCCTGCAACTGGTAACTCAGTAGCAAAAACAGCCACAGTAAATGCTTTTTCATATATTGGTTGAGGTTTACATAAACGATTGTGTAAGGATGCTAGTTAAGTAAATTCGTTCGGGAATGCCAGCCGGCTCGCTACCCAATGTGCCGGCCAACCGGCGCCGGGGGTAGGGACAAGTTTTACCCGCCAGCATTCCCGTCATACCTATCTTTGTTTGATACAACCAAATAGGCCCCTACACCTGCTTGCACGCACGAAAGTGTAAAGCAGGTTGTATGGAACAAAACGCAGTGGCTTCAACTGACTGTAAACGCCGCAGTCACAAAAATTAGAACAGACAATAACGTATGGCCCCTCGCTCCAAGAAAATAGTGGATGCTACTAGTAGCCCCATATCCATGGCCGATCTGGCCCGTGAGCTGGGCGTGTCCATGACCACCATTTCGCGCGCCCTAAGCGACCATCACAGCATTGGCCCGGCCACCAAGCAGAAGGTGCTGAAGCTGGCCAAAAAGCTCAACTACCAGCCCAACCACTTGGCCGCCGCGCTGCGCAAGGGGCAGAGCAAGCTCATTGGCGTGATTGTGCCCTACATTGAGGGGCGCTTTTTTGCCACCGTGGTGCACGGCATCGAAACGGCTGCCAGCAAGGCGGGCTTCAACGTGATTATCTGCCAATCGAGCGAGGATGTGGCGCAGGAGCGCAAAAACGTGGAAACCCTGCTCAGTGCGCAGGTAGCCGGCATTTTGGTTTCGCTCTCACGGGATACCAATGACTTTCGGCACTTCGAGAAAGTGCGCAAGCGCGGTATTCCATTGGTTTTCTTTGATAGGGTGCTGGAAAGTGACACGGTGAATGCCGTGGTGCTCAACGATTACGATGGGGGCTACCAGGTGACGCGCCACTTGCTGGAGCAAGGGTGCCGGCGTATCGGCCACTTTGCCGGCCCGCAGCACTTGAACATCTACCGCAACCGCCGCCAGGGCTACCTCGACGCATTGGAAAGCTACAACCTACCCCTAGACGAGCAGCGGATTGTATACTCCGATATGACGCTGGAAGACGGCTCCGAGGGTATGCGTCAACTGTTGGCCCTGCCGGATGGTGGGGTCGATGCGGTGTTTTCGGCCGGCGATACGGCTGTGCTGGGTGCCTTGCAGTTCCTGAAAAGCAAGCAGGTGGCGGTGCCGCAGCAGGTAGCGCTGGCGGGCTTTAGCAACGAAGCCTTTACGGCCATTACCGAGCCCATGCTTACGTCCGTTGATCAGCGCTGCGAGGAAATGGGGCAGGCGGCTGTGCGCTTGTTTCTGGAATTGGTGGAGTCGCAGGACAGCGCTTTTCTGCAACGACAGGTGATTTTACAGCCCCGGCTATTCATTCGTGAGTCGTCGTTGCAAGGCACGCCTTCTTTAGATACGCTATCAAAGCAGGCGACTAAGATACCTTGCTAAATGGTTTTAGCAGAGAATGAAGTAAGAACTTGCGGTGTATGCAAACGTTTGCATATATTGCCGGCGGGGCCTGTTGGGTTCTGTTGCCGCATCTTTCTTTATTCTCTACACCGTGACGTTTTCTCTTCTTTCCGCTGCCCGGCAGCATGCCATGTTACTGCTTGTAGGTGGCCTGAGCGTAGGCGCCTGTCAGCAGTCAACAGCGCCCACCACCGCAACTACTCCGGCGCCTGCCACTACTATTGCCAATCCCATTTTGCCCGGCGACTTCCCGGACCCCTCAGTGGTGCAGATAGGCGACACGTATTGGGCCACGGCCACTACCTCCAACTGGGGACCTGTTTTCCCGCTGTTGAAATCGAAGGATTTAGCTAAATGGGAGCTGGTGGGCCACGTATTTCCGGAGGGCCGCCCAGACTGGGCCGATTACTACTTCTGGGCCCCCGAAATCAGCCAGGAAGGCGGCAAAACGTACGTGTTCTATACAGCGCACCAGCGCGGCGGTAACCTGGCAGTAGGAGTGGCCTCGGCCGACACGCCGGCCGGCCCCTACCACGACCACGGTCCACTGGTGGGCCAGCCCAATGGCTCCATCGACGCTTTCCCGATGCGCGATGAAAACAACCAGCTCTACCTGATCTGGAAGGAAGACGGCAACAGCGTGAGCCAGCCTACCCCCATCTGGGCCCAGCGCCTCAACGACGACCGCACCGCGCTACTAGGCGAAAAACAGGAGCTGTTTCGCAACGATGCCGCCTGGGAAGCTGGCCTGGTAGAAGGCGTGAGCATGGTGCGCCACGAGGGCTATTTCTATGCCTTCTACGCTGGCAATGGCTGCTGCGGCAATGGCTGCACCTACGCTACCGGCGTGGCCCGTTCGCGCAACCTGTTGGGACCGTGGGAGAAATACGGCAAAAACCCGATTATGGTGAACAATGACACCTGGAAGTGCCCCGGCCACGGCACCGTGGTGCAGCGCGACGGCCACTGGTTTTTGCTGCACCATGCCTATGATAGCCAGGGCTTTCAGAATGTAGGCCGCCAGGGTGTGTTAAGCGAGTTCACGTGGAATGCCGAGGGCTGGCCCGAGTTCCAGGGGCGCAGCACCACCGTAGGCGCCGCGCCGGCCCTAACGGCGCACAACCTGACCGACGAGTTCACGAAAGCTACCCTGCTGCCTACCTGGCAGTGGCCGGTAGAGCACAAACCTGCCTTTCAGGTGAAAGACGGCCAGCTACGCCTCACGGCCAGCCCCGAAGGCAGCGGTGCGGTGCTGGGTCAGCCTACCTACACGACAACCTATACCGTTACAACCACGCTGCTAAACCCGGCCGCCCTACCCACCGGCGCCACGGCCGGCCTCACCGCCCACGGCGACCCCGACAACGCCCTGGCTCTTACGGCCGGCGGTGGCCACATGCAACTGTGGCAGCGCATTAAAGGCCAGCAAAAGGTATTGGCTGACATGCCGTTGCCGGCTACCAAAACCCTCCAGTTGCGCATGCAGGTCGAAAAAGGGAGCCAGTACCGCTTCAGCTGGAGCACCGACGCGGGCAAAACCTGGCAGTCACCGCCAACCACTACCCCGGTGGATGGCACCTACCTACCGCCTTGGGACCGGGGCGTGCGGGTAGGGCTGGTGGCCCAGGGCCCAGCATCGGCCACTGGCACATTCGAGAATTTCAAGCTGGTCAATCAGTAAGGATAGTTGTCAGGTATGAGCGAAAAACGCTGTCATCCTGCGCTTGCGAAGGACCTTATGCCAGTTGAGCGGCTGACGTAACAACAACTCGTTCTCCCGTGATAAGGTCCTTCGCTGTGCTCAGGATGACACCACTTCTCAACCTTAATGACTAAACTCTACCAACCAATACCTCACCTAACCTTCTTTCTATCTGTATGATGCGTATTTCCCGGATTATGCTGGTGCTGGGCAGCAGCTGGCTTAGCATTGGTGGCCTCCTGGCCCAGACCCTGCGCCCACCGGCTTACCCCCTCGTCACCCACGACCCCTACTTTAGCATTTGGGCCTTCAACGATACGCTGACGGCCGCGCCTACCCGCCACTGGACCGGCGAGCCGCAGGCTCTGGAAGGCATGGTGCGGGTGGATGGCAAAACCTACCAATTTCTGGGCAAAGCCGCGGCCGAATACCGCGCCGTGATTCCGACGGCGCAGGAAAAGCCGTATGAGGCGCGCTACACCTTTACCAAGCCTGCCGATGGTTGGGAGAAAACGACGTTTGCGGCCGCCAACAGCTGGAAAACCGGTCCTGCGCCCTTCACCGATAACCGTAGCCTGAAAGGCACTAACTGGACAGAGGGCGACATTTGGGTGCGCCGGACCGTATCGGTGCCCGCGCCGCTGCCCACCGGCAAGCTCACGCTGCTACTCTGGCACGACGATGATGTGGAAGTGTACCTGAACGGTGTGCTGCTAACCAAGCAAGAAAAATTCAACGACAAGTACGCCTACTTTGCCGTGCCCGAAGCGGCGCGCAAGGCTCTGCACACCGGCGAAAACGTGCTGGCCATGCACTGCGTCAGCCCGCAGGGCGGCGAGCATCTGGATGCCGGTCTGTATATCGAGATGCCGCAGCAGCGCCTACCCACGGCCCGCCAGACGGGCGTGACGGTCACGGCCACCCAAACCAACTATACCTTCGAAGCCGGCCCGGTGCGCCTCACGGCTAATTTCCTCTCGCCACTGCTGCTGGATGAGTTGGAAACCGTGGCCCGCCCCGTGAGCTACATCACGCTGGGCGCTGCTGCCACCGATGGCAAGCCCCACACCGTGCAGGTACTCCTGACCGAAGCCGGCACCGTGGCCGCCAACTCGCCCTACCAAAACATGCAAACTCAGACCGGCAGCGACGCCAGCCTAACGTGGCAGGCGGTAGGCACCACGGCGCAGCCCGTGCTGGGCCAAGCCGGCGACAACGTTCGCATCGATTGGGGCTACGCCTACCTGGCCGCGCCCAAAGGCGCACAAACAACCAGCGGCACCACCTCGGCCTTGCAGAGCGCCTTTACGCAGTCGGGCAAGCTCGCCGCGAATAGCAAGCCGCAAACCGGCGCCGCCCAGCGCGTTGCCTTAGCTACGGTGTTGGACATGGGCCGCGTAACGAAGCCCACCGAGCAGCACGTACTGTTGGGCTACGACGACCTGTACTCGGTGCAGTACTTCGGGCAGAACCTGCGCGGCTGGTGGCGCCGCGACCCGTCTATGACGATGGCGAAGGCCCTGCAAACGGCTGAGAAAGAATACACGCGCCTACGCCGCAAGAGCACGGAGTTCGACCAAAAGATGTATGCCGATGCCCAGGCCGCCGGTGGTAAGGAGTACGCCGACCTCTGCCAGCTGGCCTACCGCCAGGCCATTGCAGCCCACAAAATCGTGGCCGGCCCGAAAGGGGAGGTGTTCTTCTTATCGAAGGAGAACTTCTCGAACGGCTCCATCGGCACTGTGGACGTGACCTACCCTTCGGCACCCATGTTTCTGCTCTATAATAATGAACTGGCGAAGGGCTTGCTGCGCTTTATCTTCGATTACAGCGAGTCGGGCCGATGGAAGAAGGACTTTCCGGCGCACGACATCGGTACTTACCCGCTGGCCAACGGCCAGACCTACGGCGAGGACATGCCCGTGGAGGAAGCCGGCAACATGCTGATTCTGACCGCTGCTGCCGTGAAAGTGGACGGCAAGGCTGACTTTGCCCGCGAGCATTGGCCTACCCTCACCAAGTGGGTAGGGTTCCTGAAGCGCGATGGATTCGACCCCGCCAACCAGCTCAGCACCGACGACTTTGCCGGTCACCTGGCCCGCAACACCAATCTTTCGGTGAAGGCCATCATGGGTATTGCCTGCTATGGTCAGATGGCCCAGCAGCTTGGCGATAAGAAAACGGCCGACGAATACATGGCCCTGGCCCGCGATATGGCCAAGCGTTGGCAAACCATGGCTCGCGACGGTGACCATTACGCCCTTACCTTCGATAAGCCTGCCGGCTCCTGGAGCCAGAAGTACAATCTGGTGTGGGATAAGGTGCTAGACCTGAACGTGTTTCCAAAAGAGGTGGCCCAGCAGGAAATGGACTTTTATCTCAAGCACCAGCAGCGCTATGGCCTACCCCTGGACAGCCGCAAGACCTACACCAAATCAGACTGGATCATGTGGACGGCAACGCTAGCCGACCGCGAAGCCGATTTCAAGGCCCTGGTGGCGCCGGTGTGGCAGTTTGCCAACGACACGCCCGTGCGTGTACCCCTCACCGACTGGCATGAAACCACCAACGCCCGTCAGGTTGGGTTTCAGGCTCGTTCGGTGGTTGGCGGTTACTTTATCAAGCTCCTGTCGGATAAGATGACGAAGAAGTAAAGGCGTGTTGGGGCTGGCTTACTGCGCAAAGTAGGCCGGCCCCGATAGGGTAGACCAATCGGTGGCCCGGCGGCGGCGGGCGGGCCGCGCTTTACGGCGGGTAGCATTGCGGCGCGGCGTGGCGCGTTGCAGCCAGTAGCAAGGCGTGGGCTGCGAGGTGTCGACAGCAGGCCGGCGCGGGCCACCAGTGGCCGTGCTCATAAACAAGGCCGGGTTGCCGTTGCGGTCATACACCCACCCTTGGTGCAGCCACCCCAGGTAGCGCCCATTTACGGCATAAAGCAGGTCTTCTTCAAACCAGGCCAGCAGGCGGCCGTTGGCATCATATAACCCCTGGCAAGCCGGATCAACGTACACGACGGGCTGCCCGGTGGTATCGTACAGTGAAATCATGGTGCGAGACGAAATAAAATAGTGATAGAATAAAGGCTAAAAAAATAAACGCAATCCGATAGGTTATCGGATTGCGTTTTGCATTAAATACGCTGTATTTTAATTGCAAATATTTGATAATTAGTTTTTTATATTACTGTGAGTAGGATTAAGCTATGTCGAAGCACGCCGTGTTACCAGACAATGCAGTAAGACGTGGGTTGTACTTAGTTATATTGAAATTATACTACAAACGATAGCCGAGTAGTAGGGGTAGGTAGGGTTAGTGATTAAGCAGGCGAAATAGCCTGTAAGCATTTGTTTTTGCGGCTACAGCTCCACTATACTCACAACTCTGCCGGTCAATTCGTCGTAACGGCAAACTACTATTTACCCGACTCCCTCCAATGAGTGTTGCTCCTTTGCTTCCTATCTATTTCGAAAACGGTGCTGGCCGGATTTTGGAAAATGCATCCGGTCGTTATTTATACCTAAAATGGAGTGCTAATGAGCGCGATACCGAAACGTTTCGGGCACTGCTCAATCATGTGGCACGGGCCTTGGTACGGCATAAGTGGAGCAAGGTGTTGGCCATTCAACAGGTTATGCAGCCGCTGAATGAAGAAGAGTTGAATTGGATGTTGCAGGAGTGGCTACCACACGCCATGCACGAGGCCGGCTACCGGCACGGGGCCATTGTACTGCCGCACCAGGTAGACGCCCGCCTCACTACTAGTCAGCTCACCAACAAAGCCCAGCAGCAAGCCATGAACTACCAAACATTTGAGGAAGAAACCGAAGCGGCTACCTGGCTTATGCACCAACCCGATTAACTAAGTATCGTTTCCGCCTTTTCTTCACGAGCAACCCATCCACGCGCATCGGTCGGTAGTTGGTCTGCACGGTTTTGTTCTGCATATGACGTCTACCTCTACCGCCGAAGCTCCTATGATTGCTGAACCAACGGCCGTAGAAGCCGTGCTGGTACAACGCCTCTACCAGCGCGACGAAAATGCCATGCTACTGTTCTATAATCAGTACAGCGCCATGCTCTACGGGGTGATTTTGCGAATTGTGAAGCACACCCACCTAGCCGAGGATGTGTTGCAAGAAAGTATGCTGAAGATCTGGCATTCTTTCCCAAGCTACAATCCCATGCGGGGGCGGCTAACTACCTGGGCACTCAATATCTGCCGCAACAAGGCCATTGACGAGCTGCGGGCCCAGCGCGCACGCGGTGCCGAGCGTACCACGTCGCTACCAAGTAAGCTACCGACGTCTCTTCAACCACTAGCCACAACCTTTCGCCCCGAGCATGTGGGTGTACGCGAACTGGTGCACGATTTGTCGCCGGCCGCGCAGGAGTTGTTGGATATGCTGTATTTCCAGGGCTACACCCAGCAAGAGGCTGCCGAGGCGCTGGGTGAGCCACTTGGCACGGTGAAGTCCCGCGCCCGCGCTGCCATTAGCGTTCTGGCGCGTCGGCTGCGCAATGCGGGGTAGGGGGTAGGACTACTCGGTGGGGGGCTGCATAATGAAGCTGCGCATCATGTGCAGCAGCAAGGAATCGGCGGCACTCAGGTTGAGCGGCTGCAAGTTTAGCTGAATGGGTTGAACATAACCCGCCATAGTTAGAAACTCTTCATCCGACACGGGGCGGAAAGCCATGGACCAGTCGGTGAAGCTGCGCTCAGCTACTTCTTTATCAGCTAGTTTCACTAGGCCCACGTGGCGCTTATCGGACAGCAAACGAGTGTAGAGGTCGTCTAAAGCGGCCTTATCACCTTCCACAATCTGCATGAAACGTCCGTCGCCATACACCAGTGCGCCCGTAATGTTATCTTGTTCGTTACGGAGGCGCGCCTGGTTGAGTAGGGCGCCCAGTTCAGCGTCGCTCAGTGGCTGCACGGCCGTGCTCATATAAATCAAATGGTGCATCGAAGGAAGGTAGGATCAAATCAAAGGTAGAGAAATAGATTCCCCATCCGGCGCCGGCTGCGTATCATTGCTCATGAAAATACTGCTGGTAGAAGACGAACCCAAGGTGGCGGCCTTCCTGCATAAGGGCCTCACCGAGCAAACCCATGCCGTCGATATTGCCTCCGATGGCCTGTTGGGCTTGCGCCTAGCCTTGGTCAATGGCTACGATCTGGTGATTCTGGACAACCTGCTGCCTGGCCTGAGCGGAATAGAAGTGTGCCGCCGCATCCGCGAAAGCCACTCCTCGGTACCTATCCTGATGCTGACGGCCCTAGGCGAAACCGACGACAAAATCCGTGGCCTCGATGCCGGTGCCGACGATTATTTGGTAAAGCCTTTTGCTTTCCAGGAGTTGCTGGCGCGCATCCGGGCCCTCACGCGGCGCCACCAGGAAGCGCCCGGCACGGCCGGCGTGGTGCTGCGCCTAGCCGACCTCACCCTCGACCCCGTAACCAAAATAGTGCAGCGGGCCGGGCAGGCTATTCAGCTCACTGCCCGCGAGTTTGCCCTGTTAGAGTTTTTGCTGCGCAACAAGGGTAGGGTAGTATCACGGGTAGATATTCTGGAGCAGGTGTGGGAAACCAGCTTCGACACCGGCTCCAACGTCATCGACGTGTACATCAACTTCCTACGCAAGAAAATCGACCGGGATTTCACCCCCAAGCTCATCCATACGCTGGTAGGCATGGGCTATACCATGAAGGAAGAGTAATTGGTTGATGTGGTGATTGTTGAGGTGGTGAGGCATTGTCATCCTGAATTTGCGAAGGACCTTATCACGCTAGCACGAGTCGTTGTTACGGTAATCATTCTGCCGTGATAAGGTCCTTCGCAAGCTCAGGATGACAATGCCTCACCACCTCAACAATCACCACATCAGCATATTAGCACATCAACATTATGTCTATTCGTCTTCGGTTGGCGTTGCAGTTTGGGTTGATTGTAGGCTGCACGCTGCTGGTGTTTTCGCTGGTGATTTATGCCTTTACCTACCAGGCCCGGCGGGCGTTATTCACCGAACGCTTACTAGGCCGCGCCCAGATAGTGGGGCACGTGTACCTGGATGGCACTAACCGCGCCGATGCCAGCCGGGTTTCGTACCGACGCTACCTGCGCCAGTTTTACCGCACGCTGCCCCAGGAAGAAGCGCGGGTGTACAACAACCAGGACTCTATTGTCTTTCATGAAGGCACTCTGCGGACCAAGCCTGCACCGGGCAAGTTGCTGGAAGATGCGCGTCGTTTGGGCCAGGGCATCCGGCACGATGCCGCCTATCACCAAACGGTTTCGTTGCGCTACCGCGATGCGCGGCGCGGCACCTTTATCGTAGTGGCTTCCTCCATGGACACGGAAAGCGAGCAGGAATTGAGCAATTTGCGGCTGATTCTGCTGGTGGGCCTGCTAGTATCGTTTGGGATTGTGGGTGTGGGCGGTTGGTTTTTTGCCGGCCAGGCCCTGCGCCCCATGAAGCGCGTGGTGAACGAGGTAGACAGCATCACGGCTTCCGACCTGCACCAGCGCCTCTCCGAAACCGACGGGCAGGACGAAGTGTCGCACTTGGCGCAGCGGTTCAACAGCCTCCTCGACCGTCTCGAAACGGCATTTGCCGGGCAGCGCACCTTCGTCCGCGACGCCTCCCACGAGCTGCGGACTCCCCTGACGGCCCTCATTGGAGAGCTGGAAGTGGCCCTGATGCAGGAGGAGCGCCCGCCTGCCGAGTACCGGCGCGTGCTGCGCAGCACCCTCGATGCGGCTCGCCTCCTGAAAGACCTCACCAACGGCCTGCTCCAGATTGCCCGCGCCTCCGACGACCCCTCGCAGGTGCCCCTCACCTCAACGCGCCTCGACGAGCTGCTGCTACAGGCCCACGAGGAAATCAGGCGGCGCCACCCTACCCACCGCGTCGACCTGGAATTCAGCGAGTCGGATTCCGGCCATCCCGCCGACCCGTTTGTGGTGCGGGGCAACGAGGCGCTGCTGCTGTCGGCGGTGCTCAACGTGCTCGAAAACGCCTGCAAGTTTTCTTCCGACCCCACACAGCCCATTGTGGCCACGTTGCTGGCCGCGCCGCGCGCCGTGCACCTGCTAGTGCGCGACAAAGGGGTAGGCATGACCCCAGAAGACCAGCAGCAAGTGTTTGTGCCTTTCTTCCGGGCCGATAACGTGCGTACGGTGCCCGGACACGGCATTGGGCTGCCGCTCACGGCCAAAATCATGGAGCTGCACGGCGGCAGTATTCACGTGCGCAGCCGTTTGCACGAAGGCACCGAAGTGGAGCTGATTCTACCAGCCGCTTAACCAATCCCAAAATAGCATCCTCTCGCAGGTGTGTTTCATAGTGCTAAATACTCTTTGTGAAGAAATAAAATGCTGTTTTATAGTCGTTTGTGGCCATAAGAAGCGATTTAATTTCTTTTTAATTCTCTTTTAACGCGCTCTTAATTACCTCCCCGTATTCTTGTAACATAATAGTTCAAGCAAGTGTGTTGCCGGCAGCGAATGGACTGATGGATGCCGCAAACGACGGCTCACCTGTAGTCAGTTGCCCGGAATCAACGCATCTGCTTTAAAGTAAGAACTCATGCAGTATATGTGGCCAGCAAAGCCACTAAACACGGCATCACATAGTCTGCATCCGATTTGCTGTCGGCTACCTTGGAGGGGAGAATGCCGACGGCTACCAGAGCCATCGTACCAGTAGTGGTACGATGGCTTTTTGGTGTAAGATATCCGTCAATAGCTTCTCGCTGACAACTTTAGGGTAGGTCCCACGCGTACCCATCAAGAAGTATTTACTCTCACTTACTTCTGATGAAAGCAATATATTTCAATGAGTACGGCCCCGCCAGCGTACTGCAATACGGCGAGCAGCCAACTCCCAAGCCCAAAGCCAACCAGATTCTAGTGCGCGTGCAGGCCAGCAGCGTCAACCCCGTCGACTGGAAAATCAGGGAAGGCGGTATGAAGCTGATTATGAGCCCCGCGTTTCCGAAGCTGATGGGCCGCGATGTAGCCGGTGAGGTGGCTGCCGTGGGCGACGACGTCGTACGATTTACCCCCGGCGACCGGGTATATGGTATGGTAGCGGGCATGGGCGGCGCCAACGCCGAGTATGCCGTGCTGGAAGAGGTGGAAACTGCTTTCATTCCTGATAACCTGGGCTTTGAGCAAGCTGCGGCCGTGCCCCTAGTGGCCATTACGGCGTTGCAGGCCCTGCGCGACCACGCTCCCGTACTTTCCGGCGACCGGGTACTCATCAACGGGGCATCGGGTGGGGTAGGCGCCATGGCCGTGCAAATAGCCTGGGCGCTGGGTGCCGGGGAGGTAATTGGCACCTGCGGCCCCGATAACATGGAGATGGTACGCAGCTTGGGCGCTTCGCAAGTGTATAACTACAAGGAGCACGATTTTACGAAAGACCAAAGCCGCTACGACGTGGTGTTCGACGCAGCCGGCAAAAGCTCTTTCTTGGAAAGCAAAGCTTGCCTGCGCAACAACGGCCGCTACGTAACCACCATCCCCGACCCCAAAGCCATAGCCGCAGCGGTGTTATCGGCAGCTTTCTCAAGCAAGAAGCAGGCGGCCTTCATGGCCAAAAACAGCGGTTCCGATATGGCGCTTATCTCGGCGTGGCTGAAAGCCGGCACCATTCACCCCGTCATCGACCGCACGTTCCCGCTGTCTGAAACCAGCGCCGCCCAGGAATACGGCGAGCAGGGCGAGTCGAAGGGAAAGATTGTGCTGACGGTAGGGTAGGAAAGTAGCGATACCGCTTAAGCCCATCTACCTCGCATAGTTTATAAACCGCTTTCCAACATAAGGTTACACCACTGTTGGGAAGCGGTTTATGTTTTTGTAGTAGATATATACCGAAGGCTCTTTGCCGATGGCTGCGGCCCATTGCGGGCAGTAGGGCGCCATCCAAATGGCATCGCCTTGCTGCACGGGGTAGTATTGCTGGTTGAGCATGTAGATGGCCTGGCCTTGCAGGTAGAGTAGGCCATGCTCCATCTGGTGCGTTTCTACCAGCGGCAGAAACGCGCCGGGTTCGTAGGTGAAGATGTTGACGGCCATGTCGAAGGCAGGCTTATGGGGCAACAGCGCCTGTATGCGCAGACCCTCATCGTTGCAGTGCACGCGGGCCTCGCGGTCATCTTTCTCCCCAAACATGACCTCGGGCGCCAGGTGGCCAGCCAACGGCTCATACACTTTGTGAAACGTGAGTAGTTGAGTACCCGCATCAAATCGGTCGAACAGGTACTCTTGCTCTATCGGGACGTACACGAACTGGCCGGTTTTGAGCAGCCGCACCGTGCCCCCTACCGATACCTGACACTCGCCCCGCACCACGTAGAAGAAAATCTGTGCCGTAGCGGTGCGGCCCGTTACCTGGCCGTTTTCCCGTGCCGTGATAAGCGTTTGTCCAAAGCCAGCGCCCATGTGCTCGCTCACCAGCACGTTGACTGTGCAGCCTGTCCAGCCAGGCACGTTGCTGTTGATGTAGCCATCGGGGGTAAGAATGGCGTGATTGCGCGCAACAACGGAGCGGGTGAAAGCAGGAATTTGCATGGGTAGAAAATCAGTGAGGCCAACTAGGCGCACCAGTGAGGCACGCACGTAATAAGGAGCATAAGACGAACGGATGAGGTCAACCAATGCAATAACTCGCTTCAGGATCAGGCAGAGCCTATGTACCGTGTACCACTCGTCTAACGCCAGAGCCCGCTGTGAGCCTAATCTGTCTACGTAAAAACCCGTAGAAACGTGGTTGCAGAATGCAGTAAAAGCATAGGTAAATACTGATTTTGGAGGTCTGTGGCGGCAGGTATAACCGGCGAAACGTATGCTGTTTTAGCCTGCTAGTTCACCGCTACTCTCTTTTCCACAACCCCTCACCTAGTGCCGTTTGTATGAAGAATGGTACGCCCTCCCGTCGTTCTCTTCGCTTTCTGCTAGGCAAAGCAGCCGAAGAACGCAACCTAGCCCTACCCGTGCGCCAACTACTGATGTACCCGGTAGCCAACAACGACCTGACTGCCGCTTTCCAGAACTAGTACGCCGATGCCATGCCTTTAAGCCGAAATTGACTCTAGGCAAACTATCAAGCAAGCTCAAGTGCCAGCGTGCCCATCACCTACATGCTCTACTAAGGCACAAGAGCTAGCTGCCTCGCGGCTGCGTACCGCTTTTCAACACTCAACCATTCACCACACAGACCAATGGAACAGCCTATTTCTCGCCGCCAGCACGGCTTCACCGACTACAGCTACATCCCACTGGCCCTGACGATTCCGAAACTAGCGGGGTTTGAAGCAGAACAAAAAGCCGTGACCATGACGCGCGTGCTAGCCGGTAATATTCTGTTGTCCAGTATGTTCACCCGCGCCGAGTGGGGCCTCTTCAAGAAAATGCCATATAAAGCGCACTTGGTGCTGGATGTGGCAGTAGGCGTATTCGCTGCCAGCTCGCCCTGGCTGCTGGGCTTCGCTAAGAACAAGGCGGCCCGCAACGCGTTTTTGCTGCTAGGCACGTTTGGCATCCTGGCGGGCACGCTCTCCAAACCCGAAGAAATGCCGGAATTCGAACAGTAGAGTATCCGATACCAAACCGACCGGGGAGCGGCGCGTATAGTGAGTATACGCGCCGTTTTTATTGCAACGGTTTTCACTTACACGAGCCGGCTCACCGGCTCTTTTAGCACTACTAACATGGCCCAGGACCCCCAGCATAATCCCGAAGAAAGTACCCCCATTAACCCTACCATCACACACGACCAAGGCAGCCAGGAAACAGTGCGCGATGAGCGCGGCGACGGCACTACCGGCCTTGTGAACAACGGTAGCTACCAGCTGAAAACAGACCAGGGCGAAAGCGCCGAAATGGGCACCGCCCCGCTGCACCTGCACAGCGCTGCCAAAGGCGACGAAGACTACCTTAATGGCGACGACCACAAGCAAGTGCTACCCAAGCCAGAGCAGGACAAGCTGTAAAACTTGAGTTTACAAACACACAAAAGGCGCTACCTGAAGCAGGTAGCGCCTTTTGTGTGCTTACGGTAGAGGTAGATTATTCTAAATACCCCAAGTCCGCCAGCCTTAGCCTATAGGGGGTAGGCTGGCTTCGAGGCGGGCGCGTAAGTGCTCGTGTTGCTTGGGCAGCATCAGGTGAGTGCCCAGCTCGGCCAGGGGCTCATCCACGGTGAAACCGGGGTTATCGGTGGCAATTTCGAAGAGCACGCCGCCCGGCTCGCGGAAATACACGGAGTGGAAGTAGTCGCGGTCGATTTGCGGGGTAGGCTGCAAGCCTTTCTCGATCAGCTTTTTGCGGAAGTAGAGTTCGGCTTCGTCGTTTGCCACGCGGAAGGCAATGTGATGCACCGAGCCGCCGGCCGTCACGCTTCGCGCTTCGCCGGGCGCCTCTACCAAGTCAATGTAGGCGGCGCCCTGCACCGTGTCGGTCACGTAGCGGTGGCGGTTTACGTGACTTTCCAGCAGCGTATAGCCGAATACATCAGTTAGGATCTCAGCGGTGGCTTTGATGCTGGCCAGCGTGAGCGTAACGGTATGGAAACCCTTGGTGGCTACCTCAGCGCCTACCTCGGCGGTGGTCCAGGGCGTGCGCGGGTCCTCGGTTTTGGACACGATAAGCTCCAGCTTCAAGCCATCGGGGTCGAGGAAAGTGAGGTACGGCTCACCAAACTTCTCACTGGGCTTGTTGTACGTAACACCGTACTGCTCAAAGCGCTTTATCCAGAAATCGAAGCTGCCCGCGGGCACAGAGTAGCCTACCTCCGTGGTCTGCCCAATGCCGCGCCGGCCCTGGGTGATGTGCTCCCAGGGAAAAAAAGTGAGAATGGTACCCGCCGAGCCGGTTTCATCGCCGAAGTAGAAATGATACGTGCCGGGGTCGTCGAAATTGACGGTCTTTTTCACGAAGCGTAGACCGAGCACGTTGGCGTAAAAATCGTAGTTCCGCCGGGCATTGCCCGCAATAGCCGTCACGTGGTGCAGGCCAAGAATGCGTGGTTCCATGAGAAGTGGGTTAGAATTCAGAAGGGTAGAAAGGAGGTAACTTATTTGCGCTAGTTTGCAGGGCTTCAGCCCTGCAAACTAGCGCAAATGGCTTGCTTTGTTTATTCGGTTATTTACTGAATATCAAATTATTGGCTAAATCTATTTCTTCCTGTGTGATGGTGTGGCCCATGTTGGGGTAGATCTTCTCCGTGACGTGGGCACCTAGCTTAGTGAGCAGCGCCGTGGAGGCGCGCACACGCTCTACGGGCACGTGAAAATCAGGGTCGCTGCTACCGATGAATATGGGCGTGCCGCCGAAGTCGCCCGCGTAGGTAGTAGGATGCACTTCGTCGCCAATAAGGCCACCAGTGAAGGCCGCCACGCCGCCGTAGCGGGTGGCGTGGCGCGCCACGTACTCCAGCATCAGGCACGCTCCCTGCGAGAAGCCCATGAAATAGATATTTTTCTTGCTGATGCCGTTGTCTACCACCTCGGCCACTGCGTGGTCTACAGCGGCCAGCGCGGCTGAAAGCCAGGGTTCGTTTTGGGCGGTTGGCGCCAGAAAAGACTGCGGGTACCATGTGTGCTGCGTGGCCTGCGGGGCAAGCAGGGCGTAGGCGCCAACGTGCAGATGCCGGCCCAGCGACAGGATATCGGCGGCGCTGGCGCCCCGGCCGTGCAGCATAATCAGGGCTTTGGTGGCGGTGCCTAACGGTTGCCCCGCCGTGCGAATAGGTTCTTGATGCATACGGCCAATATAAGGGCTGCGCGAGGAAAGCTTGCTGGTTGAAAGACAACGTCCTACCTAGCAGGCAGAAGCAGCCGGAGCCTGGTGTGTGGAACCGCTCAGGAAAGCCAGACTAATTAATCGACCTTTCTGCGCCGTATCTTTGTTGATTATTCGCTGAGATTACCTCAGCAACATCTGCAAAATCGACGATGAAGGTTTGTATTGCCGAGAAGCCCAGCGTGGCCCGTGAAATTGCCAACGTACTAGGTGCCAACCGCAAAATGGACGGCTACTACGAGGGCAACGGCTACCAGGTCACTTGGACGTTTGGGCACTTCTGCCAGCTCAAGGAACCCGAGGACTACCGCCCCGAGTGGAAGCGCTGGAGCATCCACGACCTGCCTATGATGCCCGATAACTTCGGCATTAAGCTCATGCGCCGCGACGATGGCGTAGTGCGGCAGTTCAACGTAATTAAGAAGCTGCTTGACGCGGCCGAGGAAGTTATCAACTGCGGCGACGCGGGGCAGGAGGGAGAAGTGATTCAGCGCTGGGTGCTGACGGAGGCCAAATACCGTAAGCCTTTCAAGCGCCTCTGGATTTCGTCGCTCACGGAAGAGGCTATCCGCCAGGGGTTTGCCAACCTGCGCGAGGGGAGCGAGTTTGACCGGCTGTACCAGGCCGGCAAGAGCCGCGCCGTGGGCGACTGGCTGCTGGGGCTGAACGCTACCCGCCTGTTCACGCTGAAGTATGCGCCCGGCCGTGGGCAGGTACTGAGCCTGGGCCGCGTGCAAACGCCTACCCTGGCGCTATTGGTAGACCGCTACCACGAGATTCAGAATTTCAAGCCGGAGCCCTACTGGGTGCTGCGCACGGAGTACCGCGGCACCATGTTCAGCCACGTGGCCCCGCCCAAAAAAGGCAAGGCTGAGGACGACGAGCCCGACGAAAAGGCCCGCCTGAAAGCTCGCGGCTATTTCGTGAGCGAGGAAGAAGCCAACACGGCTATGGCCGCCGTGAAAGACGTGCCGCTGACCATTACGGGTGTCGAAATCAAGAAAGGCTATGAGTCGCCGCCGGCACTGTTCGACCTGACCTCCTTGCAGGTGCAGTGCAACAACCAGTTGGGCTTATCGGCCGAGGACACGCTGCGCACGGTGCAGAGCCTCTACGAGAAAAAGGTAGTGAGCTATCCGCGCGTAGACACCACCTTCCTACCCGACGACCAGTACCCCAAAATTGCGGGCATCCTGAAAGGCTTGGGCGCCTACCACAGCCTCACGCAGCCGCTGCTGGCCGCCAAAATCCGCAAGAGCACCAAGGTGTTCAACAACCAGAAGGTAACGGACCACCACGCCATCATCCCAACTGGCGCTAGCGCTGGCGGCTTGGGTAGCCAGGAGCACAGCGTGTACGATATCATCGTGCGCCGCTTCCTGGCCGCGTTCTACCCCGACTGTGAGGTGTCGAATACCACCGTGACGGCCGAGGCGGCGGGCTACCCTTTCCGGGTGCGGGGTAGGCAGATTTTGAATCCCGGCTGGCGCGTGGTGTACGGCGACCCCGAGAAACAACAAGCGCCCAGCGCCCCCAAAGCGCCCGGCGAGGCCGACAGCGACGACGTGGTGAGCACCGTGCTACCCAACTTCGTGAAGGATGAGAGCGGCCCGCACAAACCGCGCCTCGACCAGAAAATGACCCAGCCTCCGCGTGAGTACACCGAGGCTATGCTGCTGCGCGGCATGGAAACCGCTGGCCGCAACATCGACGACGATGAGCTGCGGCAAGCCATGAAGGAAAATGGCATTGGGCGGCCTAGTACCCGCGCCAACATCATCGAAACGCTGTTCAAGCGCGGCTACATTCGGCGCGAAAAGAAGCGCATTATACCCACGCCCACCGGGGTAGAGTTGATTGGTCTGATTCGGAACCCTACCCTGAAATCGGCGGAGCTGACCGGGCAGTGGGAAAAGAAGCTGCGCCAGATTGAAGGCGGCGACTTGCAGCCCGACCATTTCCTGGACGAGCTGAAAAGTCTGGTGCGTGAGGTGGTGCACGAGGTAAAGCACGACGGTTCGCGCCGGCTGATTGCAGACCCTACCCTCCCAGCCTCGGGGGGGAGCCAAGCGCCAGCAAGAAGCCAACAGCTAGCAGTCAACAGTCAACAGCCAACCATTGGCCTCGGCCCATGTCCGAAGTGCCAGACGGGTGGCATCCTGCGCGGCAAAGCGGCGTTTGGGTGCTCACGTTTCCGCGAGAACTGCCAGTTTCGTATGCCCGTCGAGTTTGCCGGGAAGAAGCTCACCGACAAGCAGGTAAGTGTATTGCTTGCCAAAGGCCGCACGCCCGTTATCAAAGGCTACTTAGACGATGATGGGCAGAAGTTTGACGCGGCCGTGCGCCTCACGCCTCAGTACCAGCTAGAGCTGGTGCGCGCCGCTGAGAGCAAGCCCACTACCTCCACCGACCCCGGTCAGATTCCGTGCCCGGTGTGCAAGCTGGGCACCATGCTGCGCGGCAATGCCGCCTGGGGCTGCTCGCGCTTCCGCGAGGACTGCCAGTTTCGGGCGCCGTTTGAGTGGGGCGGCAAGAAGCTGAGCGACGTGCAGATGAACCAGTTGCTGCGCAAGGGCAAAACCGGCACGATTCGCGGCTTCGTGTCGAGCCGGACCGGCGAGCGGTACGCGGCGGCGCTGCAACTCAACGCCGAAGGTAGGATAGAGCCCGTGTTCGAGAAAGGGTAGGTGACGGCCGCCTACTTGCCATACTTTAAGGTGCCGCATGGCCCAAATCCTTCTGTTTACTACATTACGACTATCATCATTTTACTTTACCTATGAACGATCCTGCCATCCGTGCTCTGCTGTATCCGCTGCTCACCGAAGGCGTGTATATTGAAGAATTGCCCACCGGGGGCACCCGTGCCGACCTTGTGCACATCACCGAGCAGTTTATGCACTGCTACGAAATCAAAGGTGCCGGCGACACCATGCAGCGGGTTGTCCACCAGTTAGGGCACTACATGCTGGTGTACGATTTCGTCACGTTTGTGGTGACCGAAAAGCACCTACCCAAGCTGATGCCCTTGCTACCAGAATGGGTAGGCGTGATGGTGGCCACAGAAGAAGGCATCGTTACGCACCGCAAAGCGGGCTACAACTCGGCCGTGGAGCGCACAGCTCTGGGTGGCCTGTTGATGGTGGACGAGCTGCGGCAATTTATGCTCGCGCGCGGGCTGCGCGGTGTGAGCACCATGCAGCGGCGCGAGGTGATGCACATCATGCGCCACGCGCACAATATTCCGGTGTCGCACTGGGCGCGCTACACGCGTGAGCGGCTCACGGCTCGCCTACCTGTGCGCACGCAAAAGCGGGCCGAGCGCAAAGCCCTGCGCGAGTCGCAGCCACCTAGGGAGCCCTGGCGAAAAACCATCAAGCGCATCAAGCGGCGTAAACGACCCCGCGGTTTGCCATAGCCAAACGTTCGCCTCTCTACATTTAAAAACAACCCGTTTTCTGCCATGCCCAATACTCTTTTTGCTGCGCGTTTGCTGGGCTACCTCATCGGGTTGCTACCCTTGGTAGCCTTGCTGCTGATGTTCCGACAGGTGATTCCGCAGGGGCTGGGGTTGGGGCTGACGGCCTTTGGCTTCCTGGCTTCCTACTGGGTGCAGCAGCGTGCCCGCACCCTGTTTCCCTACGATTTTAAGAATCGGGCCGAATGGCTGGCGCTGGGTATTTACGTGGCTGTGGTGGTGGCTATGCTTGTGTTGATACAAGTAGGTGGGTAGGGGAGGGACTACTAATGCTGTCATCCTGAGCGGAGCGAAGGACCTGCTCACGTGAGAATGACAAGCGCACTAGCGACTCGTTCTCACGTGAGCAGGTCCTTCGCTCCGCTCAGGATGACAATGTAAATAGATGCTAGAAGGCGCGTGAATACGGTAACGCTCAACTAACTGCGCTACCGATGGTCGGCTACGGCGGGGAGAAAATCGGGGCGGCTGCCCAGCAGGCCCTGGTCAGCGTACGACAGCTCGGCGCGGGTGCGGGGTAGGGCCTCGGGGTAGTTTTCGCGGATAAACTGCACCAGATGCTCGCGTACAAAACACCGTAGATCGAATGCGTCGGACGAGTTGCGGGCGCTCATCAGGGCTCTGATTTCCAGGGTGCTTTCCTTAGAATCCGTGACTTGCAGTGTATTCACGCGCTGGTCCCAGAGCGGGCTGGCTTTCAGCAGGCGCGTAAGTTCCTCGCGCAGGGCGGACACGGGTAGGGTGTAATCGGTGTAGATAAACACCGTGCCCAGAATCTCGGCCGAGATGCGCGTCCAGTTCTGGAAAGGTTTCTCAATGAAGTAGTTGATGGGCAAAATCAGGCGGCGCTGATCCCAGATTTGTAGGACCACGTAGGTGAGCGTAATTTCCTCTACCCGACCCCACTCGCCCTCCACCACCAGCACATCATCAATGCGAATGGGTTGGGTGAAGGCAATCTGGAAGCCGGCCAGTAAGTTGGCCAACGACCGTTGGGCCGCAAAACCGACGATAATACCGCCAACTCCTACCCCCGTCAGCAGGCCCGCGCCGATGCGCCGCACACTATCAAAGCTGAGTAGAATGGCCGCCACCGCCAGCAGTCCAATGCCGATAACAGCCAACCGCCGAATGAACTGGAGCTGCGTCCGGATCTTACGCTCCTTGATGTTGTTGTCCTTGGTCAGGTCGTAGCTGTGGTACACGAATTCTTCGCCCACATACACCAGCCGAATGAGTACCCAGGCAAAGCCCGCCGTGGCCAGAATTCCCAGGACCCGCGTGGCCGTGCGGTGCGCGGGCGGCTCTAGCGTCATCAGCGGCAGAATCAGGACCAGAATCAGAACCGGAATGAAGAAATTGAGCGGTTGCCGCAGACGACGAATCAGCGAATTGACGATGAAGCCATCTGAAAAGCTGCGGTAGTAGCGCAGAGCCTTGGTAAGCAACCCGCGCAATAAGAGTCCGCCCGCAATGGCAGCAACGCCCAATAGCACGTTGCCGAGCCAGGCAGGTAAGGTATCCAGAAGTGTTTGAAAGTGTTGCATCAAAAAGCCGTTTTAGAACGCGGGGCCGCGGGTGGGGCTTCGGCAATGGCAGGCAGAAAGCAGAGCGGGGGAGGGAGAGGAATAGTACCTCGGAAGCACTCAGGGTAGCGATAAACCCGATGAGTATAGCCCCAACGTACGCAAGGTAACGGGTAGGGGTTGGCAAATAGTAAGTTTGTTATTGTATCAGCGGTTGCTGCCCTGCACGGGCAGCCGGTAGTGCAGGCGCAGGCTAAGCCGGTGCGTCCGGCTAAAACTAGTGGCCGCGTAGGGCTCTACCCACAAGCCACTATTGCCCAGACGCACGTTGCCACTCACAAAGGCTGTAGCTTTCTGGGTAATGCCCAACCTGGCCTCGTCGAATGCCACACCGCCCTGCGCAAAGCTGCCGTGGGTTTGGCCAAAGCCCGAACCCAGGCTGAAGGTGCTGCCGATGGTACCCAAACCATTTACACTACGGCCCATATCGGCTTGCACAAAGAATCGGTCGCGCCGTCCAATCCAGAGCATGAGGTCGGGTGACAAAATCATGTGCCGCTCGGTGAACGTGATATCGCGGGCATCGTCGGCCCGGTAGCCCAGGTTGCCTGCGTGAAATCCCAGGCGGTAGCCTATGCCCAAAGTGCCAGCGTTGCCTAGTACTCGGTCGCGCTCCGCAAATAGGTGCAGGTCGAACAGCGACTTATTGGCGTGGCCGGTTTCGTCGGAGGTGAGGAAGGAGCCGTTGAGGTCCAGCTCGCGGTAGCCGATGCGCTCAGTACCCATCAGCACTTCTGCTCCAAACAAGCGGCGGTTGCCATCCGGGTCATCGGCATCGGTGTAGGAAATACCGCCACCGGCCACCTGGTAGCGGTGGTAATAGGCGCGCCGAATGGCGGGGCCGCCGCCGCCAGAACAGCCTCCTGAACTAGCAGCTTCCTGCAAATCCTGGTCATATTTGCCCTGCATGAAAGCGGGGCTGAAGGTGAAATAGCGGTTGCGCGTGCTGTCGGGCGCAGCTTTCTGGCTGGTCAGCACGCCAATCAACAGTACCAACGCCAGCGGCAGGTAGGCTACTCGGGGCTGATACCCACGCAACAGACAAGCGGCCTCCATGCCCACTACTAGGAGTAGCGTGGCTTTCACGGATAAAACCTCGGGTAGGGTGAGGGCGCCGGGGCCCACTAGCGCGGTGAGTAGGAGCAGGCCCGCCACCGTTACTAGGTTTCGTGCAGGCCGCACCAATGGTGGGGTAGCAACTGTCATTTGATCAAGTTGGCGAATACGGATAGTCCACCAGCCCAGAGCCGTCAGGGCTATAGGTAGCAGTACCCACTGCACTTGTTTGAGGGCCACGCCCGCCAGCACCAAAGTAGCGCCGCCTACCTGCTCGCCGGCTGGGTCGCGCCAGTATTCGAGCACAAAGCGCCCAGCCAGCACCAAGCCCAGATAGAGCAGGTAGCGGCTACCACCAGGCCATACGCGCCGCCGCGTAGCCAGCACCACCACGCCTACCCCCACATACAGCAGCAAGGAATAGAGCTGAATAGGTACCACCGGCAACGACGCCGCAGCAGTGGCCGCGAGCTGGCCCCGCTGAAGCTGCCAGAGGTAGGGCAGGGTGTCGGGAGCGTATCGGATAGCGGGGCCGGCTTCGGCCAGCTCGCCGAAACAGCAGCCCGTGAGCAGGCACCCTACTCCCTGCACCGCCAGTGTGAGGCACATGGGCAAGGCAAACACATCGAACACGTGCCAGGAGAAACCCAGCCAGCGGCGTAGCGCCAGTAGGGCTAGCGTGCCTGCTATGGCGCCGCCCAGCACCGAGCGGGCGGGGTCGGTGGGCCAGGGTTGGCCCGCCAAAATGGCGGGCCAGTCGGCTAAAGGTAGAGCAATGAGCTTGGTGCCCAGAATGAAGGCCAGCGTAGACGCCGCCAGTAACACCAGCCACGGCCGCCATGCATAGCCGCGGCGGTAGCCGGCCCACAGCAGCAGCGCCTGCCCTAGGGCAAAGGCCAGCATATAAAACTGCGTGTAATAGACGTGCCCGTGTGGGGAGGGGAGCACAGGGGCCGGTAGGGGGTAGGAATACATCGATAGGATAAAAAGAGATGGCCAGGCAAGTGCGCCGACGAAGGCGGCGCGGACAAATGCAGAAATAAAGGCGCCCCGGACGGTTACTCGCCGGGGCGCTTCTGCATCGTGCGTAAGGATGAGCGGGGTACGATAGGGGTACCAGCCGCAACACAAGCTAACCCGATAGTGGATAGGAAGGTAACAGGAGTAAAGCTACCCGCCGGGTAGCACATACGCAGACAAAGAAACAGCCTGATCAGACTTTTAAAAAAGCTGATCAGGCTGCGTTATAATTTAATTATCAATGTATTACACGGAAAGAAAAGGACATCCTGCGTTCCAATTCTTTGTGACGTGCCTTAACCTGGCTGAGGTAGCAGGCGCGGAACGGGCTGCGCGGCCGGTGTAGTATCGCCGTACTGCACAATGTTTTCAATCATGCCTTTGAAGATGATGAAGTGAAACGGCACCAGCGCATACCAATACAGGCGCCCGGCCAGTCCCCGCGGTCGAAAGACCGCCAGCTGCTCCAGCGTGTGCGTGCCGTCGTAGTTGGGTAGGATGCGGAACTGGAGCCACGCTTCGCCAGGAAGCTTCATTTCGGCGTAGAGGAGCAGGCGCCGCGCCCGGCGGTCGGCTACCAGCACCCGCCAGAAATCGAGCGGGTCGCCGGCGCGCAGGTCGGTGGGGGAGCGGCGGCCGCGGCGCAGACCCACGCCGCCTACCAGCTTATCCAGCAGGCCGCGCAGGCGCCACAGCCAGTCTACCTTGTACCAGCCTCGGTCGCCGCCAATGCGCCACACGTTCTGGCGCACTTCCTCAGGGTCGCGCCAGAAACGGAGTTTCTGACAGTCGCGCAGTACGCCGTATTGGGGCAGCTGCATGTGGTCCATGAAGTGCCGTTCCATCACGCCGCTGCTCAGGGCATCGCTCCAGCTGCTCACCACTTCGTTTTGCTCGATGCGCTGGAAAGCCAGTTGCAACGACTCCTCGTAACTCATGCAGGTGTGCGGCACGGCCTTGGCAATGCTGCGTTTGGGGTCGGCCACTGTGTCGTTGCGCAGGCTTTCTACCAGGCTTTGGGCCAGCGAGAAGGTAGTGCTGGTAACCAAATACAGCCACCACGACGACAGCCGCGGTGTGAGCACGGGCACCGTGAGTACCAGCCGGCGGTAGCCCCGCACGCGGGCCAGGCCCAGCAACATTTCGCGGTACGTCAGCACGTCGGGGCCACCCAGATCGAACGACTTGCCCAGGCACGCCGGGTTATCCAGCACCGCCGTGAGGTAGAACATCACATCGCGCACGCCCAGCGGCTGGCAGCGCGACTGCAACCAGCGCGGCGTTACCATTACGGGCAGCTTCTCCACCAAGTCCCGGATAATCTCGAACGAAGCTGACCCCGACCCAATAATAATGCTGGCCCGCAGCACGGTTAGCTGGGCCTTTTGGGCGCTCTTTAGCACCTTCTCTACCGCCCGGCGCGAGCGGAGGTGAGTGCTCAAGGCGCGGTCATTGGCGATGCCGGACAAGTAGATAACCTGCCGGGCCGGCGTGCGGTTGAGGTAGGCCACAAAGTGCCGGGCCGATTCCTGCTCAGCCCGGAAAAAGTTGGTGTCGTGCCCGCTCATGGAGTGCACCAGGTAGTAGGCTGCATCGATATCGAGGGGCAAATCGGCCAGCGAGTCGGGCTGAAGTAGGTCACCGGTGGCTACCTCCACCCGGTTTTTCAGCGACTCGGACAGTTCAAAACGGCGCGGGTCACGTACCAGGCACACCACCTGATGGCCCGCATCAACCAGCAAGGGCAGCAGCCGCTGACCAATGTAGCCGGTAGCGCCAGTGAGCAGAATTTTCATGGGTAGGAATGGCAAGAGTGATACTAAAGTAACGAATTGTCAGATAGTTAGTTTGCCATAAAATAAGGGCTACTGTAGCCAAGGGGCGGGGTAGGGCCACCCCGCGCCACTAGCTCCGGCATGTTTTGCGACTCATACCCGCGGCTTTTTGGGTAACATTGCAGTCTGATTCTGTTGCTTATGCCGCGTTCTATTGCTTCCCGCCTCTGGCTTTGGCTGTTTATTCTGGCCCTGGGGCTGGCCTTTTTGGTAGGGCTGAACAGCTGGGGGCCGCTGGAAAGCAGCGAGGCTCGCTACGCCGAAATCGGGCGGGAGATGCTCACGGGGCAAGACTGGCTGCACCCGCGCCTACTGGGCATTCAGCACTTTCATAAGCCGCCCCTCACGTACTGGCTCACGGCGGCAGGGCTGGCGCTGGCCAACCACTCGGCCCTGGGTGCCCGGTTGCTGCCAGTGTTGGCCGTGCTGCTGCAAGTGTATCTGGTGTATGCCGTGGGGCTGCTGCTCTTTGCCGGCGACCGGGCCCGCGCCCTGGGCGCGGCCGTCATCTACGGCACCTTACCCGTGGTGCTCATCTCGGCCCTCAACGTCACCACCGATGCCTACCTGGCTACACTGGAGCTGGCCGCTGCGTACGGTATTTTGCGCTACTACCACGATGGCCGCCGCTGGGCATTGTACCTGTTTTGGGTAGGGCTGGGGCTGGCCTTCCTCACCAAAGGCCCCGTGGGTTTTGTGCTGCCGCTGATGGCGGTGATTGGGTTTTACTTCAAGCGAGAACAAGCGCGGCGGCCCTTCACCTGGCACCACGCGGCGGGTATCGGGCTGTTTGTGCTGGTAGGGCTGAGCTGGTATATCTACCTGGTGTTGGAAAATCCGGTGTTCATACGCTATTTTCTCTACGAACACACCGTGGAGCGCTTCGCCAATGCGGCCACGTTTCATCGCAGCAAGCCGTGGTGGTTCTATTTGGTGCTGGCCCCTGCTACCAGTTTGCCGTGGTCAGTGGCCTTGGTGACGCAGGTGGTGCGCACGCGCTGGGCCACGGTGCCGCAGCAATGGCGCAACGTGCTCATTTTCTGGGTGGTGGTACCGCTGGTGTTTTTCTCGCTGTCCAGCTCCAAGTTGCTGCTGTACGTGTTGCCGGTGTTTCCGGGGGTAGCGCTGCTCACGGCCTACTACCTGGGTCGCTGCACCGATGGCGCCCTGGAACGCTGGTACGGCGGCTTCGGTATTCTGTACGGCCTCATTCTGGCCGCGCTGTGCATACTGCCGATACTGGCCATCGACAGCAAGTTTCCGCTGGAAATTACACCCTTTACAGCCATCTGGCCGGCTGCGGGCGTAGTCCTGATTGTGGCTACCCTGGTCTTGTGGGATGAGGTACGTATGGCGCCACGGCTGCTGATGTTACCGGCCTTGTTCACGGTGGTGCTGCTACTGGCTGCCAAGCCCATTCTGCGGCAAAACGAGCTGCTGTTCAACGGTAGTCGTCCGCTGGCCGAGCTGCTGCACCAGCACCACCTAACGCAGCGTCCTGTGCTGGTCTACAATGAGTTACTACCGTCCCTGGCGTTTGCCACGGGCCGCCTACCCGTGTCCCTCTACGATGGCAACGATGCTCTGGCCCGCGAAACGCAGTTCGAGCCAACGAAGTCCTGGCAGCAAAACCTTCTCAACCTGCGCGATGCCCAGCAGGAGCCCACCCTCGACAGCCTCCTCCGCCAGCACCCCGCCCTTCTCGTAAAAGGTGACCTGCCAGAAGGACGTAAACCCCTGCTCCGCTACACCCAGCATCAGGAGAAGGTAGGTAAATGGACGTTGTACTGGTGAAGTGGTAAATCAGAAAACGGCTGTCATCCTGAGCAGAGCGAA
>NZ_JAHWGL010000062.1 GCF_019334315.1 Hymenobacter profundi
TCACGCGTGAACGACAGGCGTAACAACGACCCGTTCACGCGTGAGAAGGTCCTTCGCTCCGCTCAGGATGACAGATGGAAAGCAAGTATTCAGCGCAGCTTTTCCATAAATAATTAGCGTAACTCTTTCTAATTCCGAATAGATACGCTAACTCAGGGTATGAATCCTACTTTGCGTCCGCGCATCAAAATTTGCTGCATCAGCACGCGGCAGGAACTCGAAGCGGCCGTAGGGCTGGGCGTAGATGCCCTGGGGCTGGTGGCCCGCATGCCCAGCGGACCCGGCATCATCCCCGACGACCTGGTGCGGGAGCTTTGCCGTCGCACGCCACCCTCGGTAGCCTCTTTCTTACTCACCAGCGAAACCACCACCCAGGCCATCATTGCGCACCAGTGCCGCACGGCCGCCGACACGCTGCAAATCGTGGATGCGCTGAGTGAAGGCACCTATAAGGACCTGCGCACGGCTCTACCTGGAATCAGCCTGGTGCAAGTGATTCACGTGAACGGCCCCGAGGCATTCGACGAAGCCAAACGCGTGGCGCCCCACGTAGATGGCGTCCTGCTCGACTCCGGCAACCCCAAGCTGCCTGTGAAGGAGCTGGGCGGCACCGGCCGGGTGCACAACTGGGACATCAGCCGCCGCATCCGCGAGGCGCTGGATATTCCGGTGTTTCTGGCCGGCGGCCTGAATGCCGAGAACGTGCGCGAAGCCATCGAAACCGTGCATCCGTTTGGGGTAGACGTGTGCAGCGGCGTCCGCACCGATGGACACTTAGACAGCCAGAAGCTACACCGCTTTGTGGATGTGGTGCGCCAGTACGTGCCGTAGGGAGGTAGCTTGAGTGTGTGGGAAGAGGAGGATGGAAGGTGTGGGGTAGGAAGGTAAGAAGGCTGTCATCCTGAACGCAGTGAAGGACCTTCTCACGCGTGAACGATGCTCGTAACAACGACTTGTACTAACGTAATAAGGTCTTTCGCTGCGCTCAGGATGACACTTCCAACCCCTCCTACCCCTACCTTGCCTACCCTCAAAACCCCTTACCTTTGTAGCCTCATGCGCTACCTTCTGCTTTCTCTTTTTCTGCTGAGTTTCACCCTACTTCTGCTACCCGGCTGCGAGCCCAAGGCAGATATCGTGACGACGGACAGCAGCGCGCGGCTGGAGTTTTCGCAGGATACAGTGCTGTTTGATACGGTGTTTGTGCGCACCGGCACGGCCACGCGGCGGCTGTGGGTCTACAACCGCAACCCCCGCGCCGTGCGTGTAGAGCAGATTACACTGGCTAACCCCGGTGCCTCACCCTACCGCTTGCTGGTAGGCGGCGACGCCGGCCCCAGCATCAATAACGTGGAAATTCGGGGGCGCGACAGCCTGCTGGTGCTGGTGCGCGCCACCATCGACCCGACGCCTGGCGATGCCAAACCGTTTATCGTAACGGATGAGCTGCGGTTTCGCACCAACGGCAACGACCAGCAGATTGCGTTGCTAGCCTACGGGCAAAACGCCTACTTCCACAACGGCGAAACCCTACCCTGTAACGCCATTTGGACCAACGACAAGCCTCACGTCATCTACAACTCGGTGCTGGTGGACTCGGGGTGCACGCTCACCATGCAGCCCGGTACGCGGGTGTACTCGCACGCGGGTTCCATCCTGATTGTGGCCGGCACGCTACGCGTAAATCCTGACTATCAGCCCGGTAACGACTCAGTGGAGGTTAATGATGAAAACATCGTACGCTTTGCCGGCGACCGGCTGGAGCCGTTCTACGACAATATTCCGGGCCAGTGGGCGGGTATTCAGTTTCTGGCCAGCAGCCACGACAATGTGGTGCGCTACGCCGAAATCAAGAATGCTGCCTACGGCTTGCTGCTGTTCAACTACCGCAACCGCCTACCCCGACCGGCGGTGCGGGTAGAAAATACGGTTATCCGCAATATTTCGGGGCAGAGCATCAGCTTTGCCAGCGCTGCCCAAACCTTACCCACTGGGGCCGGGGTGCTGAGCCTGTCGGGTGATGTGGAGATGCATAACTGCCTGATTACGAACTGCGGCGAGTACGCGGTGCTGGGAGTAGGCGGCGGTAATTTCACGTTTGACTACTGCACCATTGCCAACTACCGGGGCAATTTCAACCGCTCTACCGAGTCGCTGACACTCAGCAGCGAGGCGCCCAGCACGGTGGCCAAAGGTCCCTACCCCCTGCGCCTGGTAATGCGTAACTCCATTGTATGGGGTGGGTTGCGGGACGAGCTGCTGTTGGCAAATGGTGCTCAGTATCAGCAGGTAGCAATTCAGAATAGCTTGTTGCAAACGGAGCGCTACAAAGCAGCTACTAGCACGGCTACTACGTTGGGCTTTGGCAATAGCGGCAATGTGCTCAACCGAGACCCAAAATTCCGGCGTACGCCTAATCTCTACCCCAATCGGTTTGACTACCGCCTTGGGCCTGGGTCGCCGGCCAGCAACAAGGCCGTGCCCCTACCCACCCTCACGCGCGACCTGCTGAACGCCCCCCGCGACCCCCGCACGCCAGATATGGGCGCCTACGAGCGCGCAGCGCCGTAGAAGGGTAGGGAAGAAGTAGACCTTCCGTTTGTTTATCTGTCATCCTGAGCTTGCGAAGGACCTTCTCACGGTAGCACGAGTCGTTGTTACGCCTGTTGTTCTCGTGTGAGAAGGTCCTTCGCAAGCTCAGGATGACAAGCGTATTTTTCATCACCACATCAGCACATCAATCATGCTCTGGATTCAGAAACGACTGCGCTTGCCGGCGGTGCGCCGTGGATTTCATTTGATAACTGACCTGCTGACGGCCGAACTGCCTGAGCTGGAGCAGATTGAAATGGGTACGGCGCATTTCTTTATTCAGCATACTTCCGCCAGCCTCACCATCAACGAAAACGCCGACCCTACCGTGCGCCGCGATATGGAGGAGTATTTCAACCGCGTGGCGCCCGAAAACGCGATCTACTTCCAACACACCCAAGAGGGCTCCGACGATATGCCGGCCCACTTGAAGGCCGTGCTGCTGGGTAGCTCCGTCACGGTGCCCATCACGCGGGGCGAGCTGGCCCTAGGCACCTGGCAGGGGATTTATCTGGGAGAGCATCGCAACCACGGCGGCCGGCGCTGGGTAGTGGTGACGCTGATGGGAAAAAAATCAGATAAATAACGCCTGAGTAAAAGCAGAACCCTCCTTTTCTGCGTATACTCTACCACGCTAACCTCCATGCCTATGCTTCTGCTTGCTACCTGTTTCTCGCGCTCTGGCAGCCATGCCCTCACGCTGAGCTGTGGCTTGCTGCTGGCTACGGGATGCCAGGAGAAGAAACCAACGGCTTCGGCGCCACCCATTGCCCGACCGCGGCCCGCGTCTGCGCCGCCGGCTGCCCCAGTGCCGCCTAAGACGGCGAAAACAGCCTGCTCGTTGGTAGATGATGAGGTAGCCGAAGACCCTTTTGGAGCCGAAATTACGGTGGCCGATTTGCAGCAGGCTGGCGCTACTATTGTGTCGCGCACACCGTTCAAGAACCGTCACGAGCGCAACCAGGTAGATACCATTCTGGTGCTGCGTCACCACGGCAACCAGTTCGAGTTTTACCGGGCTGCCGAAAAAGACTTGCTGCGTGAAGTAACCGTCACAGACTTCGCCCCGCAGTATGGCCAGGAGCTCCAGCAGAAGCTGGGTAGCGCCTACCGCGCCCGCTACGCCCGCCAGACTGGCAACTGCGACAGCCTCCGCATCGGCGACTCCAACCGCCTCAACACGGTAGCTATGACCCTGCACAAAGGTCAGCTTAGTGCCGTGCAGGTGCAGTATTACGTGGACTAAGGTTATATAAGCTGTTAGCCTGTAGCTGTTAGCTGATAGCTTTTGGAATGGAAGCTATCAGCTAACAGCTACAGGCTAACAGCTTATATAACTTGCAACCCTATAGCCGATAGTTGTGCCTTTAGAGCTACGTCAACTGTTGTTTGTCTGCTACTCTTTCGTGCACATGCGTTCTTCCCTTCTTCTGCTTACCGGCTTGCTGTCCGCGCCAGCCTTTGCGCAACAAGCGCCCAAGAAACCCCTCGACCACTCGGTATACGACCAGTGGCAGAGTGTAACGGGCCAGCTTATTAGCCACAATGGCAAGTACGTATTGTTTCAGGTGAAGCCCCAGCAGGGCGACGGTACGCTCTACCTCAAAACGGCTGGCAACCAAATGCTGCGCCAGATCAGTCGGGGCGACTCGGCGGTATTTTCGGCCGACTCCAAGTATGCGGTGTTCAGCATTAGCCCACGCTACCAGGATGTGCGTCAGGCCCGCATCAAGAAGAAAAAGCCCGACCAGATGCCCAAAGACTCGTTGGGTATTTATGGGCTGAGCACTGGCAAGCTCACGAAGTATGCCGACGTGAAGTCTTTTCAATTGGCCGAAGAAGGCACGGTGCTGGCGTTTCTGGCCACCAAGCCGCTGCTGAAAGACACACTGAAAAAGGCTCCTGTGGATACGGTGAAAAAAATCACCGACAAGCTGCTGGAAACCCAAAAAGGCGGCGCCATCCTCACCATTCTGAACCTTGAAAAAGGGCAGCCGCACACCTTCGAAGCCGTGACGGACTACAAGGTGAGCAAGTCGGGCAACAAGGTGGCGTTTGCAGTGGCCGCGCCCAAGGGCAACAAGACCGTGCGCTCGGGACTGTTTGTGTTTGATGTGGCGACGGGCAACCTACGCCAGCTCAGCGCCGGCAAGGGCACCTACAAAAACCTAGCGTTCGACGACGCGGGCAAGCAGTTGGCTTTCACCGCTGAAAAGTACCCCGAAAAAGCCCTCAGCAAACCGTTCACGCTTTACTATTCTGACTTTGCCGACAGTGCCCGCGTGCTGCTGGCGCCCAGCGCCAACGGGCTGAAAAAGGGCTGGTCGCCCAGCGGGTTCGGCAAAGTGTTGTTCAGCGAAAACGGCGAGAAGCTGTTTTTCGGTACCGCGCCCGATCTGATTCCGCAAGACACAACCCTCGTAGAATTTGAGCACGCCAAGCTCGATATCTGGAACTACAAGGACGACTATCTGCAACCCATGCAGCTGAAAAACCTGAAAAAGGAATTACAGCGCAGCTACCTGGCGGTGGCCTACCCCAAGCAGGGCGGCAAGTACATTCAGTTGGCCGACGAGTACTTGCAAGACGCTTACATGGCCGATAAAAAGAATGCGGAATACGTGCTGGCCGTGACCGATACCGCCAACCGGGTGGCCATGCAGTGGCAGGGCAATACCATGAAGCGCGCCTACCTGGTTTCCACGCGCACCGGCGAGCGGGTGGCCATCAATCCTAAGGGTAGTAAAAGCCGGTTCCAGCTCTCGCCCGGCGGGCAGTACGCCATCTGGTACGATTACGACGCGAAAGGCTGGTTTGCCTACTCGGTGGCCGACCGCAAAACCATCAACCTGACGGCCAAAGCCAAGGTAGACTTCACGGACGAAGAAAACGACTCGCCCACCGACCCCCAGCCCTACGGCATTGCCGCCTGGACCAAAAACGACGATGCGGTACTGCTTTACGACCGGTACGACATCTGGAAAATCGACCCCAAAACCGGTGCGGCCTCCAACTTCACCAATGGGGTAGGGCGCCAGCAGAAGCTGCGGTTCCGCTACGAAATACCGGTAGCCAAGCAGGACTTCATTGAGCCCAAAGATGAGCTGTGGCTGCAAGTGCAGGACGAAACCACCAAGCAATGGGGCTACTACAAAAAGAACATTACCAGCACCAAAGCGCCCCAGCGGGTAACGCTGGTGCCCATGGCCTACTCGCAATTGATGCAGGCTAAAAACGCAGACGTGTTCCTCTACACGAAGACCAGCGTACAGAACCCCGCCGACCTCTACGTGAGCCGCAATCTGCAGAAGGAAACCAAGCTCAGCAACATCAACCCCCGGCAGAAAGACTACAACTGGTTTACGGCCGAGCTGGTGCACTGGACCACGCCCAAGGGCTACGCCGCCACCGGCGTGCTCTACAAGCCCGAGAACTTCGACCCGAACAAGAAATACCCCATGGTGGCGTATTTCTATGAGAAAGTGTCCGACGGCCTCTACCGCTACAATGCGCCCGCGCCTACCCCTTCCCGCCTCGATATTGCCATGTTTGCCAGCAACGGCTACCTGGTGTTCACGCCCGATATCAGCTATACCATCGGTGAGCCGGGCGCCTCGGCAGTGGAGTTTGTGAACTCGGGAGTGGAAGCGTTGAAGAAGAATAGCTGGGTGGATGGCGCCCACATCGGTATACAAGGGCAGAGCTGGGGCGGCTACCAGGTGGCCTACCTCATCACCCAAACACCCATGTACGCCGCCGCTTGGGCCGGTGCGCCCGTTGTAAACATGACCTCGGCCTACGGCGGCATCCGGTGGGAATCGGGCATGAGCCGGCAGTTTCAGTACGAGCGCACGCAGAGCCGCCTGGGCGCTACCCTGTGGGAAAATCAGGATCTGTATATCCGCAACTCGCCCTTGTTCTACCTACCCAAAGTAGAGACGCCGGTGGTCATCATGGCCAACGACGCTGACGGCGCCGTGCCGTGGTACCAGGGTATTGAGATGTTCACGGACCTGCGCCGCCTCAACAAGCCTGTATGGCTGCTGCAATACAACGGCGAAGCCCACAACTTGGTGAAGCGCGAAAACCGCAAGGACATTTCCATCCGCGAGCTACAGTTCTTCGACCACTACCTGAAAGGCGCCCCCGCCCCCGTGTGGCTGGAACGCGGCGTGCCCGCCGTGGAGAAGGGTAGGAATTGGGGATTGGAAACGTCTACGTCGTCGGTGCGGGGGAATCAGTAAGCAAAAACTTCTTCGTTATATGAAAAGGGCTGCCGATCTACAGATCGGCAGCCCTTTTTGTGCTCACTATATGCAAGCCTTATGCTTATTCGTATTGACCCTGCAGCTTAATGTTAGAATACTGAACTGTGAATTTGTTATTCGGAATATCGTCCCGCAACGTGATATTTCCAGCCTGAGTGAGATACAAGCTTTGGTAAGACGAAGAAGCTAAGTAAGTGCCGGTGGCATCCTGCATATATAACTCCAGCCCGTAGCCTACACCACTATATCCTGTTTTATTTCTCCCGCGATACTCTAGTGGGTTGGTTAGCGTGGGGATATCTAATACTAGCCGTTCTGTAAGCGGAAAAATAAGAGGAAATTGATTCTCTGTGACGTTCTGCACCAGCGGGCTCCGAAATACAACAGGCGCGTTGTAAGAAGTATATCGATTCGTAGGATCAGGATAAGTTACTTTATCAGGACCTAGTCGTACAACTGCCTGCAAAGTAGGGCGGTCAAAAATATGGGGTGGAGAGGCATTCTCAAACCGGGCAAACACAATTGCTACCTGCTTCACTACCCGGTCTAGCACTCGAATAGTGCGACTGGTTGATGACTTTTGTCCATCGGCGTTTTGGACCGTCAGGGTAAGGGAATAAGTGCCTGCTTTAGAATAACGAAATATCCTTGGGTCAGCTCCGGTTTTAATACTGTCGTTGCCCAGAGACCAAGTGTATGTATCAGCCTTTGTAGAAGTATTAGTCACTACAATCGCGTCATACGTGCCTACCTTAATGACATCATTAGAAGCCGCGCCAGCAACTGAGAAACTGGCAACGGGTGCAGGTTGAATAGGGTCTGACTCTTTATTGCAGCTAGCTAGTGCCAGTACGGAGATAAACGCGAACCGAGTAATAGTAGTCATAGAACAGTATTGAATAATATAGTTGTAATATATTCAATACCATACTCTTCCCAAAAATAAATAGCTCAAAAAGTAATTGATGAGCGACTTACACCACTACTGCTTCCTACCGCACCACCCGCGCGTTCGTCGCATAGCGCAACGTATCAAACAGCACCAGTTTCTGTACTCCTTGTACTTGGTAGGCGTCCAGCGTGCCGGCTTGGCCCCGCAGTTGTAGCTTCTTCTCGGAGTAGAATAGGGGATTGTTCTTTTGTAGCGTCGCATCAACGGAGCGGACGCCGGATGCGTCGCGCACGACAGTCAGGCGCACCACAGCATTATCGAAGCCGGGCTTACGGGTATAAAGAATTTGTCGAGTTCCGTTGGGTAGGGTAGTAGAATCCACCGCGTAAGCGCCGCGCAAGGCAGGCTTGTTGATATCGGCTTGGTAAAAAACCTGTAATTCCTTGTCCCACTCAATTTTGGGAACACGGGTAGTTTCCGGAGCAGAGCCACGTAGGGTTACGCGCTTCTCTACGGGGGGCTGTTGCTGGTTGAGGCGGGTGGCCTGGGCATCGAGGTATTCCTTGAGCGGGAAATAGGCCGGCCGCACCGTAGTAGCGGAAGCGGGGCTATCGGCCTCCGCCGACGAGCCGCAGCCCGTGGCACCGGCCCATAGCCCCGCCCCGATTAAAAAAATAAAAATATTACGCATGAGTAGGAGTAGTGCCCGTCGCGCGCAGCAACGACTGCCCCGACATCTCGGCGGGTTGAGCCAACCCCATGAGTGCCAGAATGGTAGGTGCAATGTCGCCGAGCTTGCCATCGGCCAGGGTACCCTGGTAGTCGTTATCAACCAAGATGCAGGGCACTAGGTTTGTGGTGTGGGCCGTATTGGGCGTGCCGTCGGGGTTTACCATCATGTCGGCGTTGCCGTGGTCAGCAATGATGATGCTAGCGTAGCCGGCCGCCTGAGCAGCTTCTACTACCGCCTGGGCGCAGGTGTCGGCAGTTTCTACGGCCTTCACGGCAGCCTCAAATACGCCGGTGTGGCCCACCATGTCGGGGTTGGCGAAGTTCAGCACCACAAAATCGGCCGCATTAGCTTGCAGCTCCGGCACCAGCGCGTCGCGCAGCTCGTAGGCGCTCATTTCGGGTTGCAGGTCGTAGGTCGCTACTTTGGGGGAGTTGCGCATAATGCGGCTTTCGCCCTCAAACTCGTTTTCCCTACCCCCCGAGAAGAAGAACGTCACATGCGGATACTTCTCGGTTTCGGCAATGCGAATCTGGGTTCTGTGGTTGGCGGCCAGCACCTCGCCCAGGGTGTTTTCGAGGTTGTCCTTCTCGAAAATCGGCGTGACGCCCGTAAACGACGCGTCGTAGGTGGTCATGGTCAGGAAATGCAGGTTCAGGCGGTGCATCTGGTAGGCGTGCAGGTCCTGCTGGGTGAGAGCCTCGGTCAGCTCCCGGCCGCGGTCGGTGCGGAAGTTGAAGAAAATAACCACGTCGCCTTCCTGAATGGTCGTCAGAGGCTGCCCGTCGGCGCCTACCTTCACAATCGGCTTCAGGAACTCGTCGGTCACGCCCTCTTTGTAGGAGTCCTGCATGCTCTGAATCAGGTTTTGCGAAGGCGTGCCTTTGCCATTCACCAGCAAGTCGTAGGCAATTTTCACCCGCTCCCAACGGTTGTCGCGGTCCATGGCGTAGTAGCGGCCCACGATGGAAGCAATACGGCCGCTGGCTCCGTGTTGTAGGTGCTGCTCCAGCTCATTCACGTAGCCTACGCCCCCCTTGGGGTCGGTGTCGCGGCCGTCGGTGAAGGCGTGGATGAATACGTTGTGCACTTCCTGGTCGCGGGCCAGGGTGCAGAGGGCTTTCACGTGGTCGATGTGCGAGTGCACGCCGCCATCGGAGAGCAGTCCTAGCAGGTGTACTGGCTTTTGGTTGGTGCGAGCGTATTCAAAGGCCTTTTCCAGCGCCGGAATGGAACCCAACTTCCGGTCACGAATAGCTTTGTTGATGCGCACCAGATCCTGGTACACCACGCGGCCGGCACCAATATTCATGTGCCCTACCTCTGAGTTGCCCATTTGCCCTTCGGGTAGCCCCACGGCCTCGCCCGAGGCCTGCAGCTTGCTATGCGGATAGCGTTGAAACAACGAATCGAGGAAGGGCGTACGCGCTTTATCGATGGCGGATACTTCCTTATTCTGGGCCAGCCCCCAGCCGTCCAAAATGACCAGCAATACCTGTTTGTTCATGCAGCAAAGATAACGTACCTGGCCCGGAACGGGCACAATTTGTTGTGTTCTTCCCTCCGGAAAGAAACCGCACAACATACGCAAACCAGGAAGCGGCTGTTGGCATAATTTTAGCAATCGGAGGTGAAGTATACTTTTTCCAATATGAAACGCACTTTTACCCGGGTTTTCCTCTTCCTGTGGCTCACGCTAAGTACGCTTGCCGCGTACGCCCAGGGGGACGCCTTGCTTGCTGCCCGTACGGCTATTAGCAATGGCTCCTCGCGTGATTTGGCCCAGTATTTTGCTAATACCGTCGAGTTAGGCTTCGACGGGGACAAGCAAAGCTACAGCGCCACGCAGGCTGAGTTTGTGATGAAGGACTTCTTTGCCAAGAATGCAAGCAGCGGCTTCGAGTATATTCACAAAGGTGCTAGCCCCGAGGGTGTGCCTTATGCCATCGGTAAATATGCCAGTAAAAGCGGCTCTTATCGGGTTTTTGTGAAGATGAAGTCGTTCAACGGTGCTATCAAAATCGACACGATTGAGTTTACTAAAGAGTAAGCATTCTGATTTTTAGAGAAGGTTTGTGCATTTGCCCCGCGCTGCCTCTTCGTACTGCCCTCAACGCCCCCGTAGCCAGCTGCTGCGGGGGCGTTGTGCGTACTAACTATTGCGTCGCTGCTGAGGTTGTTTAAGCCATTCCCCTGTAGTTGCGCAGGCCATAGCGTTTCCACACCGTTATATCAGCCCATTTTTCTATTTTTGCCCTGTGAAAAATACCCCCTACCTTACCCCAGACGCCCTGACGACGTTTATCCGCACGGCGCTGGCCGAAGACGTAGGCGATGGGGACCATTCCTCGCTGGCGGCCATTCCGGCTGCCGCCCGCAAACGCGCCCGACTGCTGGTGAAGGGCACAGGCGTGATTGCCGGGGTAGAGCTGGCCCAGTTGATTTTCCGGGAAGTGGATCCGGCCTTGCAGATAACCGTCTACCTGCCCGATGGCAGCCGCATCCAACCCGGCGACGTGGCCTTTGTGGTAGAGGGCCCTGCCCGTAGCATTCTCACGGCTGAGCGGCTGGTGCTCAACTGCATGCAGCGCATGAGCGGTATTGCTACCATCACGGCCCGCCTCACCGAGCTACTGGCCGGCACCAAGGCCCGCCTGCTCGATACGCGCAAGACTACCCCCAATTTTCGTTTGTGCGAGAAGTGGGCTGTGGTCATTGGTGGGGGCGTAAACCACCGCTACGGGCTGTTCGACATGATTATGCTGAAGGACAACCACGTGGACTACGCTGGTGGAATCCGGGCGGCCATTGAGGCCACGCATGCCTACTTGGCGAGCACCGGCCGCACGCTACCCGTGGAAATAGAAACCCGCACTCTGGCCGAAGTGCAGGAAGCCCTGGACACGGGCGGAATCTCGCGTATCATGCTCGATAACATGACGCCCGCCCAAATGCACGAGGCCGTAGAATTGGTAGCCGGCCGCTACGAGCTGGAAGCTTCGGGGGGCATCACGGAAGAAACTTTGGCCGCAGTAGCTGCCACTGGCGTCGATTATATCTCGGTGGGTGCCCTCACACACTCGGCCGGCACGCTGGACATGAGCCTGAAAGCATTCTAAGGTACTGATTTTCGATGAGTTGATGTGCTGGTGGACGAGTTGGTTATTGGCTCGGAAACAACACTTTAACTAATTAGGAACATATCAAACTGTCAGAAAATCAGCATATCAACCCATTAAAAATCAGCACATCAATATACCATGCAACAACCTAATCAGCGAGGAGTGCGGCAGGCGCAACAGCCCTCGCCCCTCGCGATTCGCACGAAGAAAACGCAGCTCGATACCAATACCTACACGCGCCTGGCTATGGCGCAGGTCTGGAAAAAGGAATGGTGGTACGCACTCATCCCGTTTGTAGTGGGAGTGCTGCCTGCCTTGATCTGGCCCTCGTGGTGGTGGTTGGCGTCGGGGGTAGTGCTTACGGTGCTGTACGTGCTGCTACGTTCGGCGCAGATTACGGGCGTGACGCAGATGGAGCAGAGCAAGCCGCTATTTGAACGCGTGAGCTACGAAATCGACAACCGCCAGCTCATTGCCCGCCTCAACGAAAAGCAGGGCATGAACATCGGCTGGGAAATGATTGGCCGCGCCCGCGTGGCGCCCGATGGCTACATGCTGTACCTGAAGCAGGGCGAGGCCCCGCAGGAGCTGGCCGGCTGGCGCCGCTGGGTGGCCCGCACCTTCGACGTGCCAGTGTTTATGCTGCTGCCACCGCGCATCTTCAACTCGCCCAACGATATCAAGCTGTTTGAGGCTATTTTGCGGCGCAAAAACCTGCTGCCCGCCGAAACCAAAGCAGCGTAACATTTGGGTGGCGCCGCGGGTACATCTGTGTGTACCTTTGTGCTCGTAAGCAGGTAAGCTTCCTTTTTTACGTAGTCCGCTTCGGCATTTTCTTCCTTATTGATATGACCAAAAAACTTCTGCTCTCCGGCCTTTCCCTGGCCACCCTCGCCCTGAACGCGTGCAGCAGCGAACCTTCGGACTGGCGTCCGGACAAGAAAGTATCATTAGATATGGTAGCTCCTGGCACGCGCTCGGATACCTACTTTATGAATGAGGGAGAACAGCAGGGTGGCAGCAAGCCTGAAACCCAGGCAAACGGCGCTGCCATTCCGCGCCCTATCAACTCGGCGGTAACGCTCGATGAGCGCGCTATGCCTAATCCAAAGAAAACGGTGTCGGCTAACGACCAAGAGATTCGGCATGAGCAGGGCGAAGCCGCCCAGGAAAAGGCAAAAGCCCGCTCCCGCTCGGTACAGGACGACGACTCGCACCAATAGAGATGGATTTTTCGTTGGGCCAGTTGATGCTTCGTCCGGCAACGGGTTTGTTGCTAGGGGCAATGTTGCTTCTAGGTGCTTGCCAGTCGGAGCCAGCTACCATCGCCGCGCCTGCCAACACAGAAGCAGTTACTCCCGTGCATACCGCTGCCTATGCGTGCCCCATGGGTTGCCAGGGTAGTGAAAGCAATAAGCCGGGTAAATGCCCTGTGTGTGAAATGGATTTAGTTGCTAACCAGGCTACTCCAGCTACAGAATAGAATCAACGAAAACTTATTTTTTGCAACGTTGTTTCAAAATAATGTCTGTTAAATACCCGAAAAGAAAGGGGGCGCGGATAGCGCCCCCTTTCTTTTCGGTGTGAGAGTGGCAGGCATTTTTCTTTTTAGAGCATCGTATGTGGCTTGCCATTTTTAGTTTGTTCCTGACGGTGTTGGGAGCTGGTTTGTTGACCAGACTAGTGCCTACCCTGCATACCGTTTGGCTGAAGCCGCTGCTGGCTTTTGGCGGAGCCTACCTGTTTACACTCACTGTAATGCACCTGCTGCCGGAGGCGTTGCTGCTGCTGCCAGAGCAACCCCACCGCGTGGGCTACTACGTGCTGGCGGGTTTTTTTGGGCAGTTGCTGCTAGAGGTGTTTTCGCAGGGGGTAGAGCACGGGCATGTGCACGCCCACGCCCACGAGCGGCCGATAGGCCGGGTGCCTTTCGCACTGCTAGGCGCGCTGGTCTTGCATTCTTTCTTAGAGGGTAGTATTCTGGTTAAGGCGCCACAGGCAGGCGACGTAGCAAGTAATCTGTATGCCGTACTGATTGGTATTACGCTGCACCACATTCCGGCGGCATTTGCGCTGATGGGCACCCTGCTGTTGCAGTTGGGCAGCTTCCGGCGGGCACTGCCCTACCTATTGCTGTTTGCTTTAGCCGCACCGGCAGGCATTGTATTCAGCAATTATATAGTACTAGAACAGCTGCTCCACAGCGGGTGGTATGCTGCCCTGTTGGGCTTGGTGGCCGGCAACTTTCTGCATGTATCGACTACTATCCTATTTGAAACCAGCCCTGAGCATCATCTAAACACTCGCAAACTGGTGGCTACACTGGCCGGTGCCCTGCTGGCCCTAGCCGTAGACGTGCTATAGCGCAGGGGACTAACAGGAGTTAGAAAAGCAACTGTTGTCCTGTATGTTACGGAGAGCAGTATGGAATGGCAAGCCATTACAACCCTTCCACCACAAAACCCAAAAAGGCGGCCTGCTGTATAGCAGGCCGCCTTTTCAATTAACGGAGGGTAGGGAAAGCCCTACTTCCGTACGGGAGCTTTACGAACCGGCGTTTTCTTAGCCGGTGCTTTTTTAGCCTTGCTGGCAGGTGCAGCGGGTTTTGTTTCGTTCAGTTCCTTCAGGGTAGGCTGGGGGCCATATTTGGCCTCAGCGGGGTTCGTGTCGCCGGGCAGGTACAGGTCGAAATCCACGCGGCGGTTGAGGGCGCGGCCGGCCTCCGTATCGTTGGTGGCAATAGGCTTGCTTTCGCCATAGCCCCGCGACTCAATGCGCGACTCGGCAATGCCTTTTTCAATCATATACTGACGGGCACTGGAAGCGCGGTCGTACGACAGCTGCTGGTTATAAGCGTCGCTACCCTTGCTGTCGGTATGGCCGGCAATGCTCAGGTTATAGTCGGGATACTCATTTAGAATGCTCACCAATTGCTCTAGCTTGGGGTAGGAAGAAGGCTTCAAGGCCGCTTTGTTGAACTCAAACTGGATGTATTTAGTAGCCTCGTTGAGCACCTTCTTGGTTTCGGCTTTCACCTCGGGGCAACCTTTGTTGGAAGCCGGGCCTGGCGTGTTAGGGCAGCGGTCCTCGTGGTCAGGCACGCCATCACCGTCTTTATCCAATGGGCAGCCGGTAGCGTCAACGGCTACGCCGGCGGGGGTGTTGGGGCACTTGTCGTCCTTGTCAGCTACACCATCCCCGTCGGCATCGGGGCAGCCTTGCAGCTCCGGCTTGCCAGGCGTATCGGGGCAGGCATCCTCAGAGTCACGTACGCCGTCACCGTCGCGGTCGGGGCAGCCTTCCAAGGTAGCTAGGCCTTTCTCGTCGGGGCACTTGTCCTGGTAGTCGGGTACACCGTCACCGTCGCGGTCAAGCGGGCAGCCGTTTTCGTCAACAGCTACACCAGCCGGGGTGCCAGGGCACTTGTCTTTGCGGTCTGACACACCATCGCCATCTTCATCTTTGGCTTTGCCGAAGGCAAGGTTCAGCCCTGCCGAGTGTTGTAATAACCGGTCGTCCCAGCCGTCGTTGTCGTGGTTGGGGTTGCCATCGAGGTTCGCTTTGTAGCCTACCACCTGCGAAGTCTGCACAAAAATGCCAAGGTTGCCGCTAATGCGGAAGTTGATACCCAAGCCAGCCTGACCGGCAAATTTAGTTTCGTCGCGGCTGAATACAGTATTCCTATTATTCAAACGATACTGCCCATCGCTGCTGTAGTACAGAATGCCGGGCGCCAACAGGATGTATGGCTGAATAAAGGCGTCTTCCTTCAAAGCCCAGCCATTGTTCAGCATCAACTTAATGGGCACATTCGCACTCACCACGTTGGTGTTGAAGTTGCTGCTGTTGGTGCCCAACGATTTTTTCAACTCTACATAGCTACCCTGCAAACCGATGCTCAGGCCAGGGGCAATGTATTGGTTGATGGAGATGCCAGGTCCCCACTTCGCACGGCTGAAGTCCCAGTAGTCGGAACCCAGATTGCCTTTGTACTGAAAACCATTAGCCGAAATACCGACAACCGTTTTGTACTCAGAGGTTTGTGCTTGGGTCATAAGTGGAGTTAAGGCGCTGATGGCCAGGCCCGCACTCAATGCCCGAAGGGTAGAGAATGTCAAAGACATATAAATAAAGAAGAGAATTGAATGATTCTGGTCGTTGGAATTTGACCGGCCAGCACAGAATTATACCACCCTTCACCAGAAAAGTTACTCTCTATCTATATTTCCGAAAGCTAATTTTTTGAGGCACTATCGAGTTGGGTTGCGCACGGATATAATTACTTGATTTATAGATACTCGTCTGCTTCCAGCGTGCGCCCGCTGCCATATACAAATTGCTCTAATTGCAGGGCGCGGGCCCGCTGCCGCATCAGCTCCTGCTGGAGCTGCTGCATGCGGCGGCGCATGGCCAGCACTACATCGATGGCCGTGGTGCTCAGGCCTAGTTCGTGCTGAAGACGGGCCAGGCGGGCTAGGTGTTCGGGCTCGTCGCGGATGGTGTCGGGGGCGCCGGGAGCAAGCTGTACCAAGCCCAACTCCACAAACTCGCGCAGGTCCTGCTCACGCAGGCCGTACGTGGTGGCGCAATCGTGATAAGTAATCGTGATGACGTGCGTTTCCATGTTGCTGATTATCAATGGTTGGTTGTTGGTTATTAGGGGGATAGTGGTTAGTTGTCAGCAGGTAGTTGCTGGTACCATTTAACTGGCAACTACCTGCTGACAACTAACCGCTACCCTCTAACATCACTCATTGCGCAGTGCGGCTAGTTGGCGGAACAGGTCTTTCTCCTGCTCGGTGAGTTGCTGGGGTAGGCTGAGGGTAAGGCGCAGGTACAGGTCGCCGAACTGGCCGGGCTGGTCATACACCGGAAAGCCCTTGCCCCGCAGACGCAGGCGGGTGTCGTTTTGGGTTTCGGGCTTAATCTTGATTTTGACGCTACCCGACAACGTATCCACTACCTGCTCGCCGCCCAAAATAGCCTTATACACACTCACGGGCACTTCCTGGGTCAGGTCGTTGCCGGTGCGGGTGTAGCGCGGGTCGGGCTCTATGCGGAAGGTGAGGTAGAGCGAGCCGGCCGGGCCGCCGTTGAGCCCCGCCCCGCCCTGGTTGCGCAGCCGAATGGTTTGGCCGTTCTCCACACCTGGCTTCACCGTGAGGCGCAGGTTTTTGCCGTTCACGGTGATGGTGCGCGGGCCGCCCTGGTATGCTTCTTCCAGCGTTAAAACTAACTCGGCCTGATAATCCTGGCCGGCGCGGGCGCGGGTACCCCCGGCCCGGCCGCCGCCCATGCCGCCGAAGATATTGCCGAAAAAGTCGGAGAAGTCGGCCCCGCCAAACGGGTCCTCACCGCCCCCGCCAAACCCGCCGCCCTGTGCATACTGCGACCAATCGAAGCCGCCGCCCGCGCCCTGTGCGCCACCCGCGCCTGCTTGCTGATAGCGCTGCCAGTCGGCGCCGAGCTGGTCGTACTTGCTACGCTTTTCTGGGTCGCTGAGCACCTCGTTGGCCTCGTTCACTTCCTTGAACTTACGCTCCGCTTCGGGGTCGTTGGGGTTCACATCGGGGTGATACTGGCGGGCCAGCTTGCGGTAGGCTTTCTTGATCTGATCGGCCGTCGCGTTTTTTTCTACGCCCAGGGCCTTGTAATAATCCTTGTAGTCCAAAGCAGTTGATGGTTTGATGTGCTGATGGAGGAGGTATGCTGGGCTGCTGATGGACGCGCTGCATAAAGCATCGAATCAATCAGCAGCACAACAGCACATCAAAAACTATTTTTTCAACGGGTCGTGGCCCCAGTTCATAAGGGAGTAGCGCCAGCGCGAATGTTCTTTGTCTTTCTCAGGACCCTGAGCCGAGTGGCGGCTGATGTAGCTGTGCACCTTGTGCATATGGGCGTAGTCGTCGTCGGTAAGGTCGGCTGTCTTCTTGTGCAGAATGTCGATGATGTGCTCGCCCGACTTATGGCCGATGCTTTCCCCGTCGCCGCTGTCCTGTCCTACCTCCTTCGACTCATCAGTTTTCAGCCACTTCTCCAGCTCGGAGGCCGTCATGTTTACTTGGTCTTTGAACTGCTTATATACTTCTTCGTTTTCGGTGTCGTTAGAGGCTTTGCTCATGGTAGTGGGAGAATGAAAGGTCAGTAGATCCGGATAGGGGAAACACCCGTATTTCTTACCAAAAACGAGTGGCAGCGCCTTCTGGTTACTGCCGTGTTGCTGACGGGCAAATCACCTGCTACCTAGCGCCGGCTCCTCGCCACACTCTTCATCTATTCCTACCCTACCCATGAAAGTTACCGTACTTCTCGCCGCCCTGTTGCTGAGTAGCACCGCCCTAACAGCCCAGGCCCAAACCACCCCATCCGCCCGCAAAACAGTACAGCCCAAACCCCGTGTGACGCCTAAAGGAGCCACCATGAAAGAGGGTTTTATGATGAAAGATGGGCAAGTGATGCGTACGCAAAGCGGCGCCACCAATCCACTGCGCGACGACGTGACCCTACCCAGCGGCGTCAAAGTAGCCACCAACGGCACGCTCACCGCCACCGATGGCCGCACCGTCACCTTGCAGGAAGGCGACATGGTATCGCCCACGGGGCGCCTCACCACAGCCGCCTCCGTGGCTGCTCAGGACAGCCTGGCCCGCGCCACGATGGACAAAGCCAAAAGCGGCAAAAAGAAGGGCAAGCGGAATTAGAGGTTGTTTTCGTTGAATAGTGAACGATGTAGAGACGCATACTTGCGTCTCGTCGTTCGCGCCAGATGGCCGAAATCGTTCAACGACGAGACGCAAGTATGCGTCTCTACATCCTTCTAATGCCCTTTTTTAGCGAATGCGAGCATCTTCTCAGCAGCCTGTCGTCTTGCTACCTTACTCCGAGTAGTCGCGTAGGATATCAAACGCCTCTGCGTCGTCTTTGGCCTCCACCACTTCATCCATCACAAACTGAATTTCGGCTTCTGACCAGTGCTGGGCCTCGGCCGCTTTCACAAAGGCGCCCAGTGCCACAAACCGGCTGGTAGCAGCAGGAAACGACCATTTCACTTTTTTGCGGATACGCATAGGGTAGGAATAAGGGTGAATCAGCGAACGGCCCGCACTACTTTCAGCTGCACAGGCGCCACGCCCGCATCCAGCATCCCGATCTTACGGGCGGCCTTGCGCGATAGGTCGATGACGCGGCCTTTGACGTGCGGCCCCCGGTCGGTGATGGTGACTTTGACGGAGCGGTGGGTGCTGGGGTTGGTCACGCGCACCACCGTGCCGAAGGGTAGGGTATTATGCGCTGCCGTGCGCCGGCCAGGGCGGTAGGTGCTGCCGCTGGCCGTTTTGCGGCCATTGAATTTATCGGCGTAGTAGGAAGCTTTGCCGGTCTGGGTGAAGGCGTTGCGTCCGCCACCGCAGGCAGTGAGCAGCAACAAGCTACCCAAAAACAGCCCCGGCCAACGTAGGCAAAACCGGTAAAAAAGAGGTATGGGCATGGCACGAAAGTAGGCGAAAAGCGGCAATTGCCTACCGGTTAGGCTTCGGGGTAGGGCGCGGCCGAGCCGGAATCCGTAGGCTGCGTAGCCGCTCAAAGCTTCCCTGAAATACGTTGAAATCGACGGTGCCTCGGATGCCAGGTACATACGATTCGTCGGAGTGCTGCCAGATAATCCACTTGTCGGCGGGTAGGCGGGGGGTGTCTACCTCGTAGTGCGCCAGCCACAGCGGGTACTCATCGAAGTGTCCGGCCAGGTAGCGCCGGTAGAAGCCGTAGTTGGAGTAGAGAATGGGCCGCACGCCGTAGTGCCGCTCCACCAGCCGCATCCAAGTAGCCAGGTTGCGGCGCATGGTGGCTACATCATGAAAATTGGGGGCCTCTACGTCGAGCACGGGGGGCAAGTCGCCGGCTTGCAGGGGCACGGTGCGGGTAAACAGGTTGGCCTGGGCTGCGCCATCGTAGTTGGGCTGAAAGAAGTGGTAGGCCCCCCGGTATACGCCTGCCTTGCGGGCGCCCCGCCAGTTGGTCCGGAAGCGCGGGTCGCGTAGCGTTACGCCCTCCGTGGCCTTAATAAACGCAAATTGCACCTGGTGCCCCGCTACCAGCTTCCAGTTGATGCGGCCTTGGTAAGACGATACATCGATGCCGTGCACGGAATAGCCGGCCAGTAGCGGCGTGGCCTCCAGGCCCGTGAGGTGGCCAGTAATGAGGGTGGCGTAGGTGTGGCGCACGTAGCGGTGCAGCTGCCGCCGATAGCGCACATACACCAACAACGTTCCTACCAACAGCAACACCGCCACTAGCCGCCACGTGCGCCGAATGTTGGCGGCGCGGGCAGCCGCAGCAGCGGTAGCACGACGGGAGCGGTTGGTGAGAGTAGCCACACCGAAAGTAACGCAGGATTTCGACGCGATGGTGCCCAGCGGCGCGTAAAAAATGCCTTTTTTTACCTTGATGCGTATCTTTCGGTCTGCTTACTCCTTTTACTTGCTACCATGCCTACCTCTTCCTCTCCCGAAGCCCGCGACGAAAACGGCCACCTCATCCGGGAGCTGCACGGCGTCACGCTGGCGCACATTCTGGAGTATCTGGTAGCGCACTATGGCTGGGAAGGGCTGGATGAGCGCATCCGTATCAACTGCTTTGCTGTCAACCCCAGCATCAAATCCAGCCTCACGTTTCTGCGCCGCACGCCTTGGGCACGCACTAAGGTAGAAGACCTCTACATCCATACTCGCACAAAGGAAGTGAGTGGTGAACAGTGAAATGATGAATAGACAGTAGCAAAAACGGCTGTCATCCTGAGCAGAGCGAAGGACCTTCTCACATAAGAACGACAGCCATACCAACGACTCGTTCAACAGTGAGAAGGTCCTTCGCTGCACTCAGGATGACACACGTATATTTACTCACAACCTCACCACTCACAACTTCACCGCTTCATGGCTGATGTAATCGAGAAAAACGGCTTTCTGACGTGGCTAGCAGGTCTAGGGCTGTTTGTGGCGTTTGAGGTGGCGGTGTACTACCTGCTGCGGTTTGCTACCTCGGGCCTGGGCGAGAGCAACCAGCTACAGGCCGAAAACACCATTGTCAGCAACTGGGTGAAGACGGTGGTGTTTCTGCTGCTACACCTGCTGCTGGTGGTAGTGGCCGTGTTGGTGCTCAGCAACCAACTGCCGCGCCGCTACCGTGGCCAGCTGATGGGCTGGTTTTACCTGTCGCTTCTCATGGGCTTTGCGCTGCTAATTCCGTTGTTTGGGTAGGATAGCCACAAAAAAAGCCACCCGCTAGGGTGGCTTTCGGTTAGGGTAGGGAGTGAGTTCTACCGGATTTTAATATCGATTTCGCGCCCCTTGGTGGCGTTGTCCTTGTAGGGAATACGGATACGCAACTCGTTGCCTTCGTGCACGGCGTCGATGCGCTCTAGGTCCAGACCAGCGGGAATGGCCAGCGTTTGGTTGAATAGCGGCGCGGCCAGCTGGTCATCGGGCTGGTGGCGGTATTCGCAGAAAATGGTCAGGTTACGGTCGTTCAGCAGCACGTGGAAGTTTTCGGGGTTGATGGAGGGAGCCGCCACCCGAATAACCACGCCCTTTTCGCGCTTATCTACCCGCAGCATGGCCTGCGCAATACCACCGCCAATCGTGTTGAGCAGATCGAGTTGCGGGGCGATGTTATGAATAAATTCTTTGCTTATCAGATTCATGGTGTTTCCTCTTCTCTTAGTTTCAACTATACTTAATCAAACTGTGTACCAGCCAAGTAATACCAGCGAAAACCGCATAATATGGCCATAATGGCATATTTTAAACTGTTTCTAGCCAATGTATGTGCCATTGTGGCCGTATAGTGCGGCAATAAACTATTCGCTCTTACCTGATCAGTTGGAGTCGATTCTGCGTATAGGCTTCCGATATTTGACCGTAGTACCTGGCAATTGCTACCCTTAAGCGGGTGAGCGAAGACTGGATACCAACAAAATACCACTCCGCTTTCAGATACGTTGTTCCGCACTGCCTATGCAGCCCATTACGTTTACTACTTCCCGCACGGCTCGCTACTACCTGTTGGGCGAGCCCGGACCCGCTATTCAGCAGGTATGGTTTTGTCTGCACGGCGAAAACCAGCCGGTGCCGGAGCTGGCTGCTCAATTAGTTGCCCTCGATACGCCCGAGCGCCTGCTGGTGCTGCCCGAGGCGCTGTCGCGCTACGGATTGCCATCTGATGGGCAAGCGCCGCGCCGCATTGGGGCCGACTGGTTTGCGGTGGGCGACCTGGTGCCCGACCTGACGGACTTGAGCAACTACCTCGACACGTTGGCGGCGGAGGTGCTGGCCGCGTGCCCACCCGAAGTAACCGTGACGGTGCTGGGCTGCGGGCACGGCGGCGCGGCGGCGGCGCGCTGGCTGGCCGGCCAGCGCACCCGCTACGACCGCCTGATTCTGTACGCCGCCGTGTTTCCGCCCGAAATAGACCGCCGCGCTACCCTGAAAGCCCTACCCAACCGGCCTGTCACCGTCATCGCTACCACCATCGACTCGTATAAGTCGGAAGCTGATGGGCGGGCGTTGCTCGATGATCTGGACGAAGCCGGCCTGCCGGCGCGCCTGCAATACGTATCAGAAGGCCCCGTGACGCTGGCTGCCCTGGGCAGCACCACTCAGCTGCGCTGAAGCCGTGCTCGTACTATAGTATTTACTACCCCTAACACCACTTCATGAACTCCACCCTACCCGACGTCGACCTGACCAAGCTGCCTACTCGCGCACCGAAGCACGTACACAAAGACGAAACCAAGCGCGAGATGCGCAAAATCCGGGAGGAGTTGGTGGAGTGGCAGGAACGCCTGTATGCTGAGAACAAACGTAGCATTTTGGTGGTGTTGCAGGGTATGGATGCCAGCGGCAAAGACGGCCTGATTCGGCGGGTGTTCAGCGGTATCAATCCGCAGGGCGTGCGGGTGTATTCGTTTAAAGAGCCTACCAAGGACGAGCTGGCCCACGATTTTCTGTGGCGCATTCACCAACGCACCCCCGGCCACGGCATGATTCACGTGTTCAACCGCTCGCACTACGAAGACGTGCTGGTCACTCGCGTAGATAAGCTAATCGATGACGCTACGGCTAAACAGCGTTTCGCGGCCATCAATCACTTTGAGGAACTCTTGCAGCAGGCCGGCACCACAGTGCTGAAGTTCTACCTCAATGTGTCGGAGGAAGAGCAGGAGGAGCGCCTAGCGGAGCGTGTTAATAATCCCAGCAAGCAGTGGAAGTATGAGCCTGGCGATGACCACAAGGCCGGGCAGTGGCCCGCCTATCGCCAAGTATACGAGGACGTATTCAAGCATTGTAGCCCACCCAGCTGCCCCTGGTACCTTGTGCCATCTGATCAGAACTGGTACAAAGCCTACGAGGTAGCCCGCACCCTGCGCGACACCCTGGCCGACCTCAACCCCACCTACCCCGAAAGCAAACTGACCCGCCCAGAGTAACAGCGGGCGGGTCAGTTTGTCGTGTACGCAAGTGTCAGAGCACTACGCCACGGCCAAGTGGTGGCTGGTGAGGTGATGCTCTACGCAGTCCAACACATGCTGCACGGTGCGCAAGGTTTCCACCTCGGGGTCCGGTATCTCGATGTGGAAACGATGCTCCAGATCAATTACCAGTTCCACCGTTTCAATCGAATCCAGCCCTATATCCTCGGCCAGGCGGGATGTAGGCAGGAGGGGCTGGGTAGTGCGGCGCCCCTTCCGACGAAGCAGGCGCTCTACTTGCTGGCGGACGAGTTGTTCCATCAGAAAAGCAAGAAAAAGGTAAACAATGGTGGACGTGTAACGTCCGGGAAGTAAAGGTTTGGTATACCTAGAGTCGAAAAAGTGGCTGTTTACTTTACTCAGTAGGCTGAAACAACAGCACCGTTTCGGTGGCGACAAGGTAAGCGCCGGTTTCGGCTACGGTAGCCGCAATGGTGCCATCGGCGGGCGCCACCACGTACTCGAAGCCCAAGGCAGCCGGCGCCGTGCCCTGCGTGGGTAGGGTAGAGGCCATTTTGGCCAGCACCTCGCCCTGGCGTACCCGCTGGCCCGGCACCACGTAGAGCTGCCACAAGCGGCCCCGCACACCCGCGGCTACTGCCTGTCCCGTTGCTACCAGTGGCGCATTGGCGGGAGCTTCTACTACAATGGCAGCTTGCGGGGTAGCACGATGTGGATGCAGCCAGTGAGGTAGGGTAAGACTACCGATGGCGGCTAGCGGGATAAAGAAAAATCCCAGGTTTTTTTTCATGATTTCGAAGCGGAAAGAATAACCGTAATCGCAACGGTTACATTTAAAGGCAGTAAGCAGAGCGTAGTGAGCGTTGTTTCGGCTTACAAATAAGATGACGTTTGAGAAGGACGTTTACTTTAACGCACAGGGGTAAAGCACCAAAAAGAAGCTGTTAGCTGCCATCATCGGCAGGGCAGCCGCAGTCCTCGCTGTTCAGGCGCAGTCGGATTTGCCGGATCACCTCAGTAAGGGGCACGGCTGCCAGGGCTGCTTGCATGGCCTTTTTGGCGGGCCCCAACAAATCGTCGAGCGAGTCGCTGATGACGCGGCCCACGTCGCAGCCAGTATTGGGGTTGGCATTGTTGACGGCGAACAGGTCGGCTTCGGGCTCCAGCATGGCGTGCAACACATCCAGCAGCGTGATATCGTCCAAGGCGCGGTCTAGGAGAGCACCACCGCCCGTACCCAACTGTGTGCGTACTAGTCCCGCCCGGCGCAAATCACCCAGCAAACGGCGCACTACCACCGGGTGCGTGCCCACGCTTTTCGCCACTACCTCCGATGATACCGGCTGCCCGTTGGCACGGGCTAGGTAAGCCAGAATATGGGTAGCAACGACGAAGCGTGTGTTCATATACAAAGTGTGTAACAGAATAGGTTACAAATATACAGGGCAAAAGGTTTATATAATAGCAGAGTTAGTGGAATGCCAGAGCTAATGCAAGCATCTAGTCGTTCTAGTAGGGTCCTTCCCTCAGCCCCTCTCCCTTTTTGGAGAGGGGCCGAGAGAGGGACCCATTTGCTTAGCTAGCCGGCTGCTCCAACAACGCCAACTGCTGAAGCAGTTGCTCCTTGCGGATAGGGTAGGGCGCGTCGTGCCGAATGGTTTGGAACACGGCCTCGAATAGCTCTAGGTAGTTGCTCGTCAAGCCAGGGTAGGGCGTGGTGGTGAGGTTGTCGGTGCCGGGCGCGGCCAGCGTGAGGCGGCCAGCGTGCTCGGGTGCTTCCTGACCATAGCTAGGCTCGGTAGGGCGCATGCCGGCTTGTAGTTGGCCCTCCTGTGCATCGGAGCGCATCTTGCTGAAGCTGCCGCGCGTGCCGTGCAGCACAAAGGCTGGGCTTGGTTGCGCCACAAGTAAGCCGCTGGTGAGAAACACTTCCAGCCCCTCGGGGTAGCGCAGGTGCAGGTGGAAGTAGTCGTCTACCCGGGAATGAGGGCGGTGGCTGGTCAGGGTTTTGGTGCAGCTGAGCGGTGCCCCAAACAAGCTGATAGCCTGGTCCAGCAGGTGCGGCCCCAAGTCGTAGAACAGACCGGCGCCGGGTCCGGGCTCTTCCTTGAATTTCTTAGCGTTGAGCGGCGTTCTGAACCGGTCGTAGCGGAAGTGTACCTCGTGTAGTTTGCCGAGCTGCCCGCTTTCTACCACGGCCCGTACGGCTTGGAAGTCGCTGTCCCAGCGGCGGTTTTGGTAGGCCAGGAAGTGCCGGCCTTGCCGCTGCGCCAGCTCTAGGAGCCCTTCTAGCTCAGGAGTGGTAATGGCCACGGGCTTTTCTACCAGCACGTGCTTGCCTGCCAGTAGGGCCTGGGTAGCCAGGTCCACGTGCGTGTTGCTGGGCGTGTTTACAATCACCAGTTCCACCTCCGGATCGGCCAGCAGCGCCTCTACGCTGGGGTAGCTCTGGATAGTAGGGTAGTCTTGGGCGGCGCGCTGCTGGTGGCGCTCCGTTACGGCGCGCAGCGCGAAACCAGGGTGAGCCGCCACAAAAGGCGCCTGAAAAATCTGGCCCGACATACCGTAGGCCAGCAAACCTGTTTGAATAGGAGAAGCTGTCATGCCCAAAGATACACGCAATGACCAGGGTAGGCTGCGTGCCCGCGCTGCACAATTTGACCAATCCTATGGGTTCCCCGTATGTTTAGGCAACAGACTTACTATCCTATGTTCGGATTAACTGACTTCCATCGTATTTTCACTTTACTAACAGATAAGCTTGGCCGCTGGGTAAGGCAGTTTATTTTGCTGCTGCCCAATATGATCATGGCAGTGCTGATTCTGGTCATCACCTACTTTGTAGCACGGTTGGTGCGCCGGGTGGTAAGCAATCTGTTGCCGCGCGTGTCGCACAGCGCTACGCTCAACAACTTGGTCATCACCATCACCTACGTGGGTGTGCTGCTTGTGGGGCTGTTCTTCACCTTAGAAGTGCTCAGCCTCGATAAAACCGTGACCTCGCTGCTGGCGGGTGTCGGGATTATTGGTTTGGCGCTGGGTTTTGCGTTTCAGGATATTGCGGCCAATTTCATCAGTGGCATCATCATCGCCATTCAGCGGCCGTTCACGGTTGGCGATGTTATTCAGACGGAAAGCTACTTCGGCACCATCGAGAGCATCAACCTGCGCACCCTGGACCTGCGCCAGGTAACGGGTGAGCTGGTGCGCGTGCCCAACCGCAAGGTGTTCGAAAGCTCCGTGATTAACTACACCGTGACCACCCACCGCCGCGTAGACGTGGAGTGCGGCGTGACCTACGACACCGATCTGGAAAAAACCCGCGACGTGGTATTAGACTGCATGCGCGGCTTCCCCAACCTGCTCACCGACCGGCCCGTGGAGGTGATGTTCACGGGGTTCGGCGAAAGCTCTATCGACTTCACCCTGCGCTTCTGGATTCCCTACCGTAAGCAGGTCGACTACGTGGGCGCCAAAAGCGAAGCCATCATGCGCATTAAGCGCGCCTTCGATAAGGTAGGCATCGTGATTCCCTTCCCCATTCGCACGCTGGATATTTCGCCCGAGCTGCTGGAAGAAATCAGTAAGAAGATGGTGCGCGAATAGGCTGACCCCCTCCCCTCCGGGAGAGGAGTGCCAGACGATACACACGAGAATTGTTGAATGCACCTCTCTCCCAGAGGGGCGGGGGCGGGGTCACGCCACCTGACGTTGCGAAAAGATTCTACTTACTTAAATAGCCGCCAGAAAGTCCGAACGGCTTGCAAAACGCTTATATGCTGTATATGAAATGGATGAAACCCGGTAGCCGATTGCCCGCCATTGTGGTAGCAGTGCTGCTAGTGATACCCGCCGTCGTAACCAAACGCGCAATGGCTACGGATACTATTGCTATGGATACACCCGACAACCAAACCGCTCAGTTGGTGGCCGATTCTGCTACGCCCCAACTTATTGCCCGGCAATTCAAATTCACGGAAGGCCCGGCCGTAGACCGCCAGGGCAACGTGTTTTTCACCGATCAGCCTAATAACACCATCTGGCAATACGACACCAGCGGCAAGCTGTCGTTGTTTATGGCCGATGCCGGGCGGGCCAATGGGATGTACTTCGATGCCAAAGGCCACCTGCTGGCCTGCGCCGACGAGCACAACCAGCTGTGGTCCATCGACCCCAACAATAAAAAGGTGAAGGTGCTGGTGAAAGACTTCGGCGGCAAGCGACTAAATGGCCCCAATGACGTATGGGCGCACCCCAAAACCGGCGGTATCTACTTCACCGACCCCTACTACCAGCGCGACTACTGGGCACGCAATAGCCCCGATATGGTAGGCCAAAAGGTGTTTTACCTGGCCCCCGGTCAGACCCAACCGGTGGTAGTAGACGACCAACTACGCAAGCCCAACGGCATCATCGGCACCCCCGACGGCCGCTACCTCTACGTGGCCGACATCGACGGCGACAAAACCTACCGCTACCAGTTCGGCCCTGACGGCCACCTCACCGACAAGCAACTGTTTGTGGAGCAGGGTTCCGATGGCATGACCCTGGACGAAAAAGGCAACGTGTATCTCACCGGCAATGGTGTGACCGTGTACAGCGCCGCTGGCCAGAAACTCGCCCATTTCGATGTACCCGAGAAATGGACCGGTAACATCTGTTTTGCCGGCAGAGACCATAAAATGCTGTTTATCACCGCCTCAGAGGGAATTTATAAGCTGTCTATGCGCGTGAAGGGCGCATACTAACAAGCGTTACCCCCAACGGGGCGGCCCTCCATTTCCTGGATGGCTGCCCTGTTGGGGGTAATCTACGCTGGCTGATGCCAATGCTGTTGTAGCGTTAGCCGTCTATTGGCTCCATCACAAGCGTGAAGGTTGCTGTAAGCACAAGGCCCGTAGTGGCTTGCGTCTGCACCGTCACTTCGTAAGCGCCTGCCTTCAGTGTTGTGTTAGCAGCCACCGATACCTTGCCGGTTGCTTCGTCTACCGTAAACAACTGTTGTGTATTCGTGAAAGCGGCACCGTCCTTCTTGATACCGATCATCGAGAACTTGCCTTTGTATTTATCGGGTGAGAAGGTAGGGGCCTTGGACGTGTAGGCATTGCCCAGGCCCATAACGATGCGGTTTTCCAGAATCGTCAGGTCATAATCGGAGTAGTAGGTGCCAAAAAAGAACCTCGGCTTGGGCATCAACACCACCCGGAACTGCTTGCGGGCCACTTCATACCCATCTTTCGTTAGAATGGGAATCAAGTCGTATATCCACTCGCTCTTTTGCGCGGGGTCACCCGCGTCGGCACTCACCACTACCTCGTCTTTCACCAAGTTCACTTTGCCATCGGGGCGGCCGTTTACGTGGAGGTAGAGGTAGGTATTGGCGGGGTTGATGCCTTGGTAGTCAACTGTATAGCGTTCCTCCTGCTTGCTGTAAATAGCGTACGCATACGGAATCTTGTCGGTGGCACTAAGGTCCTTGATAGCCAGTTGCGTAGGCACCACCCGAATCTTGATAGTCGACTTTACGGGTTGGAAGCCTGCTGTGGAAGTGGCTACCAACATAGCCGTATACACCCGCGGCGTTTGGTAGCTGGTCGTGATGGAAGTCATACCGTTAGGATACAGCTTACCAGCATCAACGGTCACAGTATTTGTGCTGCTGTTAAATGTAACAGCGTTGCGCATAAAAGTACTCAGTGAGTCCGTATCATTTAGTTTGATACGCGGATTGGCTTTGAAATCAAAAGCCAAAGTGGCATCCTTCAGATTGGTGTACTCAGCAGGTAAGGAGAGCTGCACCGTCTGACCATAGACCAGCGTCAAAGAATCAGGTAACGTAAAAGGGGGTAAATAGCCGTAATTGATGTTTTCTATTACCTCTTCTTTTTGACAGCTAAAAAGCCCGAAGCTAGTGAGCAAGCCAACAAATACCAGAAAGAGGGTGAGCAGAGCCCGTTTTGGTCGAGCGTAAAAAAGTGACATACGATGCGTGTTAAGTACGCCGCAAAGCTACGACGAGAAGTTATATATGAAACAATGTTTCATATATAACTTCTCATATACTATCATTCAATAGTTTCTAGTGGCCCTATATTCGGGTAGGCCAGTGCTTGAAGGCACACAGCAGTTGTGAAGCCCTACCTCCTGACGGGAAGCTAGCCTTCACCCCGAAACAGTACCAAAATTCTTACCCACCCGCGCCAATGGCGACCAATAGCGGGTCGAGGTCAGTGCTAGAACGAAGAGGGTAGGACGTACTTACAGCGCTGATATGACGTAAGTTAAAAGCAAAAAAAGTGCGCCCCGAATGTATTCGGAACGCACTTTTTAAATGCGAGTTGTTCAGTATTTACTGACAGCTAACTACTTGGTGCCTTTTACCAAGTTCTTGCCTAGGTCTTCAACCGTTTTCAGGAACCCGTCTACGTCGGCGTCGGCATAGGTGCCGAAAGCTGTAGAAATGGTGCCTCTTACACCATCTTTGGCTTCTATAGCGTAGAGAATCGACATATCATCGGGGTTGCTCTCGCCCTCGAAGCGGTAGAAGTCTACAATGGTTACATCCTCGGGGGCATAGGTTTTTTTGTCGTCGCTCATGGCATGCAGGCGGCCATCGGTTACCACAAAATCAGCGGTGTATCCTTCTTGGTTGAGTTTCTTTTCAACCGAAGTCATCGAGCGTTCTTCTTCTTTGTCTTGCATGGGAGTAGGAGTTCTGATAGAGAGGGTATGGGAGCAGGAAAAGAAACCCCCGCTCCGGCTATACGCAGCCAGGGCGGGGGCAGGTTGTTACAAAGAGTCGGAAACTCGCGGAGAGGCTCGTTATTGACTGATTGCCTGGCGTTTTTCGATGGTGCGTTGCAAGGCGTCTACATCAATAGTGCTGCACGCACCGCAGCCCTTTGCGCAGCCAGCCGCACTCTTGGTAAAGAAAGCCCGCCAGAAAAGGCGCCCCACATAAAACGCCGCCGCCACAAACAGCGCTGCAATAATGAAATACTGAATTTCGACGGAGGTGATAGTCAGAAGCATAGCGGGTTTATAACTGCGGTAGGGTAGGAAAAGTTTGACTTTCTATTTTCTTGTCATCCTGAGCTTGCGAAGGACCATCTCCCGGT